>JBGSJT010000401.1:0-31061 GCA_041741715.1 Pirellulaceae bacterium | reverse complement strand
CAAGATTAGTCGTGACTATTTGCTCGTCTTTAGCATTGTGTCCCCACCGCTGAGCGCGAATGAAGCAGGCCCAATTCTCAGGGACTAGAGTTCGCGCGTTGATAAAGTCGATCAACAGCGTCTCCCCTTTGGCCAGCAACTCTTCACGCTCAGAAGTCTGCCCACGGGCTTGCCTTACGCTCAAATCGGACACAAGCAAACTTAAGAGCAACACCGACGCTATGCGAATAGCCATAATAATTCTCCGTCAAGAAATAGTGGGAGGTCTCACCGTGTTCGAGAACCAGAATCCTCGCAAGCGGTTGAAGAGTGTTCCTAATGCCGCTCTCGTTGGAATCGTCTCGCATGTGGATATATCGCTCGTTGTACATTGTCGCTGGCTTAGCAACACATTCGCCTAAGCCCATTCTATCCGACCTACGCTGGGCGTGGCAAATGGATCTAGCCACAACTTGTGGGCATGGCCGATTTTCTCTGATTCCGGTTGCTTCGCCCATACCGAGCGGCTTGTCCACAGACTGGCCTACGCGAACTGTAGCCGACCTACGGTGGGCGTGGCAAATTGAAAAAGCCACAGCTGTCGGCGTGGCTGCTATCGCCCTTGCGCCGTCGCGAAGTCCGACCTGCGGTGAGCGTGGCAAATGGATGTAGCCACAATTTGGGCGTGGTGGCTTTCGCTGTGGCTAGTGTTGCGTCGCTCAGGCCAAGCAAGGTGGCCACAGACGGTCCTCTGTGAACTGTAGCGACCTGCGGTGGGCGTGGCAAATGAATCTAGAGAAAGAGTCCACCGACTGTCGAACGCTCCTCAGCCGTCATCACGTCCGACGCACCTTAACTTAAAACGGTACATCTATACCGATCGGATGGTTATCCCCTCATGTCGTCAAGTTCAAGTTCTGTGCCCCACTTGCCATTTGGGAGTAGCACTCCACCATCAATAACCCTTACTAACGGTGGTTCTATTAGATCAAACAACATACTATGTGAAGCGATATCAAGAAATTGAGAGACCAACGTCCAGGAATGATTCCTTCCGCGAAATTTGCGTAGTTGTTGATAATAAAATGCAACAGTCACAAAAAGACCGTCCAGCGCGTTGAAGGAATTCTTGAACGTCGCCTGATTGAAGTGGATATCACGACGGTGTTTGATTTTATTGTTTGCCGTCCACCACAACGGAGGTGACTCTGGTTCCCAACTTATAAACGGTCTGCTTTCCATCCCAAAACGTCCAATTCCCACGACGCTTTGCTTAATTTCTGGGATCGAGTTTTCAGTCACGTCGTAGTAATTTTTCACGTTTGCAACCCCACACCCCGGCGAAAGCAATTCACACAGCAGCTTCATTAGAACATCAACCTCCTGCGTAGCTGTCATCAGTATCCGAGCTAGCTCAATGGAGAATACGTCGTTGTTCTCCTCGCACGGTTCAATGTAGCGTGCAATTCTCGCGAAGTCTTCCTGCAATGCGAGGAAGTAATTCCAATGCACGCGATCATTGATGTAAGAAATTGCCACAAGACATATCTTAATCTGGATAAGGTGTTCCGCTCTAACCGGTTGTACTCAATGGGTCAGCGTAGCTAGATCGCTGGTTGAGCTTTGTCGCTGGGGCCGACGGACTTGGCTACTTGGATTCTATCCGACCTACGGTGGCGTAGCAAATGAATCGTTGGACTGAGGTCCGCAGGCGTAGGCACGATTCCTGTGGTTCGTCGTGCAGGCAAACTCTTGATCCAATCCAGCTACGCGACTTCAGCGTGCAAAACCGGTTGAAGCGCAGAGCGACCTAGGTGACAATCTAGCGATGCAGCGGTTCACCGGGACATGCTCTATCGTTGGCTCGACCGTAATGAACGAAAATCCGTACGACTCACCAAAGCCTGACGCCAATTATCCGGCATCGCGGCTCGGAATGCGGCGCAAGGTCGGAACTGGTGTGTTAGTCGTCGGAATAGCAACGCTTGCGTACGGTGCCATCGCATTCTGGATCATTCCGGCGCTACCACCCAATGAGCTCACGACTGGGCGCTTTAACAGCCTCTACGTCCTTGGCGCTGGCATGATTACCAGCTTGATTGGCTTGGCTATTCGTGAGACCAGGATCAGATCGAAGGTTACCGCCGATTCGGCTGGCAAAGGCATATCCACCGGCGTCGGGCTGCTAGTATTGTTCGTAGTGGTAATCATTTTCATCGTTGCCTTCTCGTTCATGAGCTAGAGACCAGGTGTTCTATCGAGACGGCAATTGAGTGACCATTCAGCGGGAATCCCGTTGCGCTTCGGCCAAGACTTAAGTCAAATCTGACGTCAACTTGGCTGCCAAGAGTTGCTGGCTGGAGGCGTAACGTTGACCCATCGTGAATGCAGTAGGCTTGCCGGACTTAGACCGTTGGTTATTGGGTATGGGCGCAGCCAATTTCAATGTGTCGGGCGAATCTGGCGGGGATAGGAGAATTAACTTGTAGCTCTCGTCTTTTAGCCGCAATGACTTCGACACAATGTGGTCGACCAGTTTTCCGAGAAGGCCTTTGTGTTGGCCGAGGACCATCGGGACTTCATCATGGACCTCGAGGATCTTGGGGACAAGTGGATAGATCACCCCCTTCGAATAAAACCCTAATCGGCTGACCTGTTGGAATGGGCGGTTGGGTTGGCAGACGTAAGCGTGGAAGTTTTTGTACTCTGGCCAAGCACTCCGTGCCGCCACGACGACCACATCGTTGGGACTCGCAAGTAACTTCTCCGCCTCGAACATACTCTGCAATTCGCGTAGCAAAAATGCTTCGCGCTCGGACACAACCTCGTGATCGTCACCTAAGAGCTCATCAATCGCTTGATCAACTAAGGCAAATGAGGTCCAAGCGATGCGAGAGTCAGCAATCGTGTCCAGGATCTTGGGTCGCTCGTCGTCAGGCGTCAGCACAACCAGAAACTGGTTCGACTCGGCTGTTTCGTCCAACCACCTAACTTCCTTCATCGACGTTCAACAAAAGCTACTGTTCTACGTAGTCGCGGCTTGGGAAGATAATTTCACAGGCTACGTGGTCGATTATGGCACCTATCCCGACCAGCGGCGTGGCTACTTCACGCTGCGTGATGCGCGTCACACCTTGGCCTTTGCCACAGAAGGTACGGGACTAGAAGGCTCGATCTACGCTGGCCTAGAACAGCTCTGTGAACAACTTCTGGCCAGCGAGTGGCAACGCGACGACGGCGCCGCCATGAAGATCAATCGCTGTCTGATCGACGCCAACTGGGGACATTCAACCGATGTTGTCTACCAATTCTGTCGGCAGAGTTCGCATAGTGCCACGCTTACCCCATCGCACGGCCGCTTTGTGGGTGCCTCCAGTAATCCCTTTAGCGAATACAAACGCAGGCCTGGCGATCGTGTAGGACTCAATTGGCGCATTCCGACCATTCACGGCAAGCGAGCGATCCGCCACGTGATCTACGACACCAACTGGTGGAAGTCGTTTACGCACGCCAGACTGGCTGTGGCCATGGGTGATCGCGGATGTCTCTCGTTGTTTGGAAGCAATATCGAAACGCACCGCATGTTTGCCGAGCAAGTGACCTCCGAGTATTTCGTCAAAACCGAAGGCCGCGGCCGCACTGTGGACGAATGGAAGGCCAGACCTGAGCAACCCGATAATCACTGGCTCGACTGCCTGGTCGGATCAGCTGTCGCCGCCGCCATGCAAGGCTGTGTGCTGTTCGGCACGGATGGAGGCGTATCGCAAAAACGTGGCGACCGAGTCAGCTTCAAGGAGCTGCAGCGACGTAGGCGAGCGTGAACAAAGGTGGCTTGAGGATCTGCGTCACGAGCTGCCGTTTAGGCAAAACTCCACAGATTTGCGATCGGCGATTCGCTTCTCAGCTATCGCGGCGGCGTGGTCAATCGCATTTTGAACTAGTAAACTGACTCGATGCACATATCCCACACGCTGCTGTCGTCCGCAGCACTGAAGGCCATCGTCGAGGAGTTTGTCACCCGCGACGGAACGGACCATTCTTCGATTGAGCGGAGGATCGAGAGCGTGATGCACCAGCTCCAAACAGGCCGAGTCGAGCTTCATTTCGATAGCGATTCACAGACCTGCAATATCGTTCCGACGGAAGATAACCCATCTGCAGCGGCGGTGAACGAATAGCAGCGTCAATCGATCGTTCTTCCGCGAATGCCGAAATCGCTCATTTCCTGGACGGTAGCACAAATTCTTAGCTTCGGGGCCCCTCGCCAGGGACTTCGGTATCTGCCAAATGTGCCATTAGGGGCCATTTGGGAAATTCCCTTGATTTGTGTAGCGGCCAGCACGAAGTCAAACAGCGAACGGCGCGAGGTCGATTTCACCGACCGCAGTTCCGAGTGCTAATTGACTAATGTCACGCCCACCTTATGCAGTCGACCAAATTCGCGGCAGCCATCGAAATGGTGGCACAGCTGGACTCGCGAAGCCCATGGCTGGTCGCGACCGCATTATCGTCAAATCACAAATCACGTTTACCGCGGCGGAATAACCTTCCCGGGTTTAGGCGATGGTATCAGCTGTAAAGGCCAGCACTCGTCCATTGGACCTCCGTAGCTTTAAGCAGGAGAATGCCACATTGGTATGATCGTGAGCGGCGGCTAGGTATCGCGCGTTCTGGCTCTCAACTAAGACTGCTTGCAGGCCCTACGGATTCAGCACACTTGAGCAAAATGTACAGACTCAACAGACTCATCGGTGATTGCCACTGTTCCGGCTATAGAGCTTTGCTAATGGTTCTGGAGCTGCAAAAACTGACTTCCTGAGAGAGAGCCCGCCCAAAGGTCGCGTTCGCCTTTCGGGGCAAATCAGTTACAGGGAGTATCTAAGTTCGACGGATGTTGCCAGGAGACTTATTACCAATGGATGCGAGCTTCAGATGAGTCCGATGCTTAGTGTTCTATCAAGAGACGTTGGGACTCCTTGACAATGCATTCCATGTCCTTTGTCAATATATCGTCGAGGTGTTTTTTAATTGACTTTTCGCAGTCTTGAGTAGTCATGATTACGTAAAAATGCACCAATGGAAAAGTTCTGGCATGAGCGGCGAGTGACCATTTTGCTGAAACAGCTGCCTCTAGTTGCTCTCGTGTCGTTGCATTTTCAATCCAGTGCATCGTGTCGATTATTTTGCCAATATAGTCGACATTCCCACTCCCACGAAATGCCGACCAGAGCAGGTCGTTGGTCTCATTACTTGGCTTCAAATCAAGTATCGCTGCGGTAGTCAATTCGCGAGCAGTGGCGTAGAGATTCCTCAGCGCGGGGCAGCCGCAGATAATCTTCGAGTTCCACTCGGTATTTTGATCTGGATTCTCGCGTTTTACCTCTGAAAGGAAGCCTGTAAGTCCGGCGATCGCTTCTCTTGGAATATCATCTTGTTTGGCCAGAAACTCAAGCATTGCTGAGATCCATTGGGGACGCTTCTTCTCAAGATATGAATCAACAAAAAGATCCAACTCGTTCAATTTGGTGAAAAGAACAGTCGATTGATGGCTTGTCGAGTTTTCTAACGGTCGATTTGCAGAGATCGCCTCCGATACTGAGACCGCCCCTTCCGGAAGGCCCTGCTCGATTTCGCAGAACCCCATATGGCCAATTACGTATTCATCCTCGTCGAAGAGCTTATCAACACCGCCAAGTGTTCGCAGATGGGCAGCAAGAAACTGATCTGTACGATTGCGAGTTGCCTGGCGGTAGATCGCGTACACAATGAAAATGGCCAACGAGATGGCGACGAACGGCAGTAAGGCGATTAGGACTATTGCTACTAACGCAAGGGGCAAGAGGAAGGCACCGTTTAATAACTTGGAGGCGATCGCTGCCCGCTTCGCCCTACGCCAGTCTTGTCGAAACTCTTCGCCACATAACTTGCAAAAGAGACAAGGGATATCGACATGTCTCCAATACTCATTGGCAGGCGCGTAACCAACTGACACTCCTCGGGGCGTAACCTTCACCGCATCGCCAGTCATAACTCGCCGTTCAAGGTACCGCATGTACGTCGGAAGCCAATCAGTAGCCTTCTGTTTGCCACAAATCTGACAGGTGCCGTCAAACGGTGGTTTTCTTTTGGAAATCGCGATCGCTAACTCGTCAGCAACGGATAACATCGAAACTGCCTCACCGGCATCTCTCTTCAATTGAGACAACCGTGGGACAGTAATGATCGACTGGCATTGGGGGCACGACACTTCATCACCTGCACTGGCCGGGGCGATCTGAACTGTATACCCACAGTCGCAACGAACTTTGTACATCGTGCCTACCAATTCAATACACTGCGTTTAGCAAGACCTTGTTAGCATAGAAGTAAACTCCGCTTCCGAGTCACGTGATTCCATTTATGAGAGGTTCAAAGCGACTTCAGACATGCCAGAAAGCGTAGCAGCTACCAACTAGGATTGCTATCAGTTATTGGCCGGGATCTTGCCCTGACTGTGATTTTGTACTGTCCGGGCAAATCGGCTCGACCGCGCAACACTGCTTACTGTGTTTGGTTCATAGCCCCCTGGTGGGCTCGCCGGAGAACGTCCCCTCGGGGGGGCGCATTCCCATTTAGTTGACGTATTATGCTAGCAAGACAAGGCGTACTTGGCCCCTTCGGGCAGCAGTGAAATCCGGTCCCATGGTCTACAATCCTCCGCCGTGAAGGATCGATTCTGACTAACGGCTAGGATGCTCAATGCTCGCTCAGGGTACTACCATGGACGGTCCTGAAGGAAAACAAATTCAGTCGGCTGAAGAGATGATCGGCCGCTTCACCTCGGAACTTCTGGTTCCTGTGGGCGGCTGGAAAAAAGGGTTGATCGAGGCTCCCTGGGCAACCAGGTGAGCGTTCTCGTATGCGGCCTCGGCTTGCAGGCGGTTGGTGTTCTTGCGGGTGGTCATCGTTCTGGTTCTCCGTTTGCGTTTGAAATTGAATTCGTGCTGTCGTTAAAGCAAAGATTCTAAAAATTTCTGAGACGTTTCCGATCCCTACGTCGCATATCTCTGTGACGACTATCCTCCAGCACCATTTGTGAATTCAGATTCATAGGGATTTCAGGACATGTTTGCCAGAAGTTATATCACGGTAGCGAACCCCTCCCGAGCGACTTTGCCCCACCGCTCAATTCGCAACGCCAGACAGTTTCGCCTGGCGAAAGCGTGCAACAGCAATACATCAGCTGAAGCAATCGAAATCCTCGAACGATCCGGCACAGTTGGCAGAGAATTCAATGGGCTCGCGCCAGCGTCAACGATTGCCGTCTTTACAATCATGGTTGTTGCGACATTCTCCCTGCTAGCGATGCAGTTGCCGGGATGGTCAGAGACTCAGCTCCAGTTCAGCGTTGGCGACGTGGCACGCGTCATCGCAGGTCGTTAGTCCAAACCTCACCGGCGGCATAACGCCAATGAAAATGTTTAGAATCGAGCCAGTGGAGCTTGCTAAATGGCAGCGATTGTGACCGCCTCCCCTTCGTCGGAGATGAGATCTGTGAAAGATTTGTCAGTCATCCTATCTGCAGCCGCCAATGGCGATCCACATGCAACGCAGGAGTTGTTTCCACTGGTTTATGACGAACTCAAGGCATTAGCCAGAAAGCGAGTTGCCCAAGAGAAAACAGGCCACACGCTCAACGCCACTGCACTGGTTCACGAAGCGTACATGCGGTTGGTGGGGAGTGACGGTGGCCCGAACTGGCAAAATCGCGGCCACTTCTTTGCTGCCGCGGCCGAAGCGATGCGCCGCATTCTGGTGGAGAGCGCACGACGCAAGTCGCGGGTCAAACATGGTGGTGAGCTGCAGCGGGTTGAACTTACGAATGTCGACGTTGAGATGCAAGCCCAACCCGAAGCAGTGCTTGCCATCAACGATGCGCTGGAGATACTCGCCCAAGAAGACCCCCTCGGTGTTGAGCTCGTCAAGCTACGTTACTTTGCTGGTCTATCGGTCGAAGAAGCTGGGCATGCACTCTCCCTGTCGAGAGCCGACGCGTATCGCCACTGGAAATTCGCCCGCGCTTGGCTGCAATGCGAACTTTCCGATTCCAATGACGCCGAGACCAAAGATTAGCCATGCAAGCCAAAGAGATTTTTCTGCAAGCGATCGATATTGAAGATCCCGCGAGGCGCGAGGCGTTTGCTAACGACAAATGCGGTGACGACAGTGGACTCAAGCGCAAAGTCCTGGCTTTACTGGCGGCCAACGAAGAGCCCGAGAGCTTTCTTGATCAGCCCGCCGCTCGATTTGATGCGACGACGACGGTATTCGGAAAAAACAACGGCAGCGGTTTATCTGATTCTTCGCATCATGGTCGCTTTCTACCGGGCACCAAGTTGGCTGATCGCTATCGCATCGTGTCGATGCTCGGCCGCGGCGGGATGGGTGAAGTCTATCGTGCCGACGACTTGCGACTCGGTCAAACGGTGGCTCTCAAGTTCTTGCCGCGCGAGTTGGCCAAGGATGTGAAACGACTCGAATGCTTTCATCAAGAGGTCAAGCTGGCTAGACAGATTTGCCATCCGAATATCTGTCGCGTGTATGACATCGGCGAAGTTAACGGTCAGCAATTCCTGTCGATGGAGTACATCGATGGAGAAGATCTGAAGACCTTGCTCCATCGGATTGGCCGACTTCCGAAAGACAAAGGCATTCAAATCGCTCGCCAGTTGTGCTCGGGTTTAGCAGCCGCCCATGCCAAAGGGGTACTGCATCGCGATTTGAAACCGGCCAACATCATGATCGATGGTCAAGGCCAAGTGCGGATCACCGACTTTGGTTTAGCGACGGTTTCGGGCGACGGTGAAAATGTGATTGGCATGTCGGGGACGCCAGCTTACATGGCCCCAGAGCAATTGTTGCGTGGGCAGACGAGCCCCCGGACGGATATCTATTCGTTGGGGTTGATTCTGTTCGAAGTCTTTACCGGTAAACCCGCGCATGTTGCTGGTTCGCTACCCGAACTGCAGCGATTGCATGAAGACTCTTCGAGTGCCCGCAATCCGTCCGACATGGTGGACGATATGGATCCAGCTGTAGAGCGGGCGATCTCGCGGAGCCTATCTTCCGATCCAAGCATGCGACCGCGCACGGCGAATGAACTGGCCGCAGCGCTGCCCGGTGGCGATCCACTCGCTGCGGCGATGGTAGCTGGTGAAACACCACATCCTGAAATCGTCGCCATGTCTGGTGATTCAAAGCTGATGTCGCCCAAGATGGCGACTGGCTTATTGGCGAGCATCGTCGTTGGACTGCTCATTCACCTATGGGGGTGGCAGAAGCTGGACAAACTCAACGCAATCGAACCTTTTCTCTCTCCCGAGGTTTTGGCTTATCGTGCTCAAACGGTACTGAAGCAACTTGGCTATTCAGTACCGATGGTCGATTTTAGTTACGGGTTCGCTCACGGAGATACGCAAGATTTGAACAATCAAATTGCCCGCAGACCAGGGTTCGAAAATTGGACCCGCATGGGCTTTTGGTACCGTGAGTCGCCGCAGGAATTTCGAGCGGATACATTGGGCCAGGACATTCCCCGATATGGGAACGCAGCAGTTGATCTTTGGTACCCAGCCTGGTCCGTCTCAGGCATGCGCGGTGTTCAATTAGACAATGCTGGCTTAGTGCGTTGGTTTCAAGCGATTCCACCGATGGAGAAAGGTATTGCGATCGAAGCGAAACCGATGGAGTGGTCTACATGGTTTACGGAGGAAATGATTGGCTTCTCCTTGGAGCAGCTGGAACGATCCGAGCCGCAGGTGGTCCCGCCGGTTGTTTATGACCAGGTTCAAGCGTGGAACGGTAAGTGGCCGGGCAGCGATTATCAATTGTTGGTCGTGGCAGCTGCTTTCCAAGGAAAACCTGTCTATTTCGAAATTCTGTCAGAACCAAACAAACGCGCCAATGAGCCGCACCCCCCCGCCCAAGTTCGTACCGGCTTAGCACTCGATGTGATATTCCGTTTGGCAATTATGCCATGCATTGCGATTATTCTAATGGCAAGAAATGTTTATCTGCGTCGCTGGGACCGTCGCGGGGCTTGGCGACTGACCGTCTTTGTCGTCGTCGCGCATCTGATTGCTTGCCTAATGCGGGCTGATCATTCCTGGTCCGACTGGGAAATCGCAGTGCTGCTTAACTGTTGGGCATCTGCGCTCTTGATGGCCTCTATCACTTGGCTCAATTATGTGGCTCTCGAGCCAACAGTCAGGCGATATTGGCCGGACCTGCTAGTATCCTGGACAAGACTGCTTGGCGGACGTTTCACCGACCCTCTTGTTGGTCACGACATACTCTTGGGAATCGCAATCGGTGTGGGTGCGTGTGTAGTCGCGTTAATGTTTCCGCTCGGTGATGCACAGTTTCTGCCAATGCATGGAAAGCACCTGCTGATGGGAATACCGCTTACGGTCGGAAGAATCTTCTATTTTGCTCACACGGCTGTTGGAATGATGATTTTTGCTACGTTTGTATTGGTCGTCATTCGCATCGTCGTTCGCAAGCAAACGCCAGCAGTTGTTGTTGCGTGTTTACTCTTCGGAACGATCCACTCTTTGATAAATGATGTCGCGATACACTTTTGGATTCTCATTTGGCTGCAAGTAGGCTTGTTCTTGCTTGCGCTCGTGCGCTATGGAATGCTCGTCTCTATCTTAGCGCTTTTTGTTTGCGTTTTGACATATGGCGGCGCGATTACTGTTGATCCTTCGCGATTCTATTTTGCCAATGGAATGGTCTGTATAGGCGTGATACTTTGCCTCGCAGCATTCGGTTGTGTATCCGCACTCGGTGGGTGGCAACAGATGTGGAGACCGCAGCGATTCTAGAACCTGTAGTTATAAAGGAATGGTTTCCCATGCACAGACTTACCCTGTCGATGCTGGTAATGCAAGTTTGCTTGGCAGTATCTTTGCCGAGTTGGGTGGTTGGTAGCTTCAACTCTTAAATGCCTTTCGTGACTGTCCTAGGAAAAGCAATATGATTGTCAAATTATTGGTAGTTTCCAGCCTGAACGAAGGAACCACGATTGAGATCGTCCCAAATTCCTGCACAAGCTTTGGCCGCAACGATAGGGCTGATTGGTTTGGCGATGATTCGCGCATGAGTGGCCTGCATTTCGAAGTAGAGAACATTGGCGACCGCGCTGTTGTCCGAGACCGGTGCAGCATTAGAGGAACTCGGCTAAACAAGAGTTTCATTACTGACGAAACGGAATTAGCCGAAAGCGACGAGATCAGCGCGGGGCAAACAACATGTAGGGTACAGTTTCTTAGTGAAGGAGATCCTAAATGAAGCAGAAACTCCCGTTTGTGCTTGGGCGCTGGGGCGCAGATAATGTCAATCGACGAAGAAAATCATTAAAAAGTGGGACAGTGGAGATCAGGCAAGCTTACTTTAAGAAAGGTCGAGCAACTTAATAGGCTCCTTGTGTTACGTGAATTCTTCCATTGATGACGAGAGTCTGAAACATCGCCATCAGTGGCCCGACTCCCTGCGCGCTACTGCTTCCTGTTTTTTGATTCTTTTATTGAAGGTAAACCTATGTCAAACGTATTTCAAATCAGTCAAGCGCTGTTACACATGTATCGGGAACGTAGCGGTGACCCGGCATTCTGGGCCGAACCGCTCAATGCCCTGAGCAACGCTTCATTTGTAATCGCGGCTGCGTTTGCGCTGGATCTCGCGATTCGTCAACAAGCATTGAGACCTAACACGCTCGTTCTGATTTCTCTTGCGGGGATAATAGGTTGTGGTAGCTTCCTGTTTCACACAGTGCCATCCAATCACAACATGTGGCTCGACATCATTCCGATCACTCTGTTCCAAATTCTCTTCTTATGGCTTATTTCGCAGAAGTTGTTGTCGAACAACGGTTGGATATCAGCAGGAATCGTGATTGCTGTTGTTGGGTCTTCCTTCGCTTTGATGCCCATCGATAAGCCACTCAACGGCTCTTTGTTCTACGTTCCGTCGTTGGTGGCCATGTTGGCGTTTGGTGCTTTATGGGCCAAACGAAGTACAGTAGAGCCTTACTTGCTCGGGTGCACTGCCTGCTTCTTTGCGTTAGCGATCACTGCTCGGTCAGTCGACTGGATCGTACCTTGGCCATTTGGCGCTCACTTCCTCTGGCATCTCCTGAACGGCATCGTGGTATACACCGCTCTCAGGACGTGGATCGTTGCAGCATTATTAACCCGAGTCCGGGTTACAGCGGATAGCAGTGAACCACTGTAGTCCTCGGTTGAACAGGTCTTGGAACAACTTCTGGAATATGTGCCCTTGGTCTACATAGAGCTTTGTGTCGAGTCCCATTTCGTTAAGTGTCGCTCAACCAGCGTACACCTCAAAGTGAATTGAGTAATATGGCCACGATTTCCGACTGCCAGCATTGTTTGATGCGAGTTGTAGCCCAACCGGATGGCACTTGCCCGTCGTGCGGGAGCCACATCAGTAATGCTTTGGATGAGTCGATCGAGACACTCCAGGAGCGACGGCCCTCGCTGAACTCAGCAACGCTAGCTTCTGATCAGCCACCGATCGTTGATTGCGAGACGATCGCTAGTTTACGGGTTCGCTTACTGCGAGATTTTGACGCCGCTTGGCAGGATGGGACACCGCAACTGGCCGAATTCGTCGCACTCATCCCGAATGACTACGAAGATGATAATGCTCGTCGACAAATTCTGATCGAACTGATTAATCGCGATCTCGAGTACCGATGGGGCCAAGCGAGGTTGGCGGCAACGGCTACCAATTCGCCGGCCAAAGCGGTCATGCAGCCATCCAAGCTAACGTTAGATGAATACTTGCTTCAATTTCCCGAGCTGCGATCGGACGGAGCACTGCCAGCCAAGCTTATAGTAGCCGAGTTTCGCGCCAGGAGAGCTTCTGGAGAGGAGGTTCATCTGGAGGAATATCTTGAACCAGGCTCCAATCGACCGAATCACGTTGCCGAACAGTTAGCGAATGAAATCATTAATCTCGCGCCAAATCGTCCAACTGCCTGTTCCAGTCTATGGGCTTCACTTGGGGCCTGCTCAGTGCTTCTGTTCACTCAATTATTTATTGCGATATATCTCAAAGCTCGCTGGTTCGAAATGACCGAGCTTAGATTCCCGTCTGCGTTTGCAGTTTCTCTGTCATCTTTGAGTGTATTTATCGTTGGTTTTCTCATACTGAATTCCGTCCATGGTAGGGATAGTCGTCGAGTAGTCGCTTTTCGACTGCCGGGGGTCTTGCACACGCTGGTGGTATTGCTGTTAGTCCTGCCCACACTGATTTTTATTACTAGTGCTGTGAGTTTTTTCTTTCACGATCCGAGGCCTCCGCTGGTGTCTTCGATCGACTTCAGCCGACTCGATAGTCTGTATGCCCAGCTGGCGATGGAGCACTGGGGGCTGTTGATAGTTGTAGGCTGTATCTTGCCGGCAATTTCGGAAGAGCTGTTCTTTCGAGGTTTGCTCGGACGCGGACTAATTCGAAGTCATGGCGTTGTCGTGGGCGTTTTGATGACTTCACTATTGTTCGGATTGTTTCATTTGGACCCTATCCGCATCCTGGCAACTTTTATGCTTGGCATTGTGCTGCATCTGGTTTTCCTCACCACCAAGTCCATCGTTGCGCCGATGTTGCTGCACGCCCTCAACAACTTGGTGGCCCTGGCTGAAAGTCGATACCTGCAGCTGGGATTGATTGACCCAACGCAAGGCGATGGAATAGAGTACATTTCGCCAACGCTTCTTGTTAGCAGCATCCTTGCCGTGCTAATGCTACTGATTGTGTTACGAAAGACGAGTACGAAATGGATCCTAGTGGATCCGATTCAGTGGTCGGCGGGATTTGTCTCAGCTGAATCCCCTCCCGCCTTGGTTCCAGCCAGGATCTTGCGCATGAAATCTGGTCGGTGGCTTGGCGCTACATGTGCGGGCAGTTGTCTCTTCTTTGCGGCGTCACTCGGGTTTACAGCTATCAGCTGGACCGCCCTAACTTACGGGAATCAAGCCCTGGTGAGCGCGGATGCGGAGGATTTGGACACTGCAAACCGACTCTCTAAGCGTGCCGTCGCTGTTGCGCCCAATTTGGCTTGGCCGCATGTTTGCCGTGCCTGGGTCAGGCTCAGGTCTGGGGCGTTGAATGAAGCACTCGCGGCATGTGCCATATCGCTTGAACTGGACTCGTCCATAGCTTTTGCGTACGTTATTCGGGCGATGGTCATGGTCGATCAACAGAAATTTGATTCTGCACTTTCTGCATGTGACAGAGCAGTGCTGTTACGTCCTTACGAACCTCAGGCCTACTCAACTAGGGCAAGTGCCTGGTTGGGAAAGAACCAGCCGGAGAAAGCACTTGAAGATGCCAACGCTGCGCTGAGACTTGCACCCGGCGATTCTGCCGCCCTCTCGTATCGCGGCTGTGCTTACGTACTGCTAGGCAAATACAGCCTAGCAATAGAGGATCTTAGTCATGCCATCGACTTGACCCCTGCCGACAGTTATGCGCATAACTGGAGGGCAATCGCCCATTGGGAATCCAAAGATATTTCCGGCACGATTGCCGATGCCACGAGGGCTCTTGAAGTCGATCCGCTAAACACTTCTGCACTCTACCATCGCGCGATGGCGCATGAAATTCAGCTGGCGCTTGAGAATGCGTATAGCGACTTTTCGAAATGCATTAGTATTGATGGTGATGAATCTGCAATTGTATTGGCTCGCGGCAAACTTCTATTGAAAATGGACAGGCCGCTTGAGGCATTGGCGGATTTCAGTAGGTTAATCTTGCGATTTCCCGAGGACTGGGAAATCAGGCTAATTTCGGCCGAAGCCTATCGACAAGCAGGTGACCCGCAGAGAGCAGCAGACGAAGAGAAAGTTGCTCGCGAATTACGAGTTGCCGAACAAGTTCAACTAGGCTGGCAAGATATTCGAACCAGTAACTTTCCACGTGCATTAGACCGTATTGAACGCGCGCTGGTACAATTCCCAGATGCTTCAAGTCTCTACCAAATGCAGGCCGTCGCGCGAGTACAGCTTCAGGAGTACGATGCAGCAATCCAGTCTTATACGTCTGCATTGAAGTTTGATCCTGATGATGCGACGGTACTTTTGGAACGCGGAAAGTTGTACCTGGAAAAAAGAGCTCTATCGCTTGCACTGGCTGATTTAAATCGCGCGATTCGCCTACATCCGAATTTTGGCGATGCATATTACTGCCGTGCCATTGTGTACCAGGAGCTGGGAGATAAAGAGAAAGCTGAGGCCGATTTCAACACTGCGGATGAGCTTCAAATCCCGTTAATTCCTTGATCAAGGACCATCGCGATGTCTAGCGGGAACAAACATGATTTACAACACATTATTAACGCTGCTTCCGACGTGTATCTTTGGCATCGCTGCGGTCAACTGACTCTGCGACCGCTCAGCATCGAGACAAAGGCAGCACCGATCGTCGCCAGACACATAAGCGAAACAACGTATTATGCAGATGTTGCCGATTGGACGTATTCAGAGTCTCTTTCCCCAATGCACGGAACAGAACTCTCCGGAACTATGTACGCTCACGCTGCAACACATTATGCTTAGCCTTGGATGGTCTCGCTGTCCATGGCAACGGAAATTTTGTTGTCGGATTGTAAAGGCCGGAACTTTGACCATTGAGAGACCAGGCTTCAACAATTGGTGAGACGCTTCCGTTGGCTACAAGGATTCAGCATGCTCCAAGACGATACTGACACCGCGGATAAGTCCGGTAGCATTTCTTCTAAAGGCAACAAGACTGGCTCATTTAAGATTTGGCAGTGGGTCCTCGCACCTGTGGGCTTTCTGGCTGCTCTTGAAATCAACTACCAAACGGGAATCCAAGCCTTAATAACCATTACAGCTTCTGCCGCGATGCTTGGTCGAACGATCGATACCCGCAGCTTTACGATCGATACCCGCAGCTTTAAATCCTGGCCTGTGTTTCTGCTGGTAATAATCATCGCGGTGTTCACGGACGTTTATCTATCCCCCGAATTAGGAGGTTCAATTAGTAGGCTTAACTTTAACAAGGGCGTTGATGCGATGAAATCGGAAAAATACGAGGACGCAGTATCGTTTTTCACGAAGGCAGTTGATCACTCACCAAAAAATGCCCAGGCTTTTTTGAATCGCGGCGGTGCACGTCTTCATCTCCGAGAATTTGAATCTGCGATCGGAGATTTTGATCGTGCGATCGAAGTTGATCCCAGTTACGCACTTGCATACGCAAACCGAGGGTCCGCGCAAAGCGAGTTGGGGCGGCATGAGCAGGCACTGGCAGACTGTAATGAGGCAATTCGTCTAGATCCACGATTAGGATTGGCGCACCTAATTCGCTCTTTTGCTCTTCAAGAATTGGGGCGAGTCCCCGAAGCAGAGATAGCGAGGGAAGAGGCACTCAAACTTGATCCGCAGCTTGAACAGTTATTAGAAGTTAGTATCGGAGAATATCCGTCTGATCGTCAAACAGACACCATGCGGACAAAGCTTGAACAGTTATTAGAAGTTAGTATCGGAGAATAGGTAGACGCGGTTCCAACGGAAATGCTGTTGGAGATTGTTTCTGTCCGACCGATATTACACAGTTTAGACACTGAGTTGTAAGAACAGATCGAGCTATTGTTCAGCCAACGTTCAGATTTATGCCGGACGATCTTTATCGACATGAACGCTTCGAGTATCTCTGAACAGGTCGCGGGTATTTTGTTGGAGAATGACCCACCACGGCTCCGGTCAGTAAAATCGAGTCTAACTGCGAGCATTTAGCGGCTTAACAGTCGACGTTCATATGTAATGACGAACCGTCCTGAGTCACGAAGGATGCTTGGCTTTGTTCGTTTTAGAGCTTGAAATTCTTCTTTCAGCCCGACCGCCACATTGACATTTTCGTCCTGGAAGCAACCAGGAATACTTAGATTCGGTACTAGCGGAAATGGCCTAGCGGAAATTCTCCGCCATAACGCTTTTGAACAGTTACTCACGCAACTAAGGAGCCACGCATAATGCATCATCGCGTTCGGTCGAGGGTCAAGCAAGCAGAGGCGGAGTAATTTCTTGAGGTAAGCACGTGCTCAAATGGAGGAACTGGTGCTCGACGATCTAGTCCGCCGTGTCCGCGGCTTGACTGATTACAGTCAAGATTAGATCCAGCCTGAAATTGGCCGGCTTCCAAACCCCAAAACTAGAAAACCGGGGTAATCTTCGCCAAAATCCGAAGATTGCCGTTGCGGTGTGAGGTATCGGATTAAGCGTTCGGTCACGCGTTACCTGACGGAGCAACTGCCGGTTGGTCGTCAACGAAGAAAAGAGCCAGGTGGTTGCCTGCGAGCAGTTCGAGTTCCTTGGGTTCTCGTTCCCCAAGTCTCGTGGCAACATCAACGTGGCTCCCAAGTCCGCCCACATTTCAAGCAGCGGATTCGCGAGTTGACTGACCGTAGCCAAGGCATCTCGATGGACCAGCGGCTAGGGCGTCTGCGAAGCTACCTTCGTGGGTGGATGGGCTACTTCGGCTTGGCAAACCAACTGAAGCGCTTCGCTCAGCTGGACGGTTGGATTCGCCGACGCATCCGTATGTGCTACTGGAAACAGTGGCGACGTCCCAAAAGACGCCGCCAAATGCTCATTCGGTTGGGCGTCCCAATTCGTCAAGCGATCCGTCATGCGCGCTCACGCAAGGGCTACTGGCACATGTCCAAAACCATTGCGACGGGCGTCGGGCTCACCAATGCCTAGCTTACCGAACAAGGCTTGCTCAGCATCAAGACTCTCTGGGCACATCTTGCTCCCATTCCTCG
Organism: Pirellulaceae bacterium; assembly: GCA_041741715.1. GTDB lineage: Bacteria > Planctomycetota > Planctomycetia > Pirellulales > Pirellulaceae > Aureliella. The sequence continues at coordinate 13,231 of JBGSJT010000401.1, read as the reverse complement.
AACCGCCTAGTGCGGAGCCGCATGCTAGGTGGTGTGGGGAGGGCCGTCAGAGGAGCCTGCGGACTTACTAGCGTTGTGCGTATAATTGTCGGTGACACTGTTTTTAAGTGAGAAATCGCATGCTGACTGATATGTCCTGGCGGTTTGATCTACAGCAATCCGACTGGGACTTTTATGACCAGTTGTTGCCACAGCAACATCCTCTGCTCGATGCGGTGGAAAACATCGATTGGGATGCCTTCATTCCAGAGCTTGAAACTTACTACTGCCGTGGTAAAGGACAGCCTGCCTTACCGCCGCTGTTGATGCTCAAGCTAGAGTTCCTTCGCTACTTCTGCCGACTCTCCGATCGCGAAGTCATCGCCCGATCCCAAACCGACGTAGTCTTTCGTGTTTTTCTACAGATCCCCGTCCGATGTCGCTTGCCAGACGCCAGTTTGCTAACCAAATTTCGCGGACGCTTGGGAGTGGAGGGATTTAGCAAGATTTTTGATCGCTTAGTTGACGCCGCTCGCCAAGCGAATCTGATTCGCGATCGCTTGCGGCTAAAGGACGCCAGCGATGTGATCGCAAACATTGCGGTCCCATCGACGCTGAGGCTCGTCGCTCAATTGCGAAAAAAGCTCATTGATGCGATTGGCTACATCGATCCCGATTCGGCTGTTGGATTCCAGATCGAAGCCGACCGCATTCGTGAAGAAACAGCTACCGCTACACTCGACATCAGGCTCGAGGCTCGTATCAAGATTATTCAGGACATCCTGCATTGGATCGCTCAACAGACGCAACCTCCTGGGGCAGATACCAATTCCGCTTGGCTCAGGCTGGAGCAAGTCCACCAACTGGCCGAGAAGATCTTAGATGATCAAGCGCACCCCGAAAAAGGTAGACGGACGCTAAGTGTTTTTGACCCCGATGCTCGCAAAGGCAGGCACCACGTCTGGTACGACGGCTATGTGATTGACGTCATGATGGACGCCGACAGCCAAATCATTACGGCCTTGGAAGTGCTGGACGCTGGCGGCGACGAGGCGAAGGACGCAGTGAACTTGGTAACTCAAGAACAATCTGCGCATGGCAACCAGATCGAGCAACTATCCATTGATGGAGCTGGCTTTAACGGTGCGATGCTTCGTTGCTTAGAGGATCGCGATGGGTTAAACGTGGATGTATACACACCGCCAGCGGCCATACCCCCCAGCGAACTGTTTCCAAGTTCAGCCTTTGCATTTACCGAGGATGGAGAAGCGGTGATCTGTCCGGCTGGTGAAAGGTCGCATTACTCACAAATCCGCGATGAAGGGGGGAGCGTCCTGTATCGTTTCAAGCGAGTTCAGTGTGCCGGTTGCCCGCTTTTAGCACAATGCAAGACGACGAAACTGGAAGGTGCCTACGGGCGCAGCGTAACCAAGAACCAATATGAAGAAGAATACGAACGTGCGCGAGCGAAGGCACAGACGCAAGCGTATGCGTCCATCCGCCAAGAACATCCCGCGATTGAGCGGAAGCTGAATGAAATTTTGAATCATCATGGAGGCCGTCGTGCAAAATACCGAGGCAAGGCAAAAGTGAAACAGCAGGAAACCATGACCTGCTTCGCGATCAATGTAAAACGAATTTTGAAACTAGTTTTGGGAGATGTATCTTTCGGAACAATGTGAAAAGGAAGAAAACGACGATTAGACGCTGAAAACACAGCGATAATTGCTCATAGGCCGCAAGATAACTTGTCCAGCCTCACCACGAAAACAAAAATCAAAAAATAGAGTCTCAACGGCTGCCCAACGTCCATGAAATACTAGTAAGTCCGCAGGCTCCAGAGATGGCGGTCCTTACCCGATTTCTGTTGCGTTTTCTTTGAATCGGTGACAATCCCGTTTATATTCTAAAGCCACGAATGGCGAGTGCAATCACGGGCGGAATTGCGGCGGCAAGAGTCAGGACAAACGGGCGCCAGTCTGAACGACGGATCGAATTTACCGAAGCCGAATGCCCTCACTGCGGCGCCGCGCTGAGACAGACTGCCGCAAGGCCAAAACCCAGTTGGGTTGACGTGATGCACTCCCCCCACCGCCCAGGTCATAACTTCTCGCAGTCCGCGCCGCAAACTGCTTTGCCGCAGCATTCGTGACGCAAGAATTTTTGGTCCCAAGTCTTCCCGAAAACCCATCCGCCTACCGAAGATCGCTTGAACGCGCCAACCAGCAGGAATTGCGGACGATTGCGTTTCCAGCAGCCTCATGTGGAGGCTACGGCGATCGACCAGTTGCGGCTGGGCAATTGTAGCACAAATGCAGGTCGCGCTAACGGAGAGACTAGAAAGATCACCGGCGTCATTGTAGAATCTGTGCAGCAAGTCGCATACGAAACGCGTGCAGAACACGCGAGTCGAGCCGGCCATGAAAGATCATACTAACCGCGCTCGTACGGCTCCCAAGCTTGAGGGACCTTGGGGGTTTGAATCGGGCGATCCTGTTTCGGGAGAGAAGTTATTACCCTTGTCTACTATGAGCTTCGTAAGCTGGCAATGGCGAGACTCGCTTAGGAGCGTCCCGGCATGCTTTCATCGGACTCTCAAGAATTCGCGAATCGGCAGTTTTCGGTGGAGTACCCGTTGCGAATCACAGCACCCCATTGAAATGGGGAGTTGCAATCGTGGACTTGGCATTCGGAAGGACGATCGGCACTTTCGAGTTTGTTTCCGGCGTTGAAGAGATTTTTCGACTTCATGGTGGCACCCATGGCAAAGGCAGTGGCTATTGCCGGCCCAACACCGACCCCTCAGAATCCGACGATCTGGGTTGTACCTCACCCTAAACAATAGGCATTACAGAATAGCCAGGAATGGCGGGGCACAACATGCAACCGCTGGTATAATGCGTACCGCTTTGAAGCTGGAAGTGGGGAATGTTCGGAAGAAACAAAGACAAATCAATCGAGTCGCTGCCGGAGATGGACCTGGATGAGCTGATCGCCTGCTTGGGGAAGAATCTGAAAGCGTGGCAAGCGCAGCCCAAGGGAATGCAGTGGTTAGCGCAGGCGCGGTTGGCCGATGCATGTCGCGACGAGGGGATCGTTCCGGTAGCAACGGAAGCGTTTCAGGCGATGTGGATGCAATGCAAGGATGCACAACACCGGCAATTCGGTTTGCTCACCGCAACACTCGATTTGACCTTGCTGCGCCAGCGACTCGTTCATCATGCTCCCAATCATCGTGGAGACGCGGTGCTCCGTCTCCTTCAGCAGCATTTGACTTCCGTCGCATTGCTACCGCTGGATGTTTTGGAACAGAGTGATGTGCGACTTGAGGAGTTCGCGCGACACTTCTGTCGCACTTGGCAGGTTCGCATCGCCAAGGAGAATCTGATCGCGTCGGAAAAGCGATTGCACGAGATCAACTTCGGCCGACTCATGAAGGAGGCCGATCAAGCCCGCGCTTCCGCCGAAGATCGCATGGCTTACCTGCGCGATCTGCAGCGCAAGGAAGAAGAGAACAAGCGTGCACGGCGAGGCAAGTGGTGAACATAAAAGATTTTCGATCACGCTCGAACCCGGCTTACCCCCAGCGGGTTTTCAACGATCAATCGTCGACCGACGCGAGCGCGTCGCGCGAGAACCTAGTGCGATTTCGCTACCACACGGGTGCCCAGCCCTTGCGCGTCGAGTTGGACGAACCCTGCCCTCCGCTGTTTCGCGATATTGGACCCGAAGCGATGCAGCGATTTTTAGTCGGCCGCTTGCGACGCTTGTGCGGACCGGTCTCGCCGATCACCTATCTGCGAACGGCAGAGTATTGCGAGCCATACGTGGATTATGGCAAGATCGGGCGCATCCTATTGCTCAATCCAAGAATTGTCGGGCCGTGGCTGTCCGGCGTCGACTGTGTATACATCGCCTCCGGTAAGACTCTTGTCGATCCGAGTTCGATGGTATTCATCCCGGACGAGATTGGAGTCGTGTTTGCCGCGGCAAGATTGTCGCAGGCGAAACGCCGAGATGAAGTCGCTGAGGTCATTGGCCCAGCATTTTATCGGGACGCGATACGGGAGACTTACCACCAACTGCAATCTCTGCTCGAATCGCAACGAGCCAGCGAACAGTGGTTGGCTCCGCTACGACAACGCTACCAATCGATGAAGCCTGGCGAACGAGAGCGTGTCGCCACTTGGATGGAGCGACATGCCGTGACCGAACGCGACCTGTGTAGTGCGTGGCATCATCTTCCTATCGAGCGCCGCGGGCGACTGAGCGCGCTCGCACAACAGGTCGCGAAGGAGCGTTTGGCATGTTAGTTGAATCGCATCTCCATCCCACCTCTGAACCGGTCGCTTCCCCATCGGACTTGGCGGAAACAGGGCCGGTCGGCTGGCATGCTTGTCGCTTCTTGACCTGCAGCGTTCTGCCAGTGCGGATGGCGTGTAACTTGCAGTGCCCCTTTTGCTTTTCGAAGTCCTCGATCAGTTCGCTGCGTCACGAGTCGATTTCTTGGATGCCGAGCGAATTGGAACGATACTTTGCCTACTCCATCGAGCGGGGGGCGAATCGTTTGGTGATCACCGGAGGCGGCGAGCCGCTCTTGCGTGAGCAGGAAGCACTCCGTCTGGTTCAGGCGGGCAAAGCGTACTTCGATGAGATTGCTCTGTTCACCAACGGATCGAAGATGACTGGCGAATTGGCCACGCAGCTGAGCGACGCTGGTCTGAGCTACGTGTGTTATTCGCGCCATCATCACGACGATGTCCGTTGTCGAGATTTGATGGGGAGCCAGGCTCCTGCGCTCGATACCTTCCTGCACGCTGTGTGGCCGCTGAAGGTCCGCGCCACTTGCGTCATGACACGGGGCTGGATCGATTCTCCTAGCGCGGCCCAAGAGTACATAAACGCGTTGAGCGAATATGGCGTACGCGAGTTCACCTTCAAGCATACCTATATTACCTATTCGCAATCGATGTTCAGTGATTCAACTGCCAACCGTTGGTCGCGCGATCACCAGATCGAATCCGATCCGTTCTTCGGACGTGGATCGGTGGTCTCCCAATTGCCATGGGGACCGGAAATTCGACAGTTGGGCGACTGCCGCGTCTGTTACTATTTTGAACCGACACCCACATGGGAATTGGAGAATCGACTATGTCGCTCGGTGAATCTACTCTCGGACGGAAACGTGTACGCCTCGCTGGAGGCTCAGCAGAGCCACCTGTTTCAGTTGAACAACTAGCGAGTGCTATCGAGCCAGAGCACGTCGAGACGTTCCGCCCCCTGTTACCCGTCGGTTACGCGGCTGGTGTCGCCGCGTATCGCTCGGCCGTCGAGCAGCTTTCGGCTAAGCAACTGACTACTCACTACACCGACGGGCTTAGCTACTTCCACGATGATTTCGTGCCGATGTTGAAGTCGCGAGTGCGCTCGCTCGCGGGTGATGTTTGGGATCTCAACGACTACGTTGCCTATGCGGCCGGGAGCGATGTCGATTTCATCGCCCACCTAGTGGAAGCCGTAGCTCGGACGTCTTCCGTCGCATTGTATCCAGGGGACTGGCATGGCTTTCGCGTCGGTTGTACCGACAGCGATCACATCGTCTGGGACGCGAGTGGCGCGGCGTCGCTGGCCTGTTTGTGCATTCCCTCCGTGCGCAATGGACATGTAACCGATGGGATGTTGCAGTTTCTGAGCAAGGCCGATTCCTGCTTATTGAACCTGAATCTCTACCCGACGCTCAGGCAGGAAGAGCGGACTCGGATCGCTCAATCTCTGGCTCCCGTGCTTGACAAGTCGGTGTTGTCGATCAGTTTCAGCCGTGGGTTCGGATTGACCGCTTCGCAATTGGGAGTCGCCTTGGTACCCAAGCTGCACCCAATGCGGGCGGCGTTTCAGCGGCAGTGGAATTGGTTTACCTACTTTTATAATGCCATCGCTGCCCGCGCCTTTGCCGCGTTCGATCTCGACGCGGCGCAGCGCGTCGATCGCACGCGGGCGGACTGGGTCGCTCAGTGGCTGGATCAGCACGATCTACCGAGCGAGCCGAGCGGCAGTTACTATGTCAAAAGCTTTGCCGTCGACGGCGTATTGCCCAGCTACTTGCAACCGCTGCATCGCGACGGCATCGTGCGCTTGTGCTTCAAACCGCCGCAGACCTAGCAGTAACTAGAACGGGCCTCCAGGCTGACCAAGGAACAATCATTGGACGCAATACAATTGATCGATCGCTGGCTGAGCGGTCGCGCATCAGTGGATGAAGCGGGGCAACTTTCGATCTCGGCACCACAAGCGACGGGACCCGCAGAGAAGCTCCGCCGTGCCTATCGGTGGATTTCCGAGCAATCGCTGTTGCCCGGAATCGTTGATATGCAGTGGGATGTGCGCTGGCGCATATCGCACAATGAGCACAGCATTGGCTTGGCGGAGCGCGAGGCCTACTCGTCGTTCGTGCTGTTGCCGATTCTAACCTTGATCACTTGCCGACGGATGGTTTTTATCGGAGCTCCCGGTCATGGCAAGACATCCATGGCCACGCTGATGGGTTTGATCGCAGGAAGTTCCCTCGATCAAATTCGTCGAGCGATTCAGCATGGTCATCCTCAATTGACAGTCAGCGATTTGCTGGGAAGCCCTCTGCCGAGCGACCTGGTCAAAGCGGAATCGACTCAGGCGATCAAAGTCGCTTGGCGAAACTGGATTCGAATGCGGGTAAAGATCATCGACGAATACAATCGTATTCCGACCAAGACTCAATCGGCACTTTTGTCTCTGATGGCCGAAGGCTACGCGGAGATGTTTGAGCAGGTGATCGAAGCCGGTTCGTCGGCCTGGTTTCTGACAGCCAATGATGATCTAGGCGGCGGAACGTTTCCTGTGATCGAGGCTCTCCGCGATCGTATCGATCTGGTCGTTCGCTGTACTCCGTTTCATGCCAAGTATCTGCAGGTCTTGCAACAGCGCGTCAGTGACAATTCGATTCCAGAAAGGCAGGTGCCGCAAGACATCGTGCTCACAGAGAAGGATTTTGCCGATGCGGATTCGACGATTCGCGCGATCGAGTTTCCGACGGATGTCCTGGAGTTGTTGGGCTATTTCTTGGGACAATTGGACTTCTGCCGGCAAGCATCGCACGAAATTGAGTCGATGAACAAGGACACGCTTCACTTGACGGGTCGTCGAGTTGCGCAAGTCTGCACCGAGGATTGCCCTCTGGACAAACATTTGAATCTGTGTGCGCAAACCGAAGGGGGTGTATCGCCGCGCACTTATCAAGCGATCATACACTACGCCAAGGCCCTAGCCTATTTTCGCGGCCGGCCTCATGTGTCGGCCGAAGATTTGCGTCAGTTGATTCCTTGGATTCTATTCGACAAGCTGCGGGTCAATCCACAAAGCCAGTTCTTTCAGAAAACCGACAACAAGATTTACTTGACGGACCGCGTGGGTTGGCTGCGACAACTTTTCGATCGTGCGTTGCAGCAGCATGCCGCCTATGCGCCGGTACGCAAGCCGATCATGGAGCTGGAGGCGGCGTTGGCGGAGGCCAAAACTTCCGACCGTGCGGAGTTGCAGCGACTGCAGGCTAGTATCACCGAGATGATGCAGAATCTGTTGAAGCGGCACGAGCTGAATGGAGCCGTACATCAAGATCTGCTGAGATTGAAGATGTTGCATGTTCAGTGCCGGAAAATGCTGTCTCCGTAGGACGCTGCACCAGCCCGTCGAGTCAATCAAACAGTCTGAAAGCTGCTCATCCAAGGAGAGCGATAACGCGGGGCAATCATGAATCAACCAGATTTGGATCGGCTAATCGAGAGACTTCGAGGCTCTGGAGCTGAACAGTTTGCATCCTGGAATGCCCAACTGTTTGAGTTCATCGTAGCGTCTCCGATGCTGCGTCTAAAGCAAAGTTTCGAGTCGCAAAGAAACACGAATACTGATTTCTCATCGTTAGCAAACTATGTTAGAATGGCATACGAGGGGATCGGCGCGGGCTTGCTGGTCCAGACTGCTGAGGATGCTCATGGCCCGAATTTTCTGACGCACTGTATGGTCCGTTTGATCCCAAACAGCCTATGTCAAGAGTCCGTCGAGCGGCGTGCGGCGGTAATGAAGGATGTCTGGAATCTGGCTGAAGGGCTGTCGCGCGAGCCGCTTTGGCTGAATCGGTATGTTGTCTCGCAATTGCAACGGTCAGTGAAATTGAGCAACTTGCCCTCGGAGCTAAATAAGCTGCTCACACCGGTCCTTTCGTCGCTTCCCCCTGCCGACTGGAACGGTTCGTATACGCAGAGCGTGATCAATCTTCGCCATTCGAAGAATGACTTTCTGCCGGGGCGACTCTATCTGGCGGCACCCGCGGTGCTGTGCATCGAGAGCCGATGCGATGAACAGCAAACACTGGGGATACTATTGCAGAAGCCGGGCGGTCCCAAGCCGTTGGGGGACGTGGGAAAACTGCCCGAGCATACTGAGTTATTCGACCCTCCGGATATCGTGTCCGGTCCCGATTCGATCATGATCAATGGTCATTCCGTGGCCACTCCGCTACTGGCTGCACCGCAGCAGGCACTTGCGATCGCGTGCGGATTTGTTGCCGCGATCGCCCAGGATTCTCAGCGACTCTGGTTGATCGAGGCCAATTGATGCGCGACGTGGGGCAAGCGATTACTGTGCAACAAACGGATCGGCTGGAACGTGAGATTCAGCGTTGCTGGCATACCGCTCAGTTCCATTGGTCGCGTTTTTTGCTGCTGGCGGACCCGGAGTTGAGCGATCAGATGCACAGCATCGCGCAGATTCAACTCGCGACAAGACAGATCACGTTGAATCGTCCCATGATCGTCCAGCAAAATCTTGTGGATTGCGTCGAGGCGTTGTTGGCTCACGAAATAGGGCATCACGTGCGCTATCCCGGATCGCTGGTTGTCGAAGCCCGGATGCGGATGCTGGAGCGATCGATCGTCCCACTGGAATCGTATTCGTTGACCAACCTTTTTCAGGATCTGATGATCAATGAGTTTCTGGGGCGTGATTTGCGCGATCAACTGATTCGTATTTATCAAGCCATGACGGCGTTTCCCGCCTTTCACGCGGAACAAGCCTGGAAGCGCGATCCAGCTTTTATGTTTTATCTCACCCTGTACGAGCAGCTATGGGATCTGCCCGCCGGTCAGTTGATGGGGGCTTCGACCGACGAGTTCACCGCTGCATTTCCCGGTTTTCGTGGCGAAGCGACTGTGTTGGCTCACGATCTTTTTCACATGGAGCCGAATCTCTACACGCAGTTTCTGTATTTTACGTCGGTCATGACGCGGTACCTAAAGCCGTTAATCGACGAGCAGTTGCAGCAATGGCGAGCCTGTCATTGTGCAGGCGATCAACCCTCGGCGGGTGAATGGGCCGAGGCGCTTTCACCCACGCAGGCAGAGCAAGAGGCAATCGACCAAGCGATTCAAGCCGGTTGGTTCACTCCGGATCAATCCGAACGGCTCAACAAGTTGAACACGTTGGAAGAGCGCATCGCTAGCCTGCCGGGCTACGGGACGGACGATGCGACGCTTGTTCCGGAGGTGATGGCGGCGCACTATCGATTACTTGCTGAACGCTATATGGTGCGACCGCCTCCGCTGCCCAGATTGGGCGAAGCGATTGTGCCGACGACGTTGGATGAGTGGGAGTTTGGCGATCCGGTGCAACAGATTGATTGGCTGACCACATTTTGTCTGCGCGGATCAGTGCTGGGAGCCGCCGAGCCCCTAAAACGCATTCCTTACGCCGAGACCGAAGGATTCGACGTGCGCTTGTGGCAACCGCGAATGGAGATCTATTTAGATGTCAGCGGTTCTATGCCCAATCCGATCTATCACCTGAATGCTATGACGCTTGCAGCGCAGATACTGGCGCTGGGGACAACTCAAGCGGGCGGTTCCGTTCGTGCTGCACTCTATTCGCACGCCTGCGTGTTGTATTGGCTCTGGTGTCGGTCGGATGTTGAGATGTCGCGGTTCCTGATGCACTACATCGGCGGCGGGACCGAATTCCCGTTTGAGTTACTGGCTCGATCCTGCCAAGAGTGCGGCAATGATCAGCCGATTCGCGTGGTGATCAGCGATAGCGATTTCGACCATAACTTGGATGCTCAACCGCAACACCGCGAGCTGTTCATCAGTGCCGCAGAGCAATCGCCGCATTGGATCCTGTTGCTCCATCACCCCTCGCCCGACCGCGTCAAACTGTACCGTCAGCTCGGCGCCACAGTCATTCCTATCGAAGAGTTTTCCGATTTCCCCAAACTAGCCACTAGGCTTGCCCACAGTCTATTTCCAACCACTGATTACGCGATCGGTCAAACGAATTCTTTTGGTCTAAGATAGCTGACATGAAATGTAACCGTATGCATTTATGGTTGGCCAACCCAGAATGTAGTTGCCGATGAATCGCCTTATCGAGATGATCGATCCTCTTCAACCTAGCGAAAAGTACGAGTATGACGCTGTTAGAAGCGTCGTTGCCGCAACTGACCAAAACGGATGCTGTCAGGAATTCCGGAGTGATGCGCTTAACCGGCGGAGCGAGGCGGAGCGAGGAGAGTTGGCACGAAGGTTCAAACTCAATTCAACTCAAAATACGACTACCATCTGGCCACGTCACCTGCTGCATGCTTCGGATCAGATAGTTCCTTCGAGTTAACCTAAGACAATTGGCCGAGTACCATCCGACCTCTGTAGTTAATCGCGATCTGGCTTTTAGCCAAAGCTCGGGTTGATGGGGCCGCGTTAGGGAGCGAACGCAGCCCTTCATATAGAGTTCGAAAGACCTCTCTACGTCGCCTTAACCTCTCTAGGACGCGAATTCTATTTTAAGCGTTCACTTTGCGGCACGTCGCCAGTAAGTCCGTTCCAAGAACTGACGTAGCCCGGCCGGTCCCCAGAGAGCCCGCGCAATCCATGTCATCATCCTGAATTCGCGAAGGAGCAATTCTTAGCCCGGCCCCGGTTTCAGTTCATGCCCCAGGTCGAACCGTCATTGGTCGCGAAATGATTAAGCAGTATTCTCGCTTCAGTCCGATCCACCAAGGCTGCGAGCGAGCCAAATCTAGTCAGCCCCTGGTCTTCCAGTACCCCCCATCATCGACTAAATCCCGCAGCGGCACGTTGTGCATGATGGCTCCATTGGGATAGCGAATGGTGGCGCGGTCGTTCTCTATTGCTACGAGAATGGGTTTCCCCCCACGGGTGTATGCGGAGCTCAACGGGACTTGCTGTCCAATCATGGCTCTGAGTTGCTCTACCTTACCGACTACACCCTCTTACGGTTGGGTAACAAAACCAACAACACAGACGCAGGCATGAAAATTGCCTTTGACGACGATTCTTCCGGGTCGTTTTGGACCAAACCGACAGGATCTGTAACAGTTAGACGCAACGGTTCCAGCGCCCTTGGCAGTATGTTTTTCACTACACGAGACACGGCATCTACTGAGTCTGAGAAACTGTCAATTGTCAGTGGCAACGTAGGCATCGGCAATACAACCCCGTTATACCAACTAGACCTCGGTGCCACCCTGGGTGACAAAAAACTCGCTGTCTTTAACAACGGGCCAACCTTCTACGGCTTCGGTATTCAAGCTGGCAGGATGCCCGTTACCATCGATAACGTAGAGACAATGAATCTCCTTCCTGGTACCGTAGGGATCGGCACCAACAGCCCAACTGCTAATGAAGCCTTCTCCCGGCTAACTGTTCATGCCAATGACGCAGTCAGCAACACCCTAGCCATCACGAACGACGGAATGGGACAGAATGCCTTGGTCTTTAACCGGTTAGGCGGGGTAGCTAGTCGGTTTACACTCTATCAACCGGGAGGGAACGACAATCTTCGCATCTATAGCAGCACGCTCAATAGTGACGTAATCACTTTTGGCAACAACGGCAACGTAGGCATTGGCACCAGCAGCCCATACTCCCTGCTACATGTTGGGGGCGGCAACATTGGGGCATACAGTGCAAACGCAGCCGGGGCCACGGGTGAGCTAGGTGCCCAGCTCTACTTAGGTGACAACAATTTCAATAACGGCACCTACTACAACAGCGCTCCAGGTATCGGGGCCGTCTATGACGCCAACTACTCCAACGCTGGGTCATTAGGTGTGTTTTGCTATAACTCGACAGCAAATGGCCGGGTGCAGGTAGCCGAGTTTAACAGGAGCGGCCTACACGGCAGGCTCCAGCTGATAGGTTTCGACGGCTACGAAGCGGATCTAATCGCTCAATACAGCTCAGCCCAGGCGTTTGTAATCAAGAGCAAAGGCAGTATCGTCTTCGAGTGCCAGGAGTCCGGCTATAACGGGGTCTCGCTCGGTGCCACAAATACCCAGCAGCTTAACCTTAGGGGCGCAGTGGTTAGCCTGGGGGCAACTTACATGGGCGACCGCTTATGGCTCTGGGAACAGACAGGGCAGAATTACGGGTTCGGCCTCGCATCCTATGTAATGTACACGAAGGCCGGGGACATTATTGTACAGAAAGCCACCCCGACAGATAACGGCAAGGTCGAAACCAAGGTGGCACTTGGCAGTGCAGACCCAACGGTAAGCGACCTCGAATCTGGGTTTTCAACGATATGGAAGAACACAACCAGCGGCGAAGTCCGTCACTGGGTCAACGATGGCGGCACCATGATGAAGTCCGCGGCCTACACCTAGATTTGAAAAGGAGTTCTCAACTTGGAAATCCGATACGCTACGCCTTATGTTTCCGGTTTACGCTGGCGACTACACGAAATCATCGAAGGCACGCCGGTACAAGATCAAAGCGGCAATCAAGCCATCCGCGTTGATCAAAAGAAACCTGGACTGACCATCGAGGTCACGCCCTATCTGGGCACCGTCAAAGGCAAGACTAAACCCTACGAATTCGGCGATGGGAGCAATGGCCTGCCGACTATGGAAGCGGTGCTTAGCAGCGCCGGCGACGTGGCTGGTACGTGGGCAGCGGCACTCGATCAGATGGCCGACATTTTTCCGTTGCTAAAGGAACCAACTGCAGCAGCTAAAAAGAACGGACCACCGGTTTACTTGCGGCTCGACTCGTGGCAAGCCAACCTGCAATGGGACGGAGCCAAAGCGGTGACTGCCATACTGGGAGTGTACAGCGATAAAAATTTTACCGATGTGCAAGCCTATGTTTCGCTGGTGTTCGCCGATGGTGCCACGCTGCGTCAACGCGAACAGCAGCGCGATGGCTTTACA
>JBGSJT010000400.1:0-14845 GCA_041741715.1 Pirellulaceae bacterium | reverse complement strand
ACGAAAGGTTGAAAATGCCCCGCGACCAAGAAAAAGCAGCACTTTCCCCTTAACCTTGCGACATTCCGGGCAAGCCGGGCGGAAGCGAAAGCAACGGAGGCGGAGAATAGATTTCGCATTCTTCATATCCGCAAAAATGGTATGTCAACATCAAAGTTTTAACATCCCAGGTCCCGCCCAACCAAAGTCTTGCGACTTCGGCTACGTCAAAATAATACCTGCCATCGCGTACCGCACTTCGGTGCTCTTTATCCCTGTCCGCAACACGCTGTCCCCCAGCACGAGTTTTTTTCAATTGGCAGCAATTTTTAGTTGCGGAAGCTGAGCCAGATTGACGCCCTGTTCTGTAGGACCCAATCGTCAAGGTCGAAGGCTGAGGGAGGCTGACTTTCGGGTGATTGCGAAATCTACGACAATCAACGGCAAACCACACGAAAGTCAATGTTTTCCACTACTTGTGTGGTTCGCCGCGAGGAAAGACTACCCCCATCTACGGTTGTCCGACCTTGCCGGTTAGGTAGTTGGGAAAAAATACAAAAAATATGCGGGCAAGCCTCGCGGAAGGATAGGAATTAGCTAGACTCTTACGACAGGTTCGCCCGTAAGCTAGCGTTAGATTTCAAAAATCTCTTCCTGCGCCATGTTTTCAGTACTATCCGAAACAATTCGCAGTGAAATGAGTCTGTTAGATTAAAAAGTTTTCTGATGCATGTTGCATTGGAGTTTGTTTGTGCTGGCCCATCGGCCAACAGTTCCCTCGAGAGGAGTTCCTCATGAAGTTTCGCCCGTTTTTCGCTCTGATGGGGCTGGCAGCGATGTTAGTCGCCAGTTCCGTACAAGCACAGTGTAGTAGCTGCGGTGGTTGCAGCGACTGCGGTACTGCTGCATCCTCAGGTTGTTCGACCTGTGGTGGTAGTGGTATGGGATATGCCGACGGTGGCATGTCCAGTGGTGGATGTGGTTGTGGTGTTTCTTACACAACGCAAACCGTAATGGTTCCTCAGTATGTTACTGAGAAACAAATGGTAACCGTTACTGAAATGCAACAAGAAACTCGTCAGCGTAGTGTCACCGTCAATCGCAGCGTAGCTCGCCAAGAGCAACGTAGCCGTACGGTCAGCCGCTCGGTACCTAATCAGGTTACCAAGCAACAGACCTACACCGTGATGGTGCCTCAGGTCAGCACTCAGGACTACACTGTGCAAGTCCCTGTTACAACGCAAGTTGAACAGTCTTACACCGTGACCGTGCCTCACATGGAAACCATCGAAGTTCCATACACTGTTTCAGTTCCTGTGTACAACGACGTAGAAGTCCCATACACAGTACAGGTTCCTTACCAAGAAACTCGTCAACGCACCTACACGGTCTGTGTACCCTACACAGAAACCGTTGACCAGACCTGCACTGTTAACGTCCCCTACACCGAGACGATTGAGCAGAGCTATCAAGTTCAGGTTCCTTACACGGAAGAAGTTGCTCAGAACTACACAGTTCAAGTTCCTTACACAGAAACAGTTGACCAGACTTACACGGTCAATATTCCTTACCAAGAGCAAATGACTGCTACACGTATGGTTTGCCAGCGCGTACCAGTTACCCAGTATCGCACCGTTTCCCGCGACATGGGCAGCTACCAGTGCCAAACCGTTGAAGTACCTGTTTCAGGTAGCGTTTCCAGCGGTGCTTGCGGCGGTGGCTGTGGCGGTTGTGGTGCTGCCAGCACGTGCGGCGGCTGTGGTGGATGCGGCGGTTGCGGAAGCTGCAACAGCGGTTGTGGTTCATGCGGCGGCAGCTATGCTGGCGGATGCACGACCACTGTTTCGCGTCAAGTTTGGGTTCCAAACGTCGTGACCGAACAAGTTCCTTGCACGACCTACACGACTCAGCAAGTTGCTCAGCCTTATACCTATACGGTCACTAAGATGCGCAGCGAAACGCGTTCGAATCCAGTAACGGTTACCAAGTGCCGCACCGAGCAAAAGACTCGCATGGTTAGCGTTCAACGCTGCCGCACCGAGACTCAAACTCGTAGCGTGCCTGTCACTCGTATGCGTCAAGAGCAACAAGTACGTCAAGTTGCCGTACAGCGTACTCGTCAAGAGCAACGTACTCAAGACTACCAAGTCACTCTGTGCCGCACTGAAACTCGCTCGCGTACAGTGAAGCAGTGCAGCTACACCACCGAGACTCGCACTCGTACTCAGCAAGTATGCAAGATGTCGACTGAGAACCGTACTCGTATGGTTCCTCAAACGACCTACACCACCGAGACTCGTCAACGTCAAGTTACCACCATGGTGGCTCAACAACAAACTCGTGACTATACCGTCACCGAGTACACCACAGTTCAAGAAGAGCAGCCATACACAGTAACTGTGTACGACAACGTTCCTGAAACCAAGGTCGAAAACTACACAGTTTGCGTCCCTGTTCAAGTTCAGAAGGAAGTTCAAGTACAACGCTGCGTAATGACTCCGCAGACTGTTACCGTACCTGTCACTAGTGGTTGCGGCGGTGCCGTAAGCGTTGGTGGAAGCGGTGGCTGTGGCGTTAGCGGCGGCTGCGGTGGTTGCGGTGCTGCTGTAAGCAGCGGCTGTGGCTGCGGTTGCTAGTCTGTGATTGATCAAGAATCAAACCATTAAGTTTGATTCACCAAAGTTATCGAAGGCCGGCTCTCCCCTGGATTGCCGGCCTTCTTTCGTAACTTTGAGTTGCTGCGTGAATTGTTCCGCTGTAGATGGTCGACACGTGATTGCTGACTCATTACTTCCAGCGACTGTGGCCAGTACCAGTGGTTGCTTGGCCGATGATCCAGGTTTTCATGCCGAGCGAGCTGGCGATGTCACCTATGGTCTTGGCATAGAACGAATTGACGATGAACGTCAAGCCGATCCCCATGTTGAAGACGTGCGCCATTTCGTCGGCGTCGATCTGACCAAGCTGTTGCAGCCAACCGAAGAGCGGCGGCACCTCCCAAGCGGTCCGATCGAAAACTAGATCAACGCCCGGCGGCAATATCCGCTCGGTATTTTCGAGCAATCCACCACCGGTGATGTGGGCAATGCCATGCACGACTTGTTTGACTTTGTAGTGCTCTAGGACATGTCGCACTAATTTGGAATAGATTAGTGTGGGAGTCATTAGAGCTTCACCGACGCTGGTCCCTAGTTCAGTGACTTGCTCATCCACCGACAATCCAGCTTTGTCAAAGACCACTTTGCGGACCAAACTAAAACCGTTGGAGTGAAATCCTGAGGACTGGACCCCAATCACGACATCATCGGGAGCGATCTGCTGACCTGAAATCAACTGTCGCTTTTCGGCTACACCGACGCAGAAGCCCGCTAGGTCGTAGTCGTCTCCCTGATAGAGATCGGGCATAATCGCGGTCTCACCGCCGAGCAACGAGCAATCGCCGCTGACGCATCCCCGACTGATGCCATCCACGATCTGCTCCAGCAGCGGCGGATTATCGCGACTCATCGCCACATAATCGAGGAAGAAGAGCGGCTCGGCCCCGCAGCACAGGATGTCGTTGACGCACATGGCGACCAAATCAATGCCGACCGTATTGTGCCGACCAAGCAACTGCGCGACCTTGAGCTTCGTCCCCACGCCGTCGGTGCCGGAGACTAGTACCGGTTCACGATAGTTACGAGCGAACAGGGCACAGTTGAAATCGAGCTGAAACAGTCCAGCAAAACCGCCATCGTTTCGCATCACACGCGGACTGAAGGTGCGATGCATGAGTTTTGGCAAACGCGCCATCGATTGCTCGTACAGCTCCAGGTCGACTCCGCTATCCTTGTAGGTGGTAGGGCTCATAAGCTCAGTTGCAGGTGAAATTGAGATGGTCATAATCACTGAGTCGCAATTATGGCGGTTGTTGCACGACCTGCCCACTCCCTGACCCATTGGAAAACTCTGAACTTGCTTCCACGCAGCGCGTATATCCACGTCCCATTTTGCAGTCATCGTTGCGGTTATTGCAATTTCACGCTGATTTCAGGACGTGACGACCTGATTCCTGCTTTTCTGGAAGCCTTGGCTGGCGAGCTTGCCGGCACGCTAGGAGAGCGGCGATGTGTGGATACGATTTTTTTGGGAGGTGGTACCCCCAGTCATTTAAGCGAACGGGATTTGGAGCGCTTGCTCGGCACACTCTCGGAATGGCTGGAATTGGCGCCAGGGGGCGAGTATTCCTGCGAGGCAAATCCGCTCGATTGCACGCCCGGTCGACTATCGGCCTTGCGCGACCACGGAGTCAATCGTATCAGCCTGGGAGGACAATCCTTCAACGATAACAAGCTGAAGCGACTGGAGCGCGATCACACTGGCGATCAGTTGACCAGCGCAGTGGAGGCTTGCGCGGAGAATTTCCCTCGCGTCTCGCTCGATTTGATTTTTGCCGCCCCTGAGGAAACGCTGGCGATGTGGCAAGCCGATGTGGTGCGCGCCATGGCCGCTCCCGTAGGGCATTTGTCGACGTATGGACTGACGGTCGAACGCGGGTCGGCCTTTTATGGACGCACGCTGCGTCAGGAGTTGAGTGAATTAACACCTGAGTTGCAGTTGTCGATGTACGAGCACACTATGCACGCGCTGACTGTGGCTGGCTGGGAGCACTACGAAGTTTCCAATTTTGCTCGTCCAAACCAACGCTGTCGTCATAACGAGGCGTATTGGTTGGGGAGCCCATGGTGGGCTTTCGGACCAGGTGCCGCCAGCTTTGTACACGCCAAGGATGGCAAATCGTTTCGCCGCGACGTCAATCATCGCAGCACGACCACCTATCTGCACAAATTCCGCGATGGCCAAAGCTGCGTAGCTGAGACAGAACAACTCTCTTTGGAGGACTATATTCGTGAACGATTGGTCTTTGGGCTGAGACGCTTGCAGGGGGTCGCGTTACCAGAGCTCGATCTATTGTGGGGGAGCGCAGTGCGCGAGTTGTTCGAGCCTCACTTGTCGCGCTATTTGAAACTGGGCCTGCTGGAAGAAGCTACAGGGGCGATTCGCTTGACGCGCGCCGGGCTAGTGATCAGCGATAGCTTGTGGCCCGATCTATTGACGGCGGACAAAGCCAGATAATTCGCATCGTTCAATTTTGCAACAGTTGTCCGATTGTGCGGCGCGAGGAGCAACTCTATGAAGATCGACGGTAATAGCTGGTAAGAAAATTGAGGGTAAGAAAATTTGTTTGACGCAGAAGTGAGAATAGTGCCACTGATATCGTCCGACAAAAAGATGTGCGGCAAAAAGATAAAAGGATGAAGCTCTCAAGATTGAATTGACAGCTCTCACGCGAAACAGATCACTATCAGCCTGGAATTTGGTGGGCAGGTATCCGATCTCCAGGCAAATCGAAGCCGACATCTGCCAGCAGTTGGAACGCCGTGTGCATAGCCCGAGAGTGTACGACAAGCGACCGTGGTGGGAGCTTTTGTCCTAACTTGCTAGGGGATTGCAGATGAGTGTGGGAATGATTGCTAGGTTGAGTTGTGTGGCGGTTGGCTTGCTGGGTGCGCTCGGAGTACTAGATGCGAGTCGTTTACTTGTAGATCGCGTAGGTGCCGCCGAGAAAACCGAATCTGCCGCGCAACAGTCTGAGAGTGGTGCGAAGCGTGAAATAGAGCTGTTCGAGGCCATGTCTCAAGGTTTGGTCGAAGTGCGGTTCATCCCGCAGTCTGCCGCGCAGGCTGTGGTTTATTTGGAAAATGTGGCCAACAATCCGCTCGACATCCAGTTGCCAGCCGCCTTTGGTGCTGTGCATGTACTAGCTCAAGCTGGCGGAGGCTATGGTGGTGGCGGGTTCGGAGGCGGTGGCTTGGGAGGTGGTGGCGGTGGTTTGGGAGGTGGCGGCCAAGGGCTGGGCGGTGGCTTCGGAGGAGGCGGTGGCTTGGGTGGTGGCTTAGGTGGTGGCTTGGGTGGTGGCGGGGCATTCGGAGGAGGCGGCGGCTTAGGCGGGGGCGGTGGTTTTGGCGGCGGCGGCGGCGGCGGCTTAGGAGGTGGTGGTGGCGGCTTCTTTCGCGTCGAACCTGGTAAGACTCGTAAGCTTGCGGTCCACACCGTCTGTCTGGAACATGGCAAGCCCGATCCGAATCCGCGAATGGATTACAAGCTGGTCCCACTGGAACAAGTCAACAATGATGCGGCAATCTCGCAACTCTGTCACTTTCTAGGTAACGGGAGAGTGAATCAGCAGGTGGCCCAGGCCGCAGCCTGGCACATAGCCAACGGACTTAGCTGGGACGAATTGCGACGCAAGAACCGCCATGAATCCAAGTACACAGGGAACGTGCGCTGGTTCACAGGGACGGAGCTCGAATCCGCTTGGGAGCTCGCGCGTCGTTGCCAACCTGAGTCGCAGCCGCCAACTTCGTTGGCTGATGCCTCCGATCGCTAGTCTCCCCCCGCGTACGTCAGGCTTTCTTGCCTGACCACTACCACGCTCCGCCAGATTCGCGAAAATTAGGACACTTCTCGCTGGCGCGTTGAGCTGATGTTGTGGCCTTGAACGGTACTCCCCAAGCTGAAATCAAACAAGAGCTTCCGATATGCCGCCACCGCTGGCCGAACATGAAATATTCGCGGCCATTGGCTCAGACGGCTTCGATCGACTATGCGCGGCCTTTTATCGTCAGATACCCGGAGACGACATTTTGGGGCCGATGTACCCTGTCGATGATCTAGCCGGAGCCGAAGAGCGACTGCGAGATTTCTTAATTTATCGCTTTGGGGGGCCGCAGCACTACATCGAGCAGCGTGGGCATCCTCGTTTGCGAATGCGGCACGCACCGTTTGCGATCGATACCGCTGCACGCGATCGCTGGCTGGAGCTCATGAACCGCGCTTTGTCCGAAGCGGCCCTCCCGGTCGATGCGGTGGAGGCATTGCAGTTGTTTTTCGAGCACATGACGACGTTTTTGGTCAATCGTGACGTCTAAAAGCTGCACTCCAACTAGGAGCGCCGTTAAGGGACTAGGGAACCAGTCGAGTTTGGGGTAGATTAGCGATTTATGGAACGACTGCGGTTTCGCACTTGCCTGACAGCCCCTTCGGACGGCTGTTGTCGATGGTGCGAAAGGCGAACCGTGGCTGCTTCACCAATGACTTCCCCATCTCTCCCAAACTTGAAGGAGTTCCCCTTCGTGAACTTTTTACCATCGCTACCGCTGCGCGGGGTCGTGCTGCTATTCGCCTTGGCCGCCTTCCATGGTCCCCTTTCAAGCTCCTTTGCCCAAGAGCAACCCCCAGCCACTGCCGTTGAAGAAGTTTCCGCTGCGGAACTTAGCAGCCAAGGCAATTCCAGCCTTGCGACCCAGACTGAAAACGAGGCCGAATCGGAAGCAGCATCCGACCCAGAATTTCAGAGCGATGAATTTCTGTCTGGTCCTGAAGCCTCCGCACACAATGCCTGGATGCTGATGTGTTGCGCTCTAGTCCTGTTTATGACCGCTCCCGGTTTGGCCCTGTTTTATGGCGGTCTGGTGCGCAAGAAAAATGTGTTGAGCGTATTGATGCATTGCATGTTTCTGATGGGACTGATGACCGTATTGTGGGCGCTGTATGGCTATTCGTTGGCGTTTGGTGGCGACAGTCCGTTCATCGGCAACTTGGACTACCTATTCATGCAGGATGTGGGAAGAAGTTGGAACGAAGCGACGAGCCAACCGCAGACGCCGATGTTCAACGCAGTGCTACCACGCATGACCCATATGCTCTTTCAAGGGATGTTCTTTATCATTACTCCCGCGCTGATTTGTGGTGCCTTTGCTGAGCGAATGAAGTTTAGCGCCATGGTTTTGTTTTCCGTGCTGTGGGGGACCCTCGTTTACTGCCCGCTTGCGCACTGGGTGTGGGGTGGTGGGATATTGGCTTTTGGTGGGGAGCATTCGTGGGGAGGTGGAGCGCTCGACTTTGCGGGCGGAACCGTCGTCCATATCAGCTCCGGTGTGACGGCACTGGTGGCGGCGATTGCGATTGGCCCGCGGTTGGGACACCGCCGCGAACCCATGCCTCCGCACAACTTAACCTATACCGCGCTCGGGGCCTCCATGCTGTGGTTTGGTTGGTTCGGCTTCAACGCCGGAAGTGAATTGGCCAGCGACGGTGTGACCGTCAGCGCCTTTGCCGTGACCCATTTTTCGGCAGCCGCTGGCGCAGTGGCTTGGGCCGCGATTGAATGGCTGAAACGTGGCAAGCCCACGCTGTTGGGGGCCAGCTCGGGTGCGGTGGCCGGACTGGTCTGCATCACACCAGCGGCTGGTCACGTTGGATTGATGCCCTCATTGCTCATGGGCGCACTTGCCGGTTGGGTCTGCTACCTCTCCTGTTCGGCCATGAAAGCGAAATTCGGCTACGACGATTCGCTCGACGCCTTCGGAGTGCATGGCATGGGAGGGACGCTGGGGGCCATTCTCACGGGAGTATTCGCCAGCCGAGCCATCTGGGATATCGCCGGGGGAGAACCACTAGGGATGATTGAAGGCAACTACTCGACGATTAT
Source organism: Pirellulaceae bacterium (assembly GCA_041741715.1). Taxonomy (GTDB): domain Bacteria; phylum Planctomycetota; class Planctomycetia; order Pirellulales; family Pirellulaceae; genus Aureliella. The sequence goes on along the minus strand of JBGSJT010000400.1, from coordinate 6,333 downwards.
TGGACAATTGGTTGCCACCGTCGTCACTTGGGTTTTCGCAGGGGGAGTCAGCTTCGTATTATTGAAGATTATAGACGCCACCATTGGCCTCCGCGTCCCATCGGCTGTCGAACGGCAGGGTTTGGATATCACCCAGCACGGCGAAGAAGGTTATATCTTCCTGTAGTACGCTCGGCTCATCTCGATACTCTGAAAATGATTCTTTCCACAGCCCAATTACAGGAATGCGACAGGAAGATTTGAAGACAGGAAAATGAAACCGCAGATTGCCCCAATTTTCCTGTCGTCAAATCTTCCTGTCGATCCGAACCTCGTCAATGCGTCATCCCAGTCGGCCGCATTAGCAGAATGCTCAGAAATTTCCCACCAGATATTTCCGATTGCGTCACTGTTACCATGTCAACTTGCGGGTGTTTATAGGCCTTGCTGACATTGACGGCGGCCCCAGTGGCTTGCAACGCTTGCTGTGGAACGCTCGGTGCCGCGGTCGCTGTAAAACCAGCGTTCTTCGCATACGCGTCCACGACCGACAGGACTTTGTCAATTGGACCATCAAATTTGTAGGTGCCACCGACTGAGGTATCAGTCTGCGTGGACTTCAATTTCTTTCCAATCAATTGATCAACCTCGTCAAGCATCTTCTCAAATTTCCCCTCAGCATCAATTGGACCGGTGGACACGGTGACTGCAGGAGTTGTCGCGTTCTCGGTCTTACTCTTGTCGCATGCACTGATAAGAAGCAAGATTGCAACAAATGCTGTCGCATTCAATTTTAGCGTTTTATTCATGGAATCTACCTAGCTAAATTTCTTTGGTCAAAGGAATGGTCACGACGATGGCCATTTGAGAACTGTAGCGGCAAAAGCATTCGAAATCGAATTAACCGCCAATCGCATTGCAGTATTCAGGATTTCCGGTAGGGCTTTCTGCACGAGTTGAATAGAGTACCACAATTGACAACAAAAGACCGTATAACATTTCTGAAATCCCATTGGCTAGAGTGTAAAACCGACAGAGTGGAAACGACGTCACCTTTCCCTTCTGCAACACTCCACATCTAAAGCGGCCTATTTCAAAAAACAACGTCGGCATGTCTCGCTCTTCGAAAACCATTCTGCCAATTACGACTGGACAACGCTGGCGAGGTCAACCTTTTGCAAGCAGTCAATCCGGTGACCTCTAATGACAACTATGTCTCCACGACCATCATTGACTCGAATGCGACAGGAAGATTTGAAGACAGGAAAATGAAACTGCAGATTGCCCCAATTTTCCTGTCGTCAAATCTTCCTGTCGATCCGAGCCATCAGGCCCCCTTGCGCTCGTGGCAGATCATAGGTCGGGGGCATCATTTCAAATTTGGAGAGGCACGGTGGGATGAGTCGGGAACGTGTGACAAAACATACCGCATGACTGGTAGTGATAGACTATTGCCGAGCAACTTCCAACAGGCGCGAGGGGCTAGTCCCTCCATCCGAAAGTGATCTGGAAATCCGAGCAGTCGAGCCACTTCGCGAGGCGAAAAGCGACGATAGCCAGCACCCCATTGCAGATAGCTCCCAGCATGCAAGAGGGTTTTGCCATAACTCCCCGCGAAGCAAGCAGTCACGCTGCCATGCTCAGACAGCGCTGGGGAACTGAGATCAATGCGATCGAGCGCGGAATAATAACGACGTGCGTCTTCGGCAGGAAGCATTGGTGGTTGTGCTAAGTTGGATGCTGGAGTCAGGTCGCGATCCAGCAACTCCTCCAACCTACAATTGTAATTTGGTAAAGGCTGCCATGGCATCGGTGCCACGCGCGATGCAATGAGATAAAATCGCCGCCGGCGGTTAGGCCAACCCATTTCGCTCGGACAGAGTTCGCGCGACTGCACGTGATAGTCGTGGCGTTTAAGTTGCTTGGTCAACTCGGTGTGCGCGCGGGATCCAGCGAAGCCAACTACATTTTCTAAACCAATGGCTTCAGGTTGACAGTGGCCAATGGCCTCGATGATTCGCAGCAAACCGCCGCATCGTCGATCCTCTAAATCTAAGCGTTGACCGCGACGCGAGAAGGGTTGGCAAGGAGGGGAGAGCCACCAAAAGTCAGCCCCAAAACGCACAAGGTCGGAATCCGAAAGCGATTCGATTTCTTGGATTAGGTAACGATGGGAAAAGTTTTGACGATAGACCTTGGCGGCTATTTGATTGATGTCGACCGCAGCCACGATTTCCGCTGCGGGCCATGCAGATGCCAGGCCACCAATACCGGCGAATAGTTCCAAGACGCGGTGATGAGTAGAGTGGAGTTGGGTTAAGGCGAGCGGAGGGGACATGGACCAGCGCGGCGGGGGCTCCAAGGGTAAAGGGCAACTAGTGCTTCGTGAAGGTTCAATTTTGGGGTAACTACCGGCTGTAGCAACTGTTACGCGCGGAAGGGTAAAATACCCGCAACCCTAAATCTTAAGTTGGATGAAGCACTAGTCTACGTTTAGGCCCTGCTAGGTGGGAAGGTCAGGCAAGAAAGCCTGACGTACGTTAGGACTCGTGAGGCAAGACGATGCGCAGACGCGTGGTGCGGTCGTCGGCAACTTCTAAGACTTTCGCTTCAGCGATGCCCAAGTCGACAATGTCGCCAGAGTTAACGATCCGCTGTGCGTAGTGCATTAACAACCCAGACATGCTGTCGGCGTCGGTTTCGCCAAAAGATAGTCCCAGTTGTCGCTCGACGTCGTACACCGACGCGCTGCCGTCGATAATAAATGCACCAGGACCATCGGGAACCACATCGGGGTCCTCCACATCAAATTCGTCTGCCACATTGCCAATAATTTCTTCCAACACGTTTTCCAAAGTGACAATCCCAATCACCGTACCGTACTCGTCCAGGACAAAGGCGAGCAATTGGTGCGTCCCTTGGAAATGCCGCAAGAGATTGCTGATTGGCATGCTCTCAGGAACCTTCTTGGGGGGACGCATGATCGACTGCAGCTTGAACGACGGGTCGAATTGACGACCGATCAGATCCTTGACATGCAGCACCCCCATAACTTCGTCGAGTGAGCCATCGCAGACGGGATAGCGAGTATGTTTGGTGCGACGAATCAGTTCCAAATTGGCGTCGACCGATTCATTGATGTCCAGGTATTCGACTTCGCCACGCGGGAGCATAATGCGGCGGCAGATCATATCATCGAACTCGAAGACGGCGTCGAGCAGTCGATGCTCGGAACGCGTGAGATTACCGTGGATGTGCGCTTCGCGGAGCAGGGCGCGGATCTCCTCTTCGGTATGTGGTACTTCGTGTTCACCGGCATCCTTGAGTCCGATGGATTTCAACAGCCGGGCGGTCGAGGCGTTGAGCCCGATCATTAGTGGATACGTCAACAGATAGAAGGCCTTCAGTGGCAAAGCGGTCCACAGCAACATTATCTCGGGTTGCCTGATGGCGAAAATCTTGGGTGCTTGTTCGCCGATGACCAAGTGTAGGGCCGTGATGACGGTGAAACCGATGATAAACGACAGCGTATGCAGAATGGCGGCGGAGTGAATACCAATCGCTTCGAAGACTGGTTCAATCAACATCGCAAAGGCCGGCTCCCCCACCCAACCCAGCGCCAGTGAAGCCATGGTGATCCCGAGTTGGCAGGCGGACAATGAACGCTCCAACCGCACGGCTAGCCAACGAGCCGTCTTGGCAAAAAAACGCTTTTGGGTCACCATGTGTTCGACGCGACTAACGCGAACTTTGACCAATGCGAATTCGGCAGCGACAAAGAAACCGTTGGCAATCACTAACGCGAGAGCCAAGATCAGGTTAAACCACGCGGGCATCGGTTCCAATTGTCATGATATAGTAGAGGGTAGTTGTCGGGCGCGGGCGAAAGTGTCGGCCAGCGTCGGTAGAGTATTGTAGTCATTCTGCTGCCGCTTAGCAGCCTACCAGCACAGTATTCAATTAGGATTTCCCCAGTGTCAGCTCGCCAAGAAATACTTTCCAAACTTAAGCGGCAAGTGATCGACCAAGTCACGCTCCCCGAAGTGCTGCAAGGGGACTGGATCACTTATGCTGATCCCCTGCAGCAATTCAGCGAGATGATCTCGTTTGTCGGTGGCACCTGCACAGTGCTCGCCGATGTTTCCGAAATAGCAGCCAAACTGGAGGACTTCGACGAATGGCGTGGTGCGCAACGCATCTTTTCGAACGTTCCCGCAGTGACTGGCAACGTAGACTTGGAACTAGTGGCCGACCCACACGAATTAGAAAACCTGGACTTTGTTATCTACCCAGGAGAGTTTGCGGTTTCAGAAAACGGGGCGGTTTGGTTGACCGATCGCGACTTGCGCCACCGTGTCGTGTTCTTTATCACTCAATTCCTGGTTCTGGTTGTCAATCGTAGCGACATCGTTTCCACCATGCATGCCGCCTATGCTCGGGCCAACGTGCCTCAACCCGGCTTTGGATTGTTCCTGTCAGGTCCCAGCAAGACCGCCGACATCGAACAATCCCTAGTGATCGGCGCCCACGGTTGCCGCGAATTGCAAGTGTTCGTGATCGATCGATAGAAAGAGAAAGCGAAATTGGACATCGATACCACCGCCAGTCCCCCCCCCAGTCCGCGCCTGCCAGGGGTCGACAAGTCGACTGAACGGGTGCGCGACATGTTCGCGCAAATCGCCCCACGCTACGACTTGATGAATCATCTGTTGTCACTGGGGATCGATATCGCTTGGCGGCGTCGAGCGGTACGTGAACTGCGGCTCGACGGCACGCGACCCATTCTGGACTGTTGTACCGGAACGGGGGATCTGGCGTTCATGTTGGCCAAGCGCGTGCGGGGACAAGTGCCAGTGATTGGGACCGATTTCTGCCCGCCGATGTTAGACTTAGCCCGAGAAAAACATCGTCGCCATTTTGCCGATCTAACTGTTGAATTCCGTGAGGGGGATTCTCAGCAGTTGCCCTTTCCCGATGGGAACTTTCAAGCGGTGACCGTCGCCTTTGGACTGCGCAACGTACAAGACACCGACGCGGGACTGCGCGAAATGACGCGTCTGTGCGCCCCAGGGGGACAAGTGGCTGTGCTCGAGTTTTCGACCCCCACCTTCCCAGTCGTCAAGCAAGTCTACCAAGCCTACTTTCGTTATGTGCTCCCCAAGATTGGCCAGCGATTGGCCAAGAACGACAAGGGAGCCTACGAGTATTTGCCCAACAGCGTGGTGGAATTCCCCAGCGGACGCGCGTTAAGTGAGCGGATGGAGCAAGCGGGGTTGAGCTCCGTTCGCATCCATGCGTTGACCTGCGGAGTCGCTTCGCTCTACATCGGCGAACGCTAACCAAACACCTAACAACATCCATGCTTCACTCCGACCATGCTTCAAAACAGCTCCCGATAGTGTTGGCCATCACTGGCGCCAGTGGCGCGGTCTACGCCGCCCGCTTGCTCGAGGCACTCTTGTCCCAAGATCTCGAAGTACATTTGACTCTTTCCGAATCAGGCATAGCGGTGATTCGGCAAGAACTGCAGGTCAGCATGGGGCTGCGTGGTGAGCGCTTGGCCGATGCCCTGCGCGCATCAGACAAACTACTCAATGTCCCCAACCATGCGACTTGGTCGGCCAGCGCCGCCATGGCCCGCGCTGATGCGGGCAAATTGAAAGTACACCATCACCAGGATTATTTTACTCCTATCGCCAGTGGTTCCTTTCTTACGGCTGGCATGGTGGTCTGTCCCTGCTCGGGGAGTACGCTGAGTGGTATTGCCCACGCGGCAAGTCAGAACCTGATCCAACGCGCGGCCGAAGTGCATTTGAAGGAGCACCGCAAGTTAATTGTGGTCCCCAGAGAAACCCCAGTGAGCGTGCTGCAATTGGAGAACATGCAACGTTTGGCCCAAGCTGGCGCGGTCGTACTACCAGCTTCACCCGGTTGGTATCATGGCGCGACCAGCCTATTGGACTTGGTCGATTTCATCGTCGCCCGCATCCTCGATCAATTGGGAATCGTGAACGAGGCTATTGCGCGTTGGGATAAACCACCACAACCGAACAGTTGAACGACAAAAAGTTGAACGACAAAAAGATGTGCGGCAAAAAGATGGAATGCAAAAAGATGGAATGCTAGAGGGATGCTTAGTGTCCTAGCGCAAGAGGCTTCGCTTTCGTCCGGCTTCCGATGCAAAAACCCTCGTTCCCAGGCTCCGCCTGGGCTGTGCGACAAATAGCAGTTTGGCAATTTTGTGTTGAGGCGGGATTTGTTCCGCTTCCGATGGGTTTACCCCAACGGAGCGACAACTGGCGGCTACCTACTACAATCCGGCTGTGTATCGCTCTCCGTCCGATTTATTCGGGC
>JBGSJT010000399.1:0-22265 GCA_041741715.1 Pirellulaceae bacterium | reverse complement strand
TTCTTCCGTTTCGTTTGCGGAGCGAACGACGACAGATACAATCTACGGTGAACGCGTGAGTTCTTGGTCCAAACGATCGATGGCGGTACGAATATCCGACAGTGCATCATCAACACCGGCGGGTGACTTGCTCCCCTCAAGAGCTTGTTCCATCGCAGACGAACCGGCATTCCAATCGATGGCAACCAGCGACTCCGATAACGCGACAATGCGTTCATCCAACTGCCGCAATTCGGCAACATCCAGCGGAGCCACGCTCAAAAAAATACTCGCTGGCTTACCCGTGGCTGGTTCATACGACTCCGGGATAGCCGCTCGACCTTCTAAGCGTAACGCGTTGTTTTCCTTCGAAGCAGATGGTGATGCGGTCAAGTGAGAGGATGCGGTCTGCTGATGGTCGGCCAGTGTCGAGTCACTCCTCTCACGTTGCCACCATGCGGCCAGTCCCAAGCATGCAGCCAGTACGAGTGGTAGGGCGAATGCTATAGCCCGCGGTCTACCCTTACGAACGAAGCGATCGTAGAGCCGTTGCGAGCGGAGGCTGTTGCGGGCCCCCGCGAGCTCCCGCAGGTGCTGAGCGACCTCGGCTGCTGAACCAAAACGCTTGCCTGGCTGTTTGGCTAGCAACCGATCGACCAAACGTGTGAGTTCCAACGGCACTTCGCTCCGTTGCTCATGAATGGGGCGTTGGCGTTGATGGCACAGTCGATTCATCACCGCCATGGGACTCTCCGCTCGAAACGGCGGATGGCCGGTGAGCATGGCGTACAATACAGAGCCCAGTGAAAACAGGTCGCTGCTGGTCGAGACCGTTTGACCATTGGCTTGCTCAGGTGACATATAGTCGGGGGTTCCAGCCAGCATGCCGCTGCGAGTCAACGTGGCATCGTCGAGCGCCCGGACCAAACCAAAATCGGTTAGCAGCGCGCGCGTCCCCCCCGCTTCCAAGAGCACATTCCCGGGTTTGATGTCGCGGTGGACCAAGCCGTGCTCATGCGCGGCTGCCAAAGCGTCGGCTAGCTGAATGCCAATCTGCAAGACATCTCGCCAAGGCATGGGGCCCGCGGTGGCCAACTGCTGCTCAAGCGTGGGGCCCGCGATGAACTGCATGACGATGGCCGGCACGGCTCCTTCGGTGATCACATCGAATACCGGCACAATGTGCGGATGAGTTAACAAGGCAGTCGCCCGCGCCTCGCGGACAAACCGTTGGCGGGCCGCTCCGATCGGAATCAAATGCATGGCCAAGGTCTTCACCGCCACCACCCGCTGCAAGTCGACGTCCCGCGCTCGAAACACCAACCCCATGCCGCCGCGTCCAACCAATTGTTCCAGTTCGTAACGCCCAATCCGCCCGATCAACTCGGGATGGCTGGCGGGTTCAATCAGTCCCTGCAGCTGTTTCAATTCGTGCTCGCACAACGGGTCCTCGTTGCGAAGCGAATGATCGGCCGACGACATGGCGCAAATCGCGGGAGCAAGTGGTCTGTCGGGAGCGGGCGTGGCGAGCACCGAGGCCGCTTCCTCCCACCACTGCGGTTCGCCCGCGAGGTAGTCGAGCAGTCCGCGGCATTCGGTGCAGGTCTCTAGATGTTGATCGATATGCGGCGTGGCGGTTGCATTGGATTCCAATACTTGAGAGAGTTCCGCGACGCTCGGGCAATGGAGCGAATCCCGCGGAGAGTTGGGTCGGGCGATCATGACGGCAACTCCTGAGAAATAAGGGGGTGGGAACCGGAGTGGTCGCGGGCGAGTCGTTCCACTTCGGCCCGCAGAAGCTTGAGCACGCGGCAGCGGGCGACGTAAAGATTGCCTAAGGACAAATTCAGCTCACGGGCGACTTCATCGGCCGCTCGGTGGTGCACGGCGGTCGCTTCAAAGGCTTCCCACTGCGTGGCCGAAACCCGCCCGCGAATACGGACTGCAGCCAAGCGAAACATGGCTTGCCGCGTCTCTGCTTCAAACGCCTCGTGCTCTGCGTGCTCTTCGTCATTTCCACGGAAGGCATCGGAGCGTGTGGCCTGCCGCAACCAACTGTCGGACAGCGATTGGGAGATAGGCCGTTTGGCGCGGCCGGCGAAGTAATCCGCCACCACGTTGCGGACGATGCAGTTGAGCCAGGTTCGGAACTTGGCGCGATCATGGTCCGGACGAAAACGATCGATGGCGCGGGCGATGCCGAACAAAGCCTCTTGCGTCAGATCCTCTGCATCTGCCGATTGAATTCCTTTGCGAGTGGCCAAGGCGTAGATGGTGGGTGCGTAGATATCAACGAATTCTTGCCAGGCCGCCACATCGTCTGGATGCGCCAGTCGCAGGATCAGGCTGATACGTGTTTCTGGAAATTTGGCCACGGTTGGCTCCAGCGGACGGGTGTTGCGGAACTCTTTCTTACTCTTCCAAAACCTGTCCACCTTACAGTAAATCGCGAAAAATTTCACTTTTCTCCTAGGGTTCGTCACCCACGTAGGCGAGCCTCTCCGAGACTCGCACCCCACGTAGGCGAGTCTGTCCCAGACTCGCAAAATCGAGCAGGAAGCTCGATAACCGCGTCTCGGAGAGACGCGGTACCGTGCCTCGTTTTGCGAAAGAATCAGCCAGCCCGAAGAAGAACAGTTCTAGATTCGCGGCGCCACCTCGGCTAAAACAACGCTTAATCGGGCGCGTTTACTGGACACTCACACCACTTAACGAAGAAAGCTACTGCATGAGCAACAATCCTTACGAGGTCCCGCAAGGCAATTACTCTCCAGGCGGGAATATGGGTGGCGGCGGCCCCAATCTGCAAGCGATCATGGCTAAAGTGACCCCTCCTGCCATCGGTTTGATTGTCACCGGTGTGCTGAATGTACTGCTTTCCCTATGGGGCATCATCAGTTCGGCTTTGTTCGTGGCCGGACTCAATCCAATGGCTCAGGGGCAGATGCAACAGTTTGAAGAGTTGGCCGCCCAAGGGGGCGAGCAAGCAGCTATGGCTGAAACGATCATGCAAGTCACTTCAGTCATGCAAGGGCCTGTAGGACTGGTTGCCGGAATCATTCAGCTCGTGATCGGTGGAGTCATCATTGCCGGTGCGATCAAGATGAAGAATCTACAGTCCTACGGCTTTGCCTTGACCGCCACGATTCTGGCTATGATTCCATGCCTTTCCAACTGTTGTATCGTTGGCTTGCCGATTGGCATTTGGGCGCTGGTCGTGTTGCTTGACAACAATGTGAAGCAAGGCTTTCGCTAGCGCGGAGTGAACGCTCTTTTTTTTGCAAAGCAGCGCCAACCGACAGCCCCTGATCAGATACGCGCGGTCCTGCACCGCGCGTATTATCGGGATGCTCTCGCCCGCAGGACGGCTTGTCAACGCGGCAACTCGTACCAGTAGCCAGCGATGTTCAAAGGGGGGTTAGCAGCGCCAGTGCCCCCAGTCCGTAAAAGGTGTACTCGATGTCGTCGGCCGGATCGAACTCAAAGCCGCGAAAGCCACCTTCCGCCTGCTCCATCCCGCGCACATATTTCAGAGCCGCGTCCTGATCCGCCTCCTCCAGTTGCTCAAGATCCGCCAGCGTCACGCAAGCGGTAAAGGTGCTCAGCAAGTCGGGCACCGGGATCCGCGTGTTGGCCCGGAAGCCACCTTCATCGCTTTGTTGGGACAACAGGAAATCGACCGAGCGAACTCCGGTCGTATCGTCGAGCGCCTGCAGAACGCGCAAGCCACCGATGGCTGCGGCAGTGGGATTTGTCCCCGAGCGTTTGGCTACGCGGATCTCCAGAAAGCCACCATCGGCCTGCTGCTGACTCAACAGAAAGCGACTGGCGGCCGCTGCATCGGGGCACGGTTGTTCGATCAACTCCAAGCATAACAACACCAGAAATGTCTGATACGTGCTCCCCGCTTGTCCTTCGAGGCTCTTGCTGAAGCCACCGTCCGCACGTCGCAGCGTGGCCAGCAGCTCGCTGAGGCGCTGCGTCCATTGCGCCGACGCACCCGCAAGTGGATCAAGGCTGCACGAAGCTTCGATCAATTTGGCCGAATAGACAAGCGATAGAAGATCGACGATTGTCTCTTGAGCGTCCAGTCGCGACCTGAGAAACGCGGCCGAACGCTCAGCCACCGGTCCCTCCAGCAAGCCGAGAATCGCTAAACTCCGCAACGCAAAACTTGTGTAATACAAATCGCTCTCACCCTCGCGTCCCGCCCAACCGCCATCGGGAAGCTGCCGCTCGAGAACGTAGCGGGCATGCCGCTCCTGCACCCCAGGAGGCAATTGCACCGCGCCGATGGTCAACCGTAGCATCAAGCGGGCGAGGTAGCCAAGTTGCTCGAGGTCTGGTTCCATCCGCATGCCTTTATCCGCGTAAACAACAAACCGCCTGTGCCATCCCCTTAGGAACTCGAACTTTACCGACCAACCGTCAGCGCGTCGGCGGATCGTTTTTGGGCGAGGCATCCTCTGAGTCAGGGTTCAACGCATTGTCTTCCTGCGTCAAGTCCTCGTCAACAGTTGGGTTCGCGGGCGATGCTATGTTCTGCGGTTCGCCGTCGCTGGGGGTAGCCGGATCGTCCGGAGTTGACAGCCCTATATCTGCCGCCGCCTGCACTTCCTCCAACTGGATGTTGTATTTCTGATGGTATTCATCCGCCAGAAAAAAGTAAGCGATCGGCAGGCCAGCGATACTCAAGCAACTTGCCGTGGCAAGCACGATCATCAGCGGTCGCTCTGAAAAATGATCTACAGCATACGCCACCAATCCCACCGCGACCAACGGAAAAACACCGTACAACAACAAATCGATGAGCGTAACAAAGAGTCCTACCGTCCGGTCGGACGAAAGCCAAAACGGCAACCAAAATGCCAGTGCTCCAAAAGCACATGCGACAAGGGGAACCAGCAGCAATCGAAAAGCCGAAATCCACCAGCGACGACTTGAGAATGCAACTCGGTAGAGCAACAACCATGCTGGCCAAAGTGCGACCAAGGCGACCAGCATGATGGGGATCAGGACGTAGTTGATATTGGTAATCATGTAGCAGCGCGAAGAACGAGTTGCGATCGACGGGGTAGGTTGCTCAATATAAGCGCACAGGCCGCTCCGTTGCAAAGGCACAAGCTACTCAGTTGCAAAGATAACCGGTCAGCTTCGCGACCAGTTCGATCGGAATCGCCTGCGACTGCAGCGGCTCCCCCGGCTTCACGCGGCAGCAGACCGCCACGATCTTGCCGTGTGCAATGAGCTGCTCGCCGCAGTTGAACTCAAAGACATAGGTCACACTTTTGTTTCCCAGATTGAGCACTTGCACGGTTATCTGCAATTCATCCTCGAACTTGGCCGCACCGCGATAGTCGCATTCTACATGAACTCTCGGCCAACTGATGTGCCAGCCATCTTCCAGTGGTTGGACGACCGACGAACCGATGTGCCTCAAGAATTGGTGCTCGGCCTGCTCCATGTAGCATAGAAAGCTGGAGAAGTGAACAATGCCAGCGGCATCGGTCTCGCAAAATTCAACTCGCCGCAGTGTCTGAAAGCGATCGGCCATTATGCGTTCCTGTTGCGAGGATGAGCCATTGAGCATGCCGACACAGGGTTTCGGTAGCCCCGATGCCTCAAAACCACATTAAAGCAACCGCTGGATAGCACGGGAGCATAGCGATTGCTTGCGCTGTGGGCTTGTAGGATCGTCTAGATTGCTGGTAAGTAAATCGAACCGAGCCTGACGATGGACGAACATCTTAACAGACAAGCCGCCACAAACGTGTGGCCCTCTGGCCGACACGTGTCTGGGTTGGATGCCGGGACCGTGAATAGAGGGTGCGTGACACGGTTCGCGTGAGCGTTTACAGGGGGGCGTTTGCCACACCGCGTCGATTTATTCGCCGACGTACGGAAGCAAGGCCATGAACCGGGCCCGCTTGATAGCTGAGGTTACGGCGTGTTGGCTAACAGCGGAGCAGCCCGTCTTGCGGCGACCTACGATGCGACCTTGACGATTGACCAGCTTTTTCAGTGTTTCAATGTCTTTGTAGTCAACAAACATCGGACGCGGACGCTTGCCGTCGACGAACAGCGGATCCTTCTTCTTGGTCCGCGAACGAATACGAGATCGCTTGCGTGCGCGGCTTTTAGCTGTTGGCGCTCGGCGCAAAGTAGACATAAAACCTCAACCTCTTTACCACAATTTTGGGGGTCTGGCGGTGCACCCCCCCGGTTAATTGGAGATGGCCGCCCGACATTCGAAAACGTCATGACAATACATTGTTTGGCTCGCTAGGAGCGAATCGAGGAATTTACCAACAATGTCCCGAATCCACAAGTAGGAAACCTTGCTATTGGCTATTGCGACGTAAACCGATATTCTCAAGGTAGTTGCATTTTTGTATCGCACAGAATTCCATGGACGGAAGCCGCACAAGTGACCGCGCAGATGAACACCAGCCGAATCGATACGAACCGTGCCGCAAGCCCTTTGGCCTGCGAGTGGCGGCAGCGCGAGGAGCTTTTGTTGGCAAGCTATGCGATGTTCGCCAAAGATTCGCTGGGGCGGCGGTACCCCGAGCCAATGCATGCCTACCGCAGTCCCTTTCAACGCGACCGAGATCGCATCCTGCACTCCGCCGGCTTTCGCCGCCTCAGCGGCAAGATGCAGGTCTTCACCGGCGAGATGGGCGATTACCACCGCACGCGACTGACTCACACGCACGAGGTCGCAACCGTGGCCAGAACCCTCGGCCGCGTCCTGAGACTCAACGAAGACCTGATCGAAGCGCTGGCGTTGTTGCACGATATCGGCCACCCCCCGTTTGGTCATAGTGGCGAAGATGCCTTGAGCCGCGCCTGTGCCGCGGTCGGCGGCTTCTCCCACAATCAGTTCGCTCTGACCTTGGTCGAAGAGCTGGAGACACGCTACACCACCTACCCCGGACTGAATCTGACTAAAGAAGTGTTGAGCGGCCAGTCCTTTCGCATTACCCACACCGGCGAAGTACCGTTATTGGAAGTGCAAGTCGTCGATCTGGCCGATAGCTTGGCCTACAACGCCCACGATGTGGACGACGCCATCGCGCTGGGGCTGATCCAAATGCAGCAGCTGGAAACACTCGATCTCGTGCAACGGGCGCTTGATTGGGGAGCCGCCAAATCGCAATCCCCCACCGAACGAGCTCAGCGACAAGCCCTGGTCCACAGCTTGATCGATGTCCAGGTAGCCGATGTGCTGGAATCGTCCACCGAAAAATTGGCCGACGTGAAACAGCTGGATAGTTCAGCGATTCGCGAACTGGGGATCGAACTGAGCCTCTCTCCGACGATTGCCTCGGAACGCGAGCAGCTGGCGCAATTCCTGTTTGAACACGTCTATCGCCACCCTAACTTAGTCGCAATCCGCGAACGAGCGGCTGTGCGGGTCAGCCGCCTGGTTGAGCTCTTGGTTCGATCCCCTCACTTCCTTCCCGACCGCTTCCTGGACCGTGCGCAGCAGGTGGGTGTCCAACTGGCCGTGCGCGACTATATCGCTGGCATGACCGACCGCTTCTGTGACGCTCAATATCGCAGTTTGATTGAGCTAGGGGAAACCAAAGCGCTCGACTGGTAGCCGACTCGACTGGTAGCCAACTGCCCTACCACTAATCCTCTACCGGGATTTCTGACAAGCTACCGCATCGGGGGCAATGCACGCGCCAGACGGAGAGTTGACCGAAGAGCACCGCCACGGGCATGGTTTGCAGGGTGAAGACGCGGCAGCATTTGAAATAGAGCCGAATGCGTCCGGCATTCTGCTGTGGCCGTTTGGGAAGCGGCCGTTTGGGAAGCGGTTTCGACGAGCGACCGAATGGGTCGACGGGGGCGAAACCTTCCGAAGTAATATCGAGCTCTCCGCGTTGTTCATCCATCGCAGACTCCTGAATCCCCAATCCCCAATCCCCGAGTTGTTGATCAGATTATCGATTTTTTGTGGCCAGAGGGAGAGCATTTCGGCGTACCCCAGTGCAACCTCGCCCCCGTACAACCCGCCATCAACATTCGGTGAGCGAATCGTAGGCAGCGGCGATCAGATGAATCGCGCGCTGGATCTCATCCTCGGAGGTGGGCCAGCCGAGCGAGATACGGAGCGTGTTGGCAATCTGCTGTTCGGAGAGCCCGAGTGCAGCGAGCGTGTTATCGACTGGGCTCCGCGCCCGCCCGTTGCAGGGCGTGCTGGGTCCAAAGCAGATCTCGGGTAGCTTGCGCTGCAACGACTCGGCTGTCACACCGGGCAACTCGCAACAAAGAATCCCGGGCAGTCGCTTAGCGGCCCCGCCATGGATTCGCAGCCGCCGACCGATCAAGCCCTCCAACTGCGCATGCAGCCGGTCGCGGAGTTCACTCACGCGGTCGATCGAGCTAAGCAAACCGGCCTGGGCCAGCTTGGCAGCTTGCCCCAATCCGACGATGGCTGCGACGTTGGGGGTGCCGGGGCGAATACCAGCCTCACTCCCCTCACCGTACAAAATCGATTCGATGGGAACGCCTAACCGCGAGTAGAGCCCACCTATTCCCATCGGCGCGTAGAACTTGTGACCACTGAAACTGAGCAAGTCCACTCCCAGGCTATCGACTTGGCAGTCGATCTTGCCGACCGTTTGAGCCGCATCGGTGTGAAATAGGATATCCCGCTCATGACAAACGGCCGCGATCTCCTCGATCGGCTGAATGGTACCGATCTGATGGCTGGCATGGATCACGCTAACCAATCGCGTCGAGGGGCGAATGTTTTTTTCGAGTTCTTCCAGTCGGACGACCCCCGTTTCGTCGCAGCCGATCAGCGACACGCTCCAACCTTCCCGCTCCAGTCGGTCCGCCGTGAGGCGGACAGCGGCGTGCTCCAGGACGGAGCAAATTAGATGCGGACGATCGGGCAGACTTCCCGCGATTGCCCGAGCCACCCCGAGCAGTCCCAAGTTGACACTTTCGGTCCCCCCGGAAGTGAACACGATTTCGGAGGGATGGCAGCCCAGCAAACTCGAAACGTTGCAGCGGGCGTCCTCGATCGCTTCGTCAGCCGCTCGCCCCAGCCAATGATTGCAAGACGGATGCCCAAACAATTCCCCCAAAAACGGGAGCATGCTTTCGCGCACGCTGGCAGCGATGGGGGTCGTCGTGCTAAAGTCCAGGAAAATCGAACGCATGGAGGGAGCCATTGCCGGATAAAAATCGCCTTGCCCGCAGCCGCCGAAGAGCGAAGTGTGCCGACGGGCAAGTCTCAACACTCCATGTAACTCACCCGAGGAAGCCTGTGCTTGGTTTAAAGTAACTTCCACCTAACGATTTTTCGCAGTCGTCGCTAGGTGTTCGGTTTGTGCCGGATGTGTCGCCCTCACTCCTTGTGTCCCCCTCACCCACCAGGAAAAAATTTGCCAGTCGTGGAAAGAGTCCTTCACTAGGCCCTGTTCAGAGGTTAAACTCCTCTAAGCGGGTGGAGGCAGCAGTGTCCCCAACTGCCGTTCAACCATCGCCCCTCAAGAGGCGGCCAATTCGCAGGACTGCCTAACCCGCAGGACTTGTAAATCGCACCTAGAGTGTCACAGGGCAGGCTGATGGCTGACAAACCGGGGGATTAGCTCAGTTGGGAGAGCGCTTGCATGGCATGCAAGAGGTCATCGGTTCAAGTCCGTTATCCTCCACTATCGGGAACAAGAAGCCCTTCGGCGAGTACGTCGAAGGGCTTTCTTATTGTGGGGACTAGAGTTACGTCATCGAGTCGGCAGTTCAACCAGACGATTTCAAGGATCTGACGTTTTTCCTCGTATTCTGCCGTAAGCCATTTCTGGCGAAGGGTTTGAGAAAGTTCAAACACCCTCGATGCCAACTCGGCGTTTTCGTCCCTTGAGCGGTTCAATGCTTCCAATTGGAGCATGATGGAAGCCAAGCGGTCCCGAAGTTCAGTTTGCTTTGTTGCGAACGTGTCGCCGTCTATCTGGCCGTCAATTCGCAGATTGAGAAGTCGATCCTGTTGAGCCGCAAGTAGCGTTTCCTGACGCTGTAATTCAGAGCGTTGCGCTTGGGTTTCGGCTTGAGCGTCTTTCGTTTTGGATGCGAGGACTGCTCGGAACCAGTCGCGGATGCTATCGTCCTCGATTCGAATCTGGTCAAAGAATGCGAGAACTTGCTCGTCGAAGGCGATTTGTTTAACGCGAGTGCGAGGATGCCCCGGCTTGTTGTACTTCGTGCAACGGTAGTAAATGTATTCGGTTGGGCCACTCTTTGTCTGCTTGGTCTTGACCTCACCGGTGATCTTGTGACCGCAGTATCCACAGTCGATCAGGTCGCCCGCGAACGTAAGCGTGTGAGTGACCTGCTGACGGTTGCCAAGTAACGTCTGGACGCGATCCCAAGTTGCCCTGTCAATCAGAACGTCATGCTTACCGGGATACCAGTTTCCTTTGTACTGAATCTCGCCGATGTAGGCTCGGTCGTTTAGCATATTATGCACGGACGTCCGACTCCACTTGGGATTGTTCGGTCGGTAATCGACACCGTCTTTCTCGAACCGCTTGACAATACCCTCCAGCGTGCAGTTGCCATACGCGTAGAGTTGGAACATGCGACGGAGATTGGCAGCCTCGACATCGTTGGTCTCAATCAGTCGTCGTCCATTGACGCGTATATGGCTGAAGCCATAAGGAGCTTTTCCGGGGAACAGACCTTCCTGAACGCGGCGACCAATGCCCTGACTAATATCGACAGCCATTTGCTCGGTGAAGAAACTCGCCATATTCGCGAGCGTGCGTCGCATCATGCGACCGGCTGGGTTGTCGTCAGTCTGCTGTGAGATCGAAATGAACGGAACATGATAATCTGATTCAAGTCGCTCCAATTCAACATAGTCAAACAGGTTTCGTGCCGCCCGGTCGACTTTGTAGAACAACAAGCCATCGATTTGGAGAGCGTGCTTCTTGGCGTAAGCGATCATTTCCTTGAACGTCTTGCGTTCGTCTCGCTTACTTGCCGTCTCCGCAATCTTGAACATCTTGACGATCATGCCGCCGTTTGCCTCGGCGTACCGTGTCAATGCGTCGTGTTGAACCTCAAGCGAAAAACCTTCGCGTTCCTGCTCACGGCTGCTAACTCTTGCGAGTGCTACAAATCGTTTCATTGATACTATCCCTTGACAGAACCCCGAACAGTTGATCTACACCCATGATCATCTCCAATGCGTCCTGTTCGATCAACTGGTTTGGGTAAAAAGGCTGCCAAGTTTTCAGCGTCAACTCAATCAGTTCTTCGGTCACCCATGACGGCGATCCTGCCGGAACGACGTACCGCACTGGAGTTCCGCTGTTTTGTGCGGGCTTCGCTGAGTCGGTGCGTTTGGAAGACCGGGACGGATTCACGAATTTTCAGTCTCCTGATTGGCAAGCATCCAGACGAATGCTTCATCCAACGCAAGTCGAATGACTGGAATGTCCTGCGAATCGAATCGTGCGGATTCTTTCCGCGCGTTGCCGTTACGGAAGAGCCGCACGACTGACGTCGAGTAGCTGCGTTGGCTGCGAGTCCGCTTTCTCCAGACTCGCACGACGATCAGACCTCGCCGAACTTCATGCACAGGTTTCGTCGTCATCAGAGACTTTCCGCGTCGAAGTTTTTGACGGTGGGACTTTCCAAAACTTCATCCATCGCTGTGCCGAGAAACACCAACAGCCCTCGCTGTTCGGCGGTGATGCAACCATCGTCAACCAACACCTGCGAAATCACGCGAACGAACTTGGCAAGTGAAAGCACATCATCGGGGCAAAATCGATTAGTAACTTTGCCGCTGCGTTTGGTGCGAAAGAGATTGAACTGGTATCGAAATTCACCAGTCTTGCGAGCCTGCTTCCACACATTTGATGTCAGACCGCCAGCACCAACGATGCAGTATGGTTTTGATTCTGGTTCCTCTCGGGGTAATTCCGCATGTTGGAGTGGATTCATTGGTATTAGGTCCGCTGTATCTGTTTGTTGAATTGTCTGTTCGAAAAGAGTCGTGGAGGGCACGAATACCCTCCACGACCGGCGTTGCACTTCATCGCTGAAGTGCGAGCCGGTCAGCGAACCGACCGGCGAAAACCAAAATGAAAAACCTTTCAAAAACCTGAGCTTCAGTATTCTTCTGGCAACAGAACAGTCGTTACCGAACGGTCCCATTCGGTGATGATCCAGAAACGTTTTGCGTTGCTAGCTGTGTAGATCGAAAGCAAACGAGAACCGTCTTCCAACGACGCATCGTTCAATCCCCGATCTTCTTCACACACATCACCCCAATCACAATCCGCGTGTCGCATGACCGCGTGCCAAACATCCATTGCAGGCACGCAGTTCATTACTCCCTGCGTCATGTAAAGTTTGCCAAGAGAAAACCTCCTCTTTGACTTCAAGTCCGTCATCGTGATAGCCTCCTCATCGAGTAAAAGCCGACAAGCGACGAGCTTGTCGGCGGCGTTCAACCAATTACTCAGTCACGTTGGAATCACTGGGGGTGGTTTGCTCCCAGATCCACGTGTAAGCCATCTCGATAACTTTCGAGACGATCGGCAAATCGTCACGACGAAACGTTGTCGTGTCTTTCAGCTCCTCTTTATCTCGATAGCTGCGTGTTACCGTGACGGTGAACCATGACTCTCCAGTCTTTGCAGACTTGTTGAGCCAGATTGCCGCCCTGATTGCACTCAGTCGGATTTGATGCACTGGTTTGTTGTTATTCGCCATTTTGGCCTCCTTCAATTGGCGCTCGCTGAATCTTCCTTTCTGATTTCAACGAACGCAGTTCATACAAACGACGACGCAAGTCATCGCTACTCAATGGCCCGCCGGGGCGAACCAAAGAACCTTTCCTTTCGGAACCTTTTTGTCGTGCCTCACCTCCCTTTAATCGAGTTGAGTCATAGTCGGATTGCCCAAGAGCTTCGGCTTCGCGGAATGCCCGCTCAACCAAGTCCCAAGCACTGGGGAACACTGCCAACACAATCAAAATGACGAGTGCCAGCATTCCATAGACCACCAGATTCACAATCAGAAACGGTGTCATGACTGCAAGACGCACATAAGAACTCACCGACCCTGAGTCGAAGTCGTGCAACCAACGGTCGAACCGCGAAGCTTTGTAAATTCGCATATTCATTTCCTCCTTCTTCGCTGTCGTTGGCCTATTCCAACGGCAGTTGAATCACCGGCAGCCAGCACTGTCAGTCAGTCAAATGAGGAATCCGTTTGCTCGTTTTTTTGTGCCGCTCCTGAGCAGGGAGCCGTTTACAAACCCGCAACGTCGGGGAATGTGTTTGATAGCGGTGTGAGTTGATTGAGCAGGGAAGGCACTGCGTGCGCATCGACCGATATTTCGCGTTGCTGCCTATTGGCCAACTGTCGGATTGCGTTTGCTTTTGATTCGGTTGCAACCAGCCAAGCGATTTCAAATTGATCTGCCAGAATTAACTTGCGAAACTCGGATTGCTGTCGATGTTTTTCAACGGCTTCGAGTGAGCGTTGCCAAATACGAATGACCGGCGAAAGGCGAACATCAACACGGAGCAGCCCCAGCCTCGGTTTTACGGTCGTCGTATCGACGTAGTAGCCGGTAGGCAGGCCATGTCGAAACAATGTTGGAAAGAACCGTGTGACTTCGGTCTTGGTCAAAAGCGTTCGCTTCAATTCACTTGCTCGGCAAAACGCTTGTGCCGCAACGCAACGGGCAACAGCCGTTGACGACGGAATCCGCTTGCGTCGTTGGCAGACACAAGTTGTGCCTGTGATGTCGTTGAAGACTTGAAACTCAGTATTCGTCTTCAAAATCAAAAGTGCTCGGCTCCGATGTGCATTCGGCAACTCGTTCAACAAGAGGTCGGCAGCGGCGATACGATACCGACGCACTTGATTTCGGAGCTGCTGCGTCAATTGGAATTCGTTCATGTTTCACCAAAGTTCGTAGGGGAGGCGACACTGACGGCAATACTCGTGAAACGTGTCCACTTGCTTCTGCGAGTAAGAACCGGCGGATTCGACCACTCGTCGAGGTCGATACTCGTCATCCAACAGGAAGGCGTCGGGGTTCTTGACTCCTCGCTCCGCAATTGGCATGGCGTCTTCGCCGACCCAGCGTTCAGCCAGTTTGGGAAGTCGAAGGCGATAGAGGATGAAAACGTCAGACAGCAATAGATCGTGGCGACGCTCAAACGTTCGCGTGTTGTGGCCGGATCGAGAACCGAAGACTCGACCTGCCAATTCGGTTGCTTGGTAAACACGAACCTTCGATTCACGGCGATTCCAACGCGAACGAAACTCTTTGGAAAGTGGCCAAGTGTCCGGCTCCGCTTCACCCGGTTTCCAAGTGAAAACGGGAACAGAGTCCACCACTGGCAACACAGCAGACCATGTCTCAGTTTGGATCAATCGTGCCGCGTTCAGCCTACCAACACTGAACGCAAGCGTCTCAGTCGATTGCTGGTGTTGCCAGCCGCGAATGATCTGTTGTTCCGACAAAACACGCACCTTGCAGGCAAGCGTTGTCATGATCTCGATTTCAAGTTGTGTCCAATTCATCACTCACTCCTGACTATTTGTTTAGGTCGGCAAGGAATTCGTCGAACAGACTTGGCTCCTCGCCAATCGTTTCCTGAGTGACAACTGGGCCGTGTTTCTTCGGTTTACTTTTGGGCTTCGTTTTCTTCCTCTCCTCCCAATCGGCTGGGACAAACGAGCCAGTGCCAACCTTTGGCCACGGTGCATTTTTCCGGGCCAGAAACTCCTGCTCGCTGATATGAAAATCCGATTCCACTATCACCGGCATCCCGCCGAACTGGCTGTAGCCAGCACCGCGAGTGATCAGTGCTATGCTTTTTCTTGGATCGTCACTGGCCAGTTTGATGTCGTTGACTGAGAGACGAGGTGCAATGAACTGGTTTGTGCCGTGTGTGGTGGTCGTACGAGTTTCAAATCCGTCGCGTTGCCGCGACACAGATTCCGAATGAAGTACGTCAATCGTCTCACCGCTCGACTTGGACAACCGTTGCTGTTCTTCTGTCGATGACACTGCATACCACTGTCGATAGCGGCAGTTTGCTTCCACAACATGCACGAGATCATCTCTCTTGAGATCGAGCATGGATTGATTCGCAAGAATTACGCCGATGTTCATACTGCGTGCGAGTTGCAGAATCGTATCGACGTTGTGGGCAGCGACTCGCTGAAACTCGTCGATCATCAGGTAGACCTGCCGACGATTCTGAGTGAGAGTTGCTGTTGTGAGCAGCATGAACATTGCCAGTCGTGCAATTTCAGGTGACGATCCCGGGCCGAGTGTTGACGAAAGATGGAAGTAGAAGATTTCCTGACGGCGAAAGAGCTGAGCGGGGTCCATCGCTTGTTGAAATGTGTAGAAGTTCGGACAGTGTTCCGGTGTGATGTTCAATTGTTTGAATGAGGCCAAACGGTCAGAGATCATTCGCAAGTGATTGCCCGCGTCAGATTGACCGTCGTTCAAGCCGTACGTCTTTGAATTCTTGGTGACGAATGCGATTCGGTCGGAAAGTTCAGCAAACGAGCCAACATCCGGCGTTGCCAGCAAGGTGGCGTGCAGCACTGCGGCATTTGCGGAACTGAAGAATCCACGGCCATAATCCGTACCGTAGGTAAGCCCCAAAGCTCCGCAAAGGACGTCTGTTCTTTGGTAGAGATTGAGATGCTTCCAGCACGGCAACTGAAACGGGTTGAATGCGAACGTGGAATGGTCTTCACGTGTACTGAAATGACGAACTGGGATTGGCTGGTTGGGCGAACCAAAACGTCTCGCACATTCGTTCAGTGACGACAGCATTTCCTGTGAATCTCCTTTGAGGTCAATGACCATCAGGCTGCTTTCGCGATCACCGAGTAGTTGCTCAGCCATCGGAATCAGCCCGCGAGCCGTCTTCCCAGATCCGCTGTCGCCAAGGATGTGTGCGTGTTCGTGGAAGACGGCTCGCGGCACCAACAACGGAGCACCGTCACGAGCAACTCGACCGATATAGATGCTGTCACGTTCGATGGGATTGCTGGAGGAACGAATTGAATCGGTGATTGCCTGCCAGCTATTCGCTTGTGGAGTCGCACTTGTCGTTTTCGCGAATCGAATGATGGCAGGTAGCGACACGAGTGCGACCAATGCTGCTGAAACGACAATCGGCAATCCAACCAAAATGAAAGTCAAAACGATTCCCACAATCATGTTCCCCGCGTTAAAGATCTCCGAAGCACTTCCCCAAACGATTCCGGCCAGTGGACCAACGGAAGAAAGTAGTAACGTCATGCTGGCGACCAGAAAGACGACCATGCCAAGTCGTTCGTTGGTTGAGCCAGCCGGGCTGTTGAGTACGCCCGGTGCCTGCTTGTCGCGGCGGTTGTAGGTACACCACGAGTACCACGCATTGGAGAACTGCCTTGTCAGATTGATCGGTCCAGCGGCGATAACTGTTAGACCGCACCCTGCGGCCACAACGATAAATAGGAGCGGGGCGAATCGAGGAAACAAGAATGCTGCTGCAAACGGGATGACAAGCAATGAAGAAAGGATCGTTAACTCATCCCATTCCCCCCGTTCTTTCGCCGCCGCGTTGCGATCGAATGGGAAGCTCGTAGCAAGATAAACGTGGTGCCGAGCAAACTGTCGCCCGACATAGGCGGCTGCCACGGAAACCACAATTGCCCGCAGTAGGATCAGCGGAACAAAGAAGTGAATCAGGCAGGGGACAATCACAAGTGCAAAATGTGGCTTGTAAACGGAAGGCCGCTGCCAGAGATTGACCATCCCACGCAGGCCAATGACGACAACGAAGAAGTTGAAAGGGAATACAATATGAAGCGCCTCTCGCAGCCAGTCTGCTGCCAAACAAGTCGCGGATACAAGCATCAGGTTTCGCATGAACACCCATGCAAACCGAGCATCTTCCGGCTTCTCGGATGACGTGTGAGCAAACTGAATTTGCAATTCCTGCGGCGGCAGGTGTGCGGTCTGCGTCGGATTGCCGGTGGATTGGTAGTAAGTGTCGCGTGGCATGTGAATGCTCCTACTGATTGCGTAAGTGAAGAAACGTGAGTCGGGAAATGGTTGCAATGTGAAGTCGAAGGTTGCGTTCCCAAGACAAACCTTCCATCGCCTGCCGTATCAGCCGTGCCTTGGCTGTCGTGGTCGTTAGCACGACTAACTGGAAGCGTTGGTCATCGACAAGCTTTCTAAACTCGGGGATATCAATGCGTCGCGAACAGTCACGCGCCGTTTTTTTTGCGACGTGATTTGGTGAGCCGCCAAGGTCAACTCGCACCAGTTCCAAGACCCCGCCCGACGTTCGGCAGAAGGGTGCGTGACTAAGCTCATCAGGTAACCAAGGTGCAAGTTCATTCAATTCCGTTCGTAACAGGCGGGTTCGTTCGCCGTGAGTCGCATACAACAGTACGGCATAGTCGATTGGCAGTGCTTGGGGTCCAAGTGGTTCAGTACGACGGGCGGAATAGCCGAACTGTCTGACAGCCAACGGGCCAAGTGTGAAATAGTCTTCCGGTGGAATCAGCGGGTATCGCTGGAGCCAACCTTGCCGACACATTCGAGAGGTGACCTTGGTAACCGCGTTGAGTGTTTGTTGTTCAAATGCCATTGAACGAATGACCGCGTTGGTAGCGATTCGATAGCGATCGACGATTTGAATAATCTGTTGGTCACGTTCCGTCATGAGTTCACCACAAGTGATAAGGGAGTCCGCGTGCTTCCGCATCGTCGTGAAAATCGGCGACTCGCTCCGGACCGTAGCTGCCGCCGAATTCGATGAGCAGCTTCGGTTCGCCGTGCTGATCAACCAACGCGGCATCGGGTAGTTTTTGATGGATGCGTGTCGGTGCGAGAATGTCTTCACCGATCCACAATGCAGTCATGGTGCTGTCTTGGCTGGCGTACCGAAGCCAAACTGCGGTCACGCCAAGGTCGTGAGTGATTTGCGTGAGTTTCGTCTGTGAACGTTCATTGCCACCGAATTGCACAACGGTTTTGGATGTGGGGAAGTAAACGACCGTTGGGCGCAATGCCCGAAACCGCCAGCGACTTTGAAGTTGGTAGGCAACCCGGTCAGCATCGGGAGCCGACTGACCGGGTTGCCACCGAACGACTGGCTCGATGATCTCAGGCAGCGGTTGAGCATTGACGACAGTCCGTGTGACCATGCCGCACGACGCAAGCTGGCCCAGCCTGCGCCGCGAGTTTGCAGCATGACCGTTCCAGAACGCATCGGCAGCTTGGCGCTGACTAATCAGTCTGACTCGAAGAGCAAGTGCTTCAAGCAAACTCAGATCGCGTTGTCTCAATCGCATTGCGCTGTCCATTATGAACGCCCACCCTCTTGTCCGTTTTCGATCTTGTGCAATGGCTGGACTGGATCAACCTTCTTACGAGCCGTCGCTTTGCGTTTCCCATCGGGCAATGCCAATGGAGTGCTGCCTTGCGAAGCCTCGAACAAAGCGGGATTGTCAGCATCGAAGTTTTCCAGCACCTTTTCGGAGACCGGCATCGGATCATCGAGCGTCAGAGTCTTGGCTTGTTGCCGAATTAAATCGGCGATTTCCTGTCTTCCGGCGGCTTCATACCGAAGAGCCTGCTCCTCCAGTTGGTTGTGATGCTCCGCATGACTTAGAATGAGCATCCGTTGTAGTGCGGAACTCATAAAGCTGCCGATGGTCGGTACGAACCGCTCGACCAACCGATCAACAAACCATTGAACATTTTTCTGAAACATCTGGGCGATTCCTTTTGTTGAATTGAGTGAGGCATGTGTCCTGAATCGGACTGATAGAATTAGACGCCGTGTCCAATTCAAGCTCCACGCAATCTCAAGCAATCTCCCGTAATCTCGAATTGAGCGTTTATGGCATCGAAACGGCAAAACCGAGAGTTTGAACTCGATGGCGAGATCGTTCGTCAACTGATGTTGGACAAAGGTTTCACGGTCGAGTCTCTTGCTGCCAAAGCTGTGCTGTCACCCAACACGATTACATCCGTGCTAAACGGAACACGCCCCTGTAATCAAAAAACGGGGCACAAGATTCGCGTCGCGTTGAAAGTTGACAACATTGAAGACTTGCTCAAGCGACGCGATCAGAAGCAGGAGAGCAAAGCACGGATTCACGAGTGGCTTTTGGATCAGCCACTCAACAAGAATTGGGTCACCGCGTCCAACCAGCTTCAGTTTCGCATTTGGAAACTGAAGCACGAACACTTAAGTAAATTTGCACGCGGCAAGTGCTACGACTTGGAGGGCATGGCGACTGCCGAGCGAGAACGCTGTCGCGGTTCGCTATTGCGTCACGCCGAAGTCTGCACGCGGATCGGGACTCACGCTCACATCATCAACAACCTGACAACGTGCGAAGCACCCAGCCGTGATCGCTGGTGGGTGATTGACGAATGGATCGAAGGATCAACACTCGGCGAGCTTTTCGACCAAGCCGAACTGCCAATGCCGGAAAAGCAGAACATCATTCGCCAGATTGCCGAGGGTCTGAACGCATTTCATTCGCATAACGTCGTCCGTCGAGAACTATCACCGCAAACGATCCTTGTCCGGGAAGGCAACGGCGACGTGGTTTTGACCGAGTTCGAGTTGGCGAAGTTGCTTGATGGCAGCCCGACTGTTTCAAATTCGGATTGGCCGGTCGATCCGTATCGTGCGCCCGAAGCAACGACCCATGAGATTGGTCGTCAAGCTGATATCTATTCATGGGGGCGGATCGCAACTGAACTGTTGGTGGGAGAGTTGCCGCCTAAGGGAGCGGAACAGACTCAATTGTTAGCGGTCAAATTGCAAAAGAAGGTCGAGACGATGTTGCTCAACTGTGTCTCGGTGAATTGGCGATCACGGCCAAAGAACTTCGACCCGATTCTGAAAGCGCTGGATTCATGGAAGTAAGCCACGATGTTTGACGAGACAAAGAGACGGCCCGATTTGGCCGCGAGAACAGGAGACACGATGTTGAGTGCATCTGCCGTGGCCGAGTTCGTGTTCTGTCCCAGAGCGGCAATTCTGACGCTTGAATCGCAAGCGGAAGAACGAATCGAAGATCCCGCCTTCGATGTGACGGCGATCTACGAGTTGCGAGTTCTGGAAGCTGCCATCGTTCGCAGCTTTTGGCTGGTTACGGCAAGTATCGTCGGCGTCATTGCTTTGTATGTCGCCACGAAGATGATGATGAATCGCGGTTACTGGCTGGTGTGGTTGCTTGCTCTTCCGTTTGGCGTTCGGCTGCTCGTTTTCTCGTGTTCAGAAATCGCGACGTTGGTATCACTGCTAGCAAAAAAGAATGTCGCCAACAAAGCTCACTGCGCCGTACCCGATGTGAACTCGCTTGAAATGCAAAGCGTGACTTGGTGGGGACTTCTAAATTTGGGATTCGAGTCCGTCTCATCCAATCAAGCGATGCAGGATTCGGACTGGCAAGTCAGCGGCAAGCCTTGGCGTGTGCTACGTCGCGGCTCATTGCGAATTCCTGCTTTTCGCACCAAGAGCAACTCGGCGATGCCGTCACAGCAAAGCATTGCGAAAATCATGGCCTACTGTCACTTGCTCGAATCCCAAGAAGGTTTCGACAGCCCATACGGAATCATTTTGATGGGCGACAGCTATCGCGGATTTGCAGTGCCGAATCGGGGAACGTTTTCGCGTATCTTTCACAACGCATTGCTTGAACTTCGGAAAGTTGTCGCTGGTGTCAAAGATCAAGGTTCCGATCCATCATCGCCGACTGAGAAACGAAAGTGCAGCGATTGCCCGTTTGGGAAACCTCGGTTAGTGACACTTCGAAGGCCCACTACACAGGACGGACACGAACTCAAGCCGCATATTTTGCAACGATGGCGTGAACGATTTCACTGCGATTGCGGAGATCGTTTTCGTTGGAAGCCGCCGCACGCCGACAACGCTCGATTGGCTGAGAAGGGATAGTCACTGTTGTTGATCCCGACTCAGCCAACCCAAGCATTTCACAATCCATTGATTGATGAAGCTAAGTCGTGGCGGGTGTTTTGCCAGTGACGCAAGCTGATCCCATGCCTCCAGCCATTCGTTGGGTTCGTCGAAACGTCCATCAGCGTTGAGTTTCAACGCTTGTTCAAAAAATGTGTCGATGGCTTTCCAAGTTGATCGTTGCAACTTCTCTGATTCCCGACTGAGTTTGCTGGGCGGCATGTAAAGTGATTCCGACTCGTTTGCAGCGGCGAACGATCCGGCATTTCCACCGAGTCCGCTGTAGGGAAGTTCGAGAGTGATCACTTCAAAGCAAACTGCGGCCAAAGAAAAATAGTCGGCTCGAAAATCAACACGCTTTGAGCCTGCAACGATTTCAGGAGCGGCGTAGTGTTCACTCTGTCCATCGCCTTCCACTCGTGAAACAGTTTCTTCCACCTGCCACGCACTGCCGTAGTCAATCAACATTAGGCGTCGTGAGTTGGGTGAAACGATAATATTGGACGGCTTGATGTCAGCATGAACTGAGTTGGCATCGTGGTGAATCCGCCGCAACGCGTGAGCCAGCCCGCGAAATAGCCGGAGTGCTTCGGGCGTACCGATGCGTTGGCGCTCCTTGCGCCGCATTCGTTCAATCCACCACGCAAGGTCGTTGCCTTCGATCCACGGCTGCACGATGATGATCTCATCCTTCTGACGATGAAACTCGATTATCTGTGGTAACTCCGGGCTACGTTTTGCAATTTCCTGCAACACTCGAACACGCTTCCACGTCTCGCGTGTATTCGGCAGGAAGTGAAGAATGCGAAGCTCGCCATGTGGGCCAGCAATCCGATCGAAAGCCAGATACCTGCGTCGGATACCGGCGGACAGTTGACTCGAAATCAGAAACTCTTTTCGGCCCAGATTGATGCGGTCGACAACCTCGTAGCGTTTTCGTTTGTGGTGAAAATGATCTCTCGGCAAGAGCGAGTTCTCCGTGATGGAACGCGATGGGAAATCCTACAAGGTAACGAAGCGTCAACGTGTTCGCACGACCTAACGGCAGGTTAACACGTGCCGCCCGAAAGTGTCGTAGCAGTCAGGAAATAGTCGCGAATCAGCGGCATGAAGCATGGAACTTGGGGCGCTCATTTGTAGTGCCACCTCTCGTGCCAGTCAAAATAGGATGACCGACACTCTAGCGGCGGCGGAGCCGCCGTCTGCCGGAGCGTTCAGCGGAGGCGGAACAGGTTCGCAGCCTGCCCCAGCTGGCTCGAACCTCTGTCGAGCGGCCAAGCG
>JBGSJT010000398.1:0-5597 GCA_041741715.1 Pirellulaceae bacterium | reverse complement strand
AGGTCTTCGTGCGTAAGGACACGCCCTCGACACGCCCTCCTGTGCGCGCTGGTGAAAAGCGACTAAGCTCCGAAGCCAACTTGCTATGGTTTGGGTAACAGATGCTGTACCGGTACATGTACGGTGTGGCCGCCTATGACGCGATTCGTCAGGGATTAATCGACGAAGCCAAGGAGTGTCGCGATCCCATCTTTGGCCTACAATTCACTGAGCCGGGAAATTTTGATAGCCCCGATAACTTCGAAGAGAAGCCTTACCCAACTTCGAAGGCTCCGATAGTTTTACCTATCGCGCTTACGATAGAAACAGTACTTCGAATATCGCCACGGTCAGCATCGCCGTTAACGCCGCAAATGACGCGCCCATCGCCAGCGATCAGTCGAAGTTTCGCGATCTGAATTATTCGAGCTTCAAATCGAACACATTTTTTGAATCCTGGACATCAAATGTAAGTGGTGTGGTCTGCTGGCTTCCATATTTGGCTGGAATCAATTCCTTAGCCTTAGCTTGGCGTTTGCCGGCGTTGGCGGCCGACTGTTCCATACTTAGATCTTGTCCGGTGACAGGATCAAACCCTGGATCTTTGTTCGGTTCTTCTGACAGCGCTTCAAACTTACTTACGAGCACGCTGTAACTTCCAGGTAAGGCACCTTTCGAATCCAGCGTGTAGAGCTGATAAGACCCATCCACTTTTGTTACGGCGGTTGCAGGCCGCCCCTCTCCCTTATTGATAAACGAAACGGTGGCGCCTTCCACTGGCTTTCCCAAATAAGTGACAGTACCACTAACCGGATAGAGTCCAGCAATACCACCGCCTGAACAGCCAGCGAACGCGAGACAAAGTGCAAACACCGTTATCTGTGGCCCACGATCGAGATACAAACGCTGCAAATTGCCGCTCATTGAAGTGTCCCTCGATTAAAGTCTTATTGCCATTGGCCTGTTGCTTCGCCGCCCGAAACTGTACCTAGTGCACCCCAAACTCCATAGTTTCGATTGGGTATCACCCCATAATTGCCACAATCGATGCTCTCGCTAATAAAATGCACACTTCCATCCGCCAGCCCGATGTTGACACCTCCGGTATGCCAGCTGCTCGTCGAAAACAGCCCCGAAGAGTTGCTGGGATTCACGTTATTTATCTCATAGCAGGATGCGCTATTGGGAGGCAGAATCGTATTGAAGGCGCCCCAATGCGGATGACCAAAGGCCCAAATTTCACTCGCTGGAAATCTACCGGAGACCGTACCTGAGACATACTTTTTACCTCTGGCAGTGGCCAGGCAAATAGTCGCATTGTCAGTTAACACCGCCGCCGAAAACGGATAGACGGCCAAGCCAATAACAGTCCGGGACGTCGTGGCCGCGTTATTCGCGTTGGCATCTCCACCATCTCCGTGGCCTTTCTCGCCAATGGCAACCGTATTGCTCGAACCATCCGCCATATCGCCGAAGCTCTTGTGAACCCCGCGTCCCGTGCAGCCATTGGCTGTTGTTGCCCCAATTGACCCATAACTAAACAAGCCGTTGGTGGCGTTGTTGTAATTGTTCGTAATCGTCGTTCCCACACAGAAATGGTACGAGCGTAACGGCTGATTGGTATAGCGCGCATTGCTGGTCGGAGACGCAGAGGGGCAAACCAAAGTCGGAATTGTGCCAAACCATACCGCTCCGGCCGCAGTATTGTCGTATGGATTCAATGCATTGTTGGCTTTCTCCAAGTTAGACCGTGGTGCCTGCTCGAAGAATGGCAACAGTGACACAATGCCATGGTAATCGCCACAACGATTGGAAGGATTGTTGCGGCCGCCACGCAAATAGGGAAACTTCTTGTAGGCGTCGTGATAGTTATGCAGCGCCAAACCCATTTGCTTCGTATTGTTGCTGCACTGCATCCGTCGCGCAGCCTCGCGGGCAGCTTGTACGGCGGGCAATAAAAGCCCCACCAGAATGCCAATGATGGCGATGACAACTAGTAATTCAACCAGTGTGAAACCCAGATTCCTACAACGAGATCGCGACTTCATAACAACTCTCCCGAAATAAATGTGGTCGGTAGGCTTGTCGCTTGGATAAAAATTCCAAGCAGGCAGGGAAGTGGGGTGGTTTGAGCTCAAATTGCCCCAGTCGATGCTGATGCTCAGCGTGCCCTACGCGCCACTTTAGCGTTGTAAAATCAGCCCGTCAAGTTTTTTTTGCGATCTGCGAAGATCTACTAACACTAGCCACTTTGCAAAGGACTTAGGCCAGCCACCGCTGGATCACATTGCCAGTGACATCGGTCAAGCGAAAATCGCGGCCCTGGTTGCGATGGGTTAGCTTGAGGTGGTCCAAACCGAAGAGATGCAACAGGGTCGCGTGGAAGTCGTTCATCGGAACGGGATCGCGGGTCACGCTCCAACCTATTTCGTCGGTTTCGCCGTAGACTTGTCCGCCTTGAATGCCGCCGCCTGCCATCCACAGGTTAAATGCAAATGGATGATGGTCTCGACCCGTGTTTGCCTGGCGACCATTGCGATTCTCACCCAAGGGGGTGCGGCCAAATTCAGCGCCCCACACCACCAATGTGCTGTCCAAAAGCCCGCGCTGCTTCAGATCCTTAAGCAGCGCGGCAATGGGCTGGTCCACAACCCAGCTGTTATAGCGCAGGTCTTGTTCCAAATCGCTGTGCTGATCCCAGGCCTCGTAGATGACGTTGATGAAGCGAACACCGCGCTCGACCATGCGGCGGGCCAACAGGCAGTTCCTGGCGAAGGACAAATGCGCATCGGCAACATTGCCGCGCCCAGTCGCTTGCGGGTGCTGCGGTCGCCCCACTCCATATTGGTCCAATGTCGAAGCTGACTCGCCAGCGAAATCGATCAATTCAGGCGCAGAGGATTGCATCCGGAACGCCAGTTCGTAACTCGCGATACGACTGGCGATTTCAGGATCCTGCATTTCGCGGAAATGACTTTCATTCAATGCTTTGAGCGTATCCAATCCTCGTCGTTGCAATGCATCGGGCAGACCGTCTGGGTTGGTCAAGTTCAGAACTGGCTCACCCTCACTGCGAAACACTACGCCCGCATAGTGCGATGGCAGAAAACCGCTCGACCAGAGCGAAGCCCCACCGCTCGACCCTCGACCGCTGGTCAACACGACATAGCCGGGCAGATTCTGTGACTCCGACCCTAGCCCATAAGTCAGCCAACTGCCGATGGTGGGTAACCCGAACGTGGCTCGTCCACAGCTCAACAGCAACTGGCCAGGATGATGATTAAACTGCTCCGAATGCATCGAGCGGACCATTAGAATATCGTCGGCGCAGGTCGCAATGTTGGGTAGGAAATCGGAGAAGTCCATGCCGCATTCACCGTGCTTGGACCACTTTCGCGGCGAGCCCATGAGCACGGCGGACTCCTTCTTGATGAAAGCGAATCTTACCTTGTCCAACATTTCGGTGGGCAAAGGTTGTCCATGGAGTTCGTTGAGTCTCGGCTTAGGCTCGAATAAATCCAATTGCGATGGTGCTCCAGCTTGGAGCAGGAAAATGCAGTTCTTGGCTTTCGGCGCAAAATGTGGAGCCTTTTCGGCCAAGGCGTTCACCAGTGCATTGGAGGGCTCAGCTGCCGAAGCCGTCTTTTCGTCGGCTTGCAGCAATGCCGCCAACGCAGCCATGCCGAGCCCGCTGGCGGACGTTGTTAGAAACTCACGCCGCGAATTTTCAATCGCACTTTCGTAGGGTGTCATAGCGTGCCTATTCGCGAGTGATGAACTCATCCAAATTGATCATAATTCGAGCCGTTGTAATCCAAGCGGCATTGTTGTTATCAGAGGTGTTATCAGAGGTGTTATCAGAGGTCGAGCCTTCCACAGCAAACTCACCGATCAGCTTTTCGGCTTCCTGCGGATGATCTGCATACCAATCGCGAGCGGCAAGCCATAGGCCGCTCAATTCACTCAATTCGCCACCACTTGGCTTCCTGGCCAGGCACATCTGAAATGCGACTTCGAGTCGTGACGCGTCGTCCTTAATTTCAGGTAACGTCATGATTCGCTTTGCAAACGCTCGAGACGCCTCGGCAAACGAAGCGTTGTTCAACCCGATCAAGGCTTGCAACGGAGTGTTGGACTTGTTGCGTTCGACGCACGTCAGGTTCGCGTCGGGACAATCAAAAGTGATCAAGTTGGGATGGGGTGATGTGCGTTTGAAAAACGTATACATTCCACGGCGATATTGGTTGCCACCATTGGATACGTCCCACTTGAAGTTGCCCGCGTAGCTTAGCTCAGCAACTCCTGGTGGCAGTATTGGAAAAACACTGGGTCCGCCAATCTTGCGAACCAGCAGTCCAGACACTTGCAGGCTAATATCGCCAACGATCTCCGCCTCGACACGTAACCGATTTTGCCTACTCAGGAATTGGTTCTGTGGGTCGATGGCCAGCAAGGATTCGCGATGCCTTGACGACTGCCGATACGTTGCAGACATAACAATCAGTTTGATCAGCTTCTTTCGCGACCAAGCTTGGTTGCCGGTGTCCCCTGCGCCAATAAACTCGGTTGCCAGCCAGTCGAGCAATTCCGGGTGAGTGGGTGGGTCGCCTCGAATCCCAAAATCGTTGGCCGTCTTTACAATGCCCGTCCCGAACAAGATTCGCCAAACGTGATTGACGGTCACACGTGGTGTAAGAGGGTTGTCCGGTGACACAAGCCATTGGGCCAGGTCGAGTCGATCTGCTAGCGCGGCTTGGGGCTGGCGTGGTGTCAGCGGTGGCAACGTCGCGAAGCCTGCGGGCACGACTTCAGCCTCGGCCATGGGCTCCAGAAACTCACCACGTCGCAATAAAAATGTCTGCCGCTGGTCTTCCTTGCGTTGCACGATCACCCGCGCCTGCAGTTCCGGTTTCGCCGGCTCTTCCTTCATGAGATCGTCGAGTTGTTTGATCAGCTTGCTGGTCGACTTATCAATCCGGCTGAAGTGTTCGAGCAACTCTTTGCGCTGATTCTCGTCACGCTCTTCAGCGGCGATGGCAAGCACTTTGGCGATACTCTCGGGAATTTTCAGCTCGGGTTCCATGCCGGATTGCAATGACAGCTTGAATCGCCCCAAAGTATGTTGCTTTCCATATTGCTGGCTCAGGCGAATGCGAATGAAGCTTGCCTTGGACGGGTGTAGTGGCTCGCTCAACGAGAATTCGGCCCAATGGACTTTGCCATACTGTGCCCCGATCGCCCAGCCGGATTTTTTATCCTCATCGATCGCGTGCTTGGCCAGCCATGGTCGATCGGCTTGCTCGTGATCTGCCTTGGCGGAATCGAACTTGAGACGGATCGGATGCGCAAAGTCCTCGGTTTCAGAGACTTCTGCTGCAAGATCCGACAAAACAAAATTTCCGTGCGCGACCCGGCCAGGCCCCTTGGCTGGTAGCGACTTGTCGGTAAGCGCGTCCAAGCGAATCGTCTTAAATTCGCGTGCTGGAATCCTTCCGACAACCGAATAAATTGCTGTTTCAGGGTTCTCGCCCGACACCAAGAATGAACCGTCTGGTTGCAATTCAAAGTTAATGCTTCCGTCCCCGCTGGCCTGGGCTTCAAGCAATGACTCTCGCACC
>JBGSJT010000397.1:0-8459 GCA_041741715.1 Pirellulaceae bacterium | reverse complement strand
GATTCGCGGGAGGGTCGTCGGCGAGCCCCAGCGAGCTGGCGGGGAGGGCGAAATACTCAGTGTTTTCCCTCCCCGATGACTCGCCAGGGCTCGCATCGACCCTCCCACGAAATAGTCTGCCCGCTGGTGAAACCTAACTGCCTGGGAGGGTGAAGTACGGTGCACTGCACCCTAAAATTTAACGTTGACCGACCACTAGGTTGGCCAGTCGGCTTTGGTGTCGCGGAGGATTTCAAGTATCGCGATGCGCATGGGGGGCGTGAGATGTGGATAATCATCGACATGCTGGACGTCGCTGGCGGGATCAACTGTCAGTACATCCCGCAGTTGGCGATAGATCTCCTGACGCAATTCGGGCTGCAACGACTCAAAGGTCGGTGAGTAGATCAAATAGCTACAAGGAAATGTAAATAGCCGCGTCTGCAAATCAAACTCACGCAGCGAGCGACCTTGCGAATCGCGGGGGCCGCGCGCGGTGAACTGCTCGGTGAATGACAGCAATCCTTGTATTGGTTCGGACAGTGGAGCGGCGTCACGGAACAACATGCGGTCGACAACTTCTTTGGCAATCTGTCGCAGTTGGTGTTGCCACTCCTGCTGCGTGGCTTCAGTGACGGGGTCCTCGCGCGTCTCGTATTTCAGTTGACGAACGAAGAAATTGGCACGCGTCAAGCTGTTGTGCATTTGCGTTTGATGCTCCAACACCGTCAGCGCAACAATGTCGCTGTAGGGTGCGAGATAGTGCGCGGTGTCGAAGTCGTCGCGAAGATGAGTCCGATTGCCGTTGCGAGAGGTATCGAGTCGATCCCCGCGCAGGAAAGCATTCCCCATGTGTGGTATGTCCCCGTGCTTGCCAGTGACATACCAGCCTCCCCAGCGCTGCGCGAAGGGGCTGCGGTCGTCGGTGACGAACGATTCCTTGCGCGGGTCAACACTGCCATCGTAGTTGGGGAGCACGCTGCGGACCGTATGCCCAGGTATGCCTTGCGTCAACGACGTGGCATGGCAGCCCATGCAATCGTAGTAGGCTCGCTTAAAACTGGGGCGCGTGGGAGACATATCGACTGTGTAAAACGCAGTTCCCAATTTTGAATCAGCGGTTGATATCTCGACGAGTGAACTGCCGCGGACCCAGCCCAGATAGGTATCGTCGTTGAAATAGATTGCTCGCGGATTGCGACTGGAAATATACCGCACCTGCATACTCGTTTTGGAGAACACTAGGACTTGCGACGACTCGGGGATTTCTAACTCAGCCAGTAGGGCTGGCAGATTTCCCTGATGTGGATTGTGCGCCAGCGTGAGTTGCTGGAGCTCAAGCTTTTCAATGAGTCGGCTGACCCGATTGTCAGGCTGGGTCTTGGTGTACTCGAAGGGGGGCTGCTCAATATCGAGCACGCGTTGAAACTGTCCCCAGGCAACAGTGCTGCTGCTCACGTACCAGACCAGGCAGGCAAGTCCCACTCCGATTCTCATATTTTAACGGACCCTGGTGAAGCGAGCTGTGAGGCCGAAAGTCTTGACGACTTCCGCGAACGACTCCAGTAGACATATACATCATTGTATAGATTGCAGCTAAGCAAGTCAAATCCAGCCCCCCGATGGTCAAGTGGCCGTGGGGGATGTCTAATAAAGTTTTAGGCGACTGGCAATAGCTCGCCTTAAAGCCAAACGCGTTGAGAAGCCAGCATGACCGTTTACGTCTTCGGACATCGCAATCCTGATACCGACGCAATCTGCGCGGCTTTGGCTTATGCGGATTTATTGCAGCGGACGACTCGCCCCGACGCGGTGGCGGCCTGTTGTGGCACTCCGAATCAACGGACCGAGTATGCGTTGCGGCGGGCACGTTTGTCCCCGCCACGCATAGTGATGGATGTGCGTCCGGAAATATCTGATGTCTGTCGTCGGGAACCGATTGTGGCTTACGACGACGAAGTCTTCAACGAAGTCTACGAACGGATGAAAGAGCACAACATCGGCGCGGTGCCGGTGCTCGACCGACAAGGACAATTCAAGGGCTTGCTGACCTTACTCGATCTGTTGAAGGTCGTTTTCGAAGGGGACTCCGACCCGGTGCTGTCGCGTCAAGTAAGTAGTTCCGTGGTGAAGATTTGCTCGGTGCTCAATGGCGAACTGCGTCACGCGGTTGACGTGGAGGAGCGGAACGATTTGTTGGTAATGGTGGGGGCGATGAGCGCCGAAGGGTTTACGCAGCGATTACATCAGTATCCATCGTCTCAGTTGCTGGTGGTCAGTGGCGATCGGCCCACGATTCAATTGCCCGCGCTGGAACATGGTGTCCGCGTGTTGGTGGTGACTGGCGGTTATGAACTCTCGCCGGGACTGTTGCAGCTGGCCAAAATAAACAATGTAACGGTTATCTGCAGCGGTTTTGATACAGCCACGACTACGATGCGCATCAAATCCGCGCGCCGCATCGACTCGGCCATTCAGACGGAATGCTTGACTCTTTCGTCCAAACTGCCCGTGGCCGATGCACGGAAAATGGTCGACCGCTCACGACAAAAGCTGTTTCCTGTGCTGGATGATGCGGGTGGACTATTTGGGGTGATTTCCAAATCGGACTTGGTCAATCCACCCAAACCACAATTGGTGCTGGTCGATCACAACGAACTTTCGCAAGCGGTGACGGGAGCGGACGAATCGAACATTGTTGAGGTGCTCGACCACCATCGACTTGGTGGTAATCTACGTTCCGATCAACCCATTCGCTTCATTAACGAACCTGTCGGGTCAACGTGCACGTTGGTGGCCAGGCAATTCCGGGGGGCGGGGATTGATCCTACACCCGCGATGGCGCTGTGCATGGCGTCGGGGATCATCTCTGATACGTTGAATTTACGTTCGCCGACCACCACCGATGTCGATCGGGATATCCTGCAGTGGCTAGAGAGCTTTGCGGCGGTCGATCTGGAGCAATTCGTCAAGGAGTTCTTTGAAGTTGGTTCGTCGTTGCGATCGCATCCCGCCAACAAAGTGGTTCGCGAGGATTGCAAGGAGTTTGTCGATCGCGGACATCGCTTCACGATTTCGCAAATCGAGGAGATCGGTTTTGAGTTGTTTTGGGAGCGGAGTTCCGAATTGCATCACGCGCTGGTCGAATTGAAAAACGAACGACAGCTCGATTTCTCAGTCTTGCTGGTAACGGACATCATTAGCAATGGAAGTTTGCTGCTAATGTCGAGCGAACCGGAGTTCTGGGAAGAGATCAACTATCCGCGACTGGAACGCTATCTGTATCAGCTCGACGACGTGGTCAGTCGCAAGAAGCAATTGCTCCCGCTTATTTCGCAATTGCTGGAAAGCGCAGCAGCGGCAGAAATACAATAACGATTCGCGCAACCATGAAGCGACAATCCCGTGAACGGTTACCTATTCGCTGGGTGCGTTTGCAATCGGTTGCTTGTCGATAGTGCCGATGATCTCAATCGCTTTCTTCCCTTTGAAGGCACCTGCTTTACCGTTGAATTTACCGACTCCAGCCACTTCAACTTCCAATAATTCTTTGACGTCCTTTTCGGTGGTGACAATATCGCCGACCGCCAGATGGAGCAAGTCGACGGCGCGAATCGTGGAATGGGCTAGGCTCACCACCATCTCGACCCGCGATTGCCCCAGCATTTCCTGCAGTTGCTTTTGGCTGGCGGGGTTGCTCTTGGAGGACGCGTAGCTGATCCAGCTATTGTTCGTTAGCTTAGATCCGATCCGTTCGATGGTATTGAACGGAATGCACAAATTGACCATACCTCGCGATTTGCCCATCATCAACTCGAAGCTGACCAGCACCACCACTTCATTGGGCGGGACGATCTGCACCAACTGCGGATTGCTTTCGACCCGTTCAAGTTCGACGTTCAGCGCGACGGTATTGCTCCATGCCGATTTGATCTCGCGCAAGAAAGCGTTGGTGATGCGACTTGTCAGCCGCAGCTCAATCTCACTCAGCGGACGTTTCAATTGCGATTCGGCCGAAGCGGTCCCACCCAACATGCGATCGATGATGGGGTAGAGGATCGAGGGGCTGAAGTCGAGAATCCAATTCCCTTCCAGCGGCGTGGGGCGGAGCAAATTGAAGCAGGTGGGGATCTCCAGGCTGTAGACGAATTCGCTGTAAGTGAGTTGATCGACACTGATGAGCTTGGCTTCGACGATCGTCCGCAGCAGGGCCGAGAGTGCAGCTCCGAAGTTGCGAGCAAAGCTCTCGTGCAGTGATTGGAGCGCTCGCATCTGCTCCTTGCCGACGCGCTCGGGGCGTTTGAAGTCGTAGGCCACCACGCGCTGCCGCGCCGCGTTGGGGCGACTATTGGCCAGCAACGCATCGGCTTTCGACTCGAGTGCCGGCGCTGCTGACTCGGCGCTGGCGACCGGTTTTGCCTCCGCCGTTTTCGGCTCAGTCTTCTTCTTAGCGTCAACATCCATCGAGCGCAGTAGCTCTTCGACTTCGTTGCGACTCAGTGTTTCATCTGACATATTCGCCTTCCTTGGCCCTATCTCATCAACTGTTTTGTATCTGTTTTGTTGGCAGTATCGTGCGGGAAATAACTGTCGTAGCTACGTTCGCCAGAACGTCGATTCCCTGCCGTCTGGCGACGGCAGCTACGCTTAAGTCGCGACACTTATTTTCCGCACGATGCTAACTATTTTTTTACTTGACCGTTCCCCATGACCAAGTATTTATAGGTGGTCAGTTCCTTTAAGCCACATGGCCCCCGGGCGTGAAATTTATCTGTGCTAATGCCAATCTCGGCTCCCAAGCCGAATTCTCCGCCGTCATTGAAGCGTGTACTCGCGTTGACGACCACCGCGCTCGAATCGACATTGGCCAAAAAGTAATTGGCTGCGGCTAAGTCAGCCGTAACAATGGCATCGGTATGATGCGATCCGAACTGTGCGATGTGTTCCACTGCTTGTTCGATGCTGTCGACAATTTTGCAACTAATGATCGGCCCCAAGTACTCGGTCGACCAATCTTCTTCGCTGGCGGGGACGGCACTTGGAACTAAACGACACGTCTCCGCATCACCGCGAATCTCTACTCCGTGACTTTGTAGCGCCATGGCGATCCTTGGTAACAGCATTGCGGCGATCGAAGTGTGAAGCAACAGGCTCTCGCAGGCGTTACAGACGCCCATCCGCTGACATTTCGCATTGACGACGATTTGAATAGCCATCTCCGCATCGGCGGCGGCATCAACGTACACATGACAGTTTCCGTCGTAATGCTTGATGACTGGCATGCGGGCTTCGGCCATCACGCGCTCAATCAAACTCTTGCCACCTCGCGGTATGGCCACATCGATCAAGTCGGCGAGGGCCAGGAAGTGTCCCACGGCGGCGCGATCAGTGGTGTTCACCAACTGGACCGCCCCACTGGGTAAGCCTGTTTTGTTGGCGACGCGTCCCAATATGTCGACCAACGTTTGTGACGAATGGATCGCTTCCTTACCACCTCGCAGAATGACCGCATTCCCACTTTTGACACAGATCGCCGCTGCGTCCACAGTCACATTGGGACGCGATTCGTATATGAAAAACACCGTCCCCAACGGCACTCGTACTTTGCGAATCTCTAACCCATTGGGGCGTACATGACCATCGAGCGTCTCGCCAATCGGATCGCGGAGCGCAGCGATTTCACGCAAGGCGGTCGCCATACTGTTGATTCGCTGCGGGTCGAGTCGCAAGCGGTCGATGGCTGCCGCGTCGAGGCCATAGTGGGGAGCCGAGTCTAAGTCGCGCGCATTGGCGCTCAAGATTTCCTCAGTCGATTCCTCCAGGGCGTTGGCGCTAGCCAATAGCCAAGCGTCCTTCGTCTGCGTCGACAAAACGCTCAGCTTGCGCGATGCCTGCCGCGCCCGACGGGCCGTTTCCAAGCAGTAAGTTTGTAGATTTTGTTCGATCGCAGTCGTCACCAACGCCAACCCTTATCCAACAGCACACTGTCGATTTGTTCTAAGTTGCCAAGTATCGCTCAATTGTTGGTGCGCGGTCAACGCCAAGGTGGTCGAAGGGGAGGTTAATGCAGTCAAAAACTTCCTGGCTTTTCACGCATTCATCCCACGAGACGGGCCTTTTGCAAGCAGCAGCCGTACGACCCAATATTGCGGTCAACGTCCCTTCTACGGCGGTTTGTACTTCATTCGAGCTCTGGCCAGAGGTTATGGCGTGAAGGAATTCGGACAGCGCAGCAGTGAGGCCTAGCTGGTGCTGTCCAAGTTGTGCGAGTTCATGGCGGGAGCTCCACGTTGGTTTGCCTTGAGCGTCGAAAAACTCGCCCGAAACGACATCACACTGACCGGACGATCCCTGGACCCAAATGGTTGCTCGCTTGGAATGCGGTTGATTTGACAAATTCGCCGACGGAGCATCTGAGGAGCTGGCTACGGTCGAGCTTTGGCAAACTAGCGTAACGCCCCCATTGTAAGTGAACTCGATCGGGGGCAAATGCTCACAGAAATCATTACAGGTGGGGGACTTAGAATCGCCTACGGTCTGCAACACGGTCGTGGGGCGGGCTGCCAGCGGATGCCCGTTCATCAGCCAATTGACGATATCGAGAATCTGCACGCGTTGCTCAACGAGGGGCCCGCCACTGGCCCATGGCATGTGCATCCAATTGCGAAGCTGGGCATGTAGCTCCGACTGTGAGGCGGGGCTGGTTACTTCCCTTCTCGCCTGAACTGGCTGGCAAGCTTGGATGGAGCGAATCTCACCAATCGCACCCGCTTGCAAACGCGCGATTGTAAGTCGGTAGTGTTCGTCGTGGCGATGTGGCCAGCCGACCCGCACGACGCAGCCTCGAGAAGCGGCGTGTACAGAGGCCAACTTAAATCGTGTCACTCCAGGAACGTCGACCGCAATTGGCAGCTCGGCGTAAACATGTTTTTCGGTGGCGATGGCCGCTTCAAATTGAGCGGGACGAAAAACAGGTGGGGTGGCTAACACCACCACATGCACATCGGTCGCCAGCAAGTCACGATAGGCTTGGAGACCCAAGCAACGTCCGTCCGTCTTAATTCTGACTCGGTCGCCATGGCGACCGCGGAGGGTTCGCAGCGCCTGCTGGAAGCGATCGGGAAAGGCATCAGCCATCGCCGTCAATCTGACAGGGAGAGAGTTCGTGGCTGTCAACAATTGGCTGGCAATCGCCAGCCCTTGGTAGCCGCAACCGACAAGTCCAATTCGAATCTCACCCTCTGGAAACGGTTGCGAAATCTGGGCTGATTTCGCCGCTAGTGAACTGCTGGCAACTGTTGCGGGGAGCGCGCCAGCCAACAACAGCGAGGAGCCGCGGATAAACCCACGTCTGCTCTCATCGCGTTTGGGATTTTCGTCAGTCGTGTGGGAATCCGTCATCGAAGGCTCGCCAGAGATGTCACGTGCGAGAAAGGAAAGAGCGACGCACAAAGTCAATTATCGCTGGGCGGGGAGTGCCCTGCAAATCGAAAAGGGAAGTTCACCACATGGGTGTTGGCAGAATCAACTTTGTGCGTCGGCTAGCGGGAACGGGGAACATGGTAGCCCTGAAAAACTAGGGTCAAAAAGCACGTCGTACTTGGAGGCTCCATTTGTATCAGGAAGACTTGTCGCAGTAACCGCTACCAGTGGTCGATCCGCGATAAACCTCACTAACAAGAGCCGGTCTGGCGACCTTAGCCTGCCCTCAGTGAGACCCAGCCTACCCGTAGTTCAGACACTTTGCAAGCGCTTAATGGAAAGAATACGTTCAAAAGTTTGTTAATGTGGCCTAGCGACTCGCTTTAGCATCGTGCGGGAAATAACTGTCCGATCTTAAACGTAGCTGCGGTCGCCAGACCGCAGGGAATCGACGTTCTGGCGAACGTAGCTACGACAGTTATTTCCCGCACGATGCTTAATCATTTCAAATCTGCCCGCCAATACCGCGCATCAACGCGAATAGCTTCGAAGTACAAAGTCGATGAGAAGTGGATTTTTGTGGGCAACTCTTACCGAGCGTTACGGCGCAGTTGCGCACCGACTTGCGGGCTGTCCCAGACTTCATGTGCGACCGCCGGTTGTTCACTTCGGGGATAGAAAATAGAGCAATCGCCGAAGTTCCTCAGGGATGCCAGTGTTCCGATGGCATCACAAAACGTTACCGACTGAAGCTAGGTGGAATTACGCGCCGTTACGCATCTGCAGGGGTTGCTTCTCTTGTTTTGCGCATGTATCTTCTTAGTAATAGTCCGATATCCCGATGTATGTTTTCTTTAATCTGGAGAGATCGCATGAACCTGAAAAGAAGAACTGCCTTCACACTTGTGGAACTTTTAGTGGTGATCGCCATCATTGGTATCCTCGTTGGTTTGTTACTACCGGCGGTACAGGCCGCCCGCGAAGCAGCTCGGCGCATGCAGTGTTCGAATAACCTTAAGCAATTGGGGTTAGCGGCGTTGAATTAT
This sequence comes from Pirellulaceae bacterium, assembly GCA_041741715.1. GTDB lineage: Bacteria > Planctomycetota > Planctomycetia > Pirellulales > Pirellulaceae > Aureliella. Next base: position 12 of record JBGSJT010000397.1, on the reverse strand, counting down.
GAAAGTAGTTAT
>JBGSJT010000396.1:0-8237 GCA_041741715.1 Pirellulaceae bacterium | reverse complement strand
CGGTTGCGGTTGGCGATAAATAGCGTCCCATTTGCAGCCACCGGAGTCGTATAAACGGCGCTTTCCATTTCGCGTTTGGCGATTTGTTTTAGTTCTTTGGAAACTTCAAAAATCCAAATCATGCCGTCTTCGTCGCTGATGTAAACACGATCTTCGACAATTAGCGGCGACGCCCAAGACGCAGCGAACATATCGTAGGACCAAAAGGGAGCCCCAGTCTTGGCATCCAAGCAATGAAAGACTCCGCTGAAGTCAGCGATGAACAGTAAGTTGTCTTTAATCGCTACGGTGCCGCAACTGCGGTGCATGGTCGTTTCGAATTCTTCGGTGTCCTTGCCGACATAGTGCCAGACCGCCGCTGAGTTCGGATTATCGCGTTGTAGATCGCCGTCCTTGGCCACCATGGCTTGCAAGCGTTTGTGAGCGATGGGCGTGCTGGGGTCCTTGGCGTTGTAGACCAAGGTTGGACTGACATCGCCGCGCTTGGTTGGGTCGATACACCACAAGTGTCCTTCGCCTTCACCGTGCTCTGGGTCTTCGCCAACTGCCACGTAGACTAAACCGTCGTAGACCACAGGTGTTGCAATGATGTGATTTCGAGTCGCGGAACCCCCTAGCACATACAGAGATTCTTTCGGGTTACAGTCAAACTTCCACAGCAATTTGGATTTGCCGTTCTCGCCGGGTGCGTCAAAGCTATACAGCCATCCATCTCCACCTCCGAAGAGCACTTGCGCTGCGCCACCCAGTTCGGCGTATGTGGGCGACGACCATTGTCCGTGCAGTACGTTTTTGCCAGGCGAGTTGTCCGTCCATATCACTTCGCCGGTTTCTTTATTCATGCACATGAAGCTGGGTGCATCTTCGCTGGGCAAATTCTGATGGCCTTCGTCAACGCCATTGGATGTGTTCACGAAGAGCAAATTGCCTGCTGAGGTGACCGAACAACTGCACATGTTGTGCTGCGAGACAGCCAGAGTCTTCATCATGTTGAAACTCCAAATCACGTCCCCTTCGTCTTTGTTTTCGTTGGGCTCACCCTTGACGCCATCATTCTCACCGTCCGCAAAGCCTTCGGTGTCTAAGCAAACCACTTCACCGCGACTGGTCACATAGTACAGGCGGTCGCCATCGACCATGGGAGCACAGCAAATGCCTTGGTTGGGCCAATCATGCACGCGGCCAGAGGGTAGTTTCTCGCTCGAATGCTGCCAAAGAAAAGTACCGTCCTTTTCATCGAAACACACCAGCACGCCCAAGTCGACTTCGCTGGGGTAACGCTTGACGTACCCCGCACCGTTGTTGGTGCCGACGTAAACCTTGCCGTTAGCCACGACAGGATTGCCGTAGGTTTCCGATCCTAGCGGCATCGACCAGCGAACATTTTCGCCCTTGCTCACATCCCAGGTGGTGGGAATGTTGGGTTCGTCGGTCACATTATTCCGCAAATTCGAGCCAGCCCATTGCGGCCAATCGCGCAGGCCTACCTTAAGCTCTTTGTTAATATGATCGCGGACAATCTTGGCTTCGTCGATGTCCTGCGCTAGCACGAATTGCGGCGAACTAACGACCAGCGCGATTGCTAGGTTGGCGGCAACTGTAGCCACCCGTGCGATGGGGTATGTAAACGTAAAATGCATTGATCAATCTACCTTAAATTATTTAGCGTTGGGATAAACTTCGATGTTGTCGATGTAGAATTCGGCCGTGGTTGAATTGCCGAAGATACCGGGGCTGCCGTTCGTATTAGGCACCGTGTCGGTCGCTTCGACAAGCCATTCTTGTGGCTCGGCCTCGCCGCGCTTCCACGCTTTACCGCGCAATGTGACTTTGCCGTCCGCGTTCTCACTCTGAAATTTCAGCGTGTACCATTCGTTAGTCGCCCATTCAAACGGTACTGTCTTGGCAAACCGCAGTTCCAGTCGGGGAGTCCACGAGCGGATCTGCAATTGATTTTTGTCCATCAGATCGAGCGTATAACGCTGATTGATCAGCCCCATATCGGCTCGCCGCGAGTTGTCGGGGTTGGCGGAGGAATTCACATCTGCCTGGATCGTATAGTCATGCAGCGACGTCCAACCCATCCAGGATTGGCTGCGAGTGCCCTTGGGAATCGTGCTGATCTTGACCAGCATCGGTTCGCCGTCAAGTTCCTTGGGTTGGTGGCGATAGGCTGCTCCGATCCATGTTAGCGGAACGGCTTTGTCGCTGAAGTCGAATTTCCAAGGCAGCGGAGGGATGATGCGTGCGCGGGCTACGCTGGACAGCTCACCGGCTTTGGCCGTGATCATGACTGCCGTATGTGCGTCGCCGGTGGGCGCGGTGTAGGTTCCGTTGGCGGCGATTTCGCCCCCACCGGCAACGCTAAATTCAGCGTCGACCAGTTTCAAGAATTGACCCCGCGCGTTGTAAGCTCGAACTTGGTAGGGTGTCGCCTGCCCGGGTGCCAACATAGCTTCAACCGGCGCGATTTGAATGTGGGCAATTTTATCGTCCTGAGCCTTGGGAGCTTCTTGGGGTGCGGGTGGCAAATCCTCCGCCTCCACCGAGGTTTCCTTTTTGCCGATACAGTACAGCTTCTTTGTGGTCGGCAAGTAGATCTTTCCGTGACTGATGATTGGCGAGGCAAGAATCTCTTCACCAGTGCCCATACGTATGCGAGCCAACTCCTTCACGCCGTCCTCGGTCGGTTCCAGCACCCAGAAGTTGCCGGTTTGTTCACAACAGTAGAGTTTGCCGTCGCCGTACACCAAGGAGCCTGGACGGCGACCGACTTTCTTCTCCTGAATGATTTCGCCATTTTCCGGATTGATGACAACTAGAGTGCCACCGTCTTCGATGACGTACAATCGACCGTCGACCAGCAGCGGCTGGCTACCTTCTACGCTGCGGCCCGGAATCTTCCATTTGAGATCGCTTTCGGGGATATCGCCGCTGGCTTTTTCGCCATTGATCGCGAATATCGCGCCAAGTATGCGGGTATCTGCCGAATTCTGCTCGCGGTGACCACAATACACCGAGCCATCGACAACCAGCGGGGGTGTATTGATGCCACGATTCGAGCAATCGTACTTCCAAATGATTTGCCCGGTCCGCGGTTGCATGGCGTACATGAAACCGTCGCCGCCGCCAAACACCATAGCGGCTTGGCCATCAAAGGCGGTCAGAAAAGGCGTGCTGTACGTTGTGTCTTCGGGCTTGGGACGCGTAATTGCGAACCACACCGCTGCCCCCGTGCGTTTGTCGAAAGCGACAAAACGATGTGCGGGAACGGCATGCTCGCCCCACTGCGTCATCACACCGCTAATGATAACTAGATCATCGAACACGACTGGGAAATTAGTACGTCCGCCGTAGGTGCTGAGCATGCCGTACTCTTCGCTCATGGCATGTTCCCAGATCACTGCGCCCGTCTTGCCATTTAGGCACATAAACTGGCAACCCAGTCCCAGCCAATAGATATTGCCGGTCTTTGGGTCCGCAATCGGGCTCGCCCAACCCACGCGTTCGGCGGGAGCGTCCGACAGGTAAACGTTGTGATGCTGGCTCCAGATTAACTCGCCACTCTCAGCATTGAGGCAAACCAATTGCTCGCCCTCTTCGGTGGTCTCGGCCTTGTAGCGGGTTACGAGGTAGAGCTTTCCATCATTGACTATTGGAGTCGAGCGGCTGGCGTATTCCTCATTCGACCACAGCACATTTTCGCCCTTGGGCGACCAAGTCTCAGGCAGGTTTTTCTCGCGAGAAATGCCGTTTCCCTCGGGCCCGCGCCACTGATACCAATCCACCGGTGGAGCAGCCAGCAGCGGGCTGGACAGTACGACCAGCAGCAAACACAGGGCGGATTGGGTGGTCCAGCGCCGAGTAGATGGCTGTTGCGACAGCCGACCCACAGCATTGCGTATAGTCATGCCAGAGAACCTCTATAAAAGTTGGATGTTGATGGATTAGTCAATTGCTGGCAGCGTCAGCCGTTTTATTTGCTAACCAGTATCGCTTCAACGGTCAATTTATTCCAGTAGAAGCGACGGATGGGCGGGCTGGAGCTGCGGGTGGAGGGTGAGTTCAATTCGCGGACCGCTATTATACCCAAATCAGATGGCAATTTCTTGCCAGGCAATACTGCACCTTTGGGGGCACCAATTTAACAACCTATCAGGCACCTTCCTTTGTGCCGTCCCGATGAATCTGATCGAAGTGAGAAAGACTTGGGGTTAAGACTCGGGTTTATTGCTACGCACACCACCACTCTCGAATCTCGAATTCTTGCTCCCTTCTCCACCGGTACTCCGGGGGAGAAGGGTTGGGGAAGAAGGGGGCCGGTCTTGGGAAATCGCTAAACAAATCGCGATTTACACGGCCTCGCAGTAGCTAGCGAGGCTGGTCAAATTTGTCGCGAGTCGTACGCTAGCACAGTTGAAACCGTGATGATTGTCCGTTGAGGGCTTGCCCCTGACGGACACCGCTTTGGCGTCCTACCGCGTCGGGTCCAACAGCCAATCAGCCGCCATCCCTCCGCCCGCTTAGCGGGCGGAGGGATGGCGGCGCGCGTGGGTTCCGCAGTTCCGCGCTTAGTCCACCAAAGCCTCAACCGTCGGGGACGAGCCCCGGGACGGCTGTTCGCCGGTTAGTACACCAAAGCTTCAGCTTGCGAGGACGCCATGATTGTCCGTTCAGGGCTTGATATACCTTGACTTTAACCCAGATTGGTCGGTCGGCCCAAATTGTCGCGAGTCTAGTTGATAGTACGGAATGCGCGGGACTCTCTAAGTTAGCAGCGGCCATTCATACCCACTGTAGGGGCACCCAAGCGGCGACCAACACCGCGATGGCACCCAGGTCAGCCTCTCTGCAGCCTAACGGGGGTTGATCAGTCCACCCGCAAACAAGCTGTGACCCCAGGCTGTCCCCCAAACAAGCTGTGACCCCAGGCTGTCCCTGACCCCAGGCTGTCCCATTTGCTCGTATCCCGCCGCCACGTTCTATGTTCCAAGAGGGCACTCGCTGCTGAAAATACGAGCAGTACTGCCGCGTTGGTACGCGATGTCATTGCGCTCGAATCAACAATACTTGGTAATCTGACCATCCGATAATCGTTGGCGAAACAGATAGTGCGGCCAAAGTCAGGAGGTTCCGTAATGACTACTGACTTGATGGACTACACGCTCACGCCACCGTGGTCTCTCTCAAACACGCACCCAAGGTATGAATGTGGCACAGCGATTGCGTCGCAGTTCCGGTGCTACGATCGAACTTCTTCTAGCATGTGGCGAATGTTAAACGTCAGAAAATGTAGCTCAGCTGGCCCGCTTCAATGTCACTCAAGTACTGGACGGGGAGATGCGAAACAGAAAAGCGACTATTCTCTGCACAGCTGGATTCCTGATTTGGCTTGCAACTGCTGCATTGCCGCAAGACCCAATTGACTTCGAGCTCACGAGAAGCGTCGATTTGGTTCAAAATGCAGGTGGATATTACCGCATCGAATCGAACCTCGGTGAACTGCCATTGAACTCGCGTGGAAAAGTTAAGCTGGTCGTGTCCAACGCGGTCGGACAAGATGTCCAAGTCGGATCGTATTACAGTGGATGTGCCTGTATTACCGCGTCCGTCTCTCAGCAGAAAGTGGCTGCAAACGGAGTGTTTGAAATTAACCTCTTAATGGAAACGCAACAAAGTACGAAGAATAGCAGCCAGATGGCTGCATTTAGTATCGCTAGGAGTAAAGACGGCACCGACGATATCTCGATACGATTGGCGTACAGAATTCCTGGGTTAGTCGCCTTTGTAGACACGATGGGTGTGGTCGAAGTTAGCAACGAGGCAAAGTCAAAAAACTTCACGATCCCTTTGATCGTCGAAGCCCCGGCCAGAGCGGATGACCTCGCATTCAAAGCAACTGGGGCGTTCGCGAAGCTCAAGCATCATCTGAGGACCTCAGCAGAAGGCAATTGCTACTTGGACTGCTCGATCGACATAGGAACGATTCCGGAAGCCGGATTCGCAGGCGAAATTCTCTTAGAAGATAGGCGAACAGGAATAAAGGATTCGACGTTGGTGATCCTGAAGAAGCGTTCGAAAGTTACGATCGCTCCCGCACCCATCACCTTCCGCAGAAATGGCGACACCTATACGGCGAGTGCAATTGTAAGAGTTGACCTAGAAAAACAGCTGAGCGTCGCCGAATCAGAAAGCCCAATTGTGCAGCCGGAAAAAATCGATTGTACCGGGACGGTTGCCGGCGGTATCGTAGCAGTGAAGGTCAATGATCTATCAGCAGGTGTTGCAAGGTTGCACTTAGTTATAACTCCCGAAAACTCCATCGAGGATTTGGAGAATTACGGCAACAGCAATATGTTCCTGATTTTCAAGCTGAAAGGAGCAAATTTCGTTGAAAAGTGCGCAGTTGATTTTTTAAACAAACGTTAATCGAAACAGGAGTGAAGAAAATGAATCGTTGTAAGATCTTGCTCTGAGTCTTGTTCTTGTGCTGCGGTCGTCCCAGTTTTTCACAGGAAATCGCGTGCAGTCGGATTCTTGAAACGAAGTGTGGCGATTTCGAACAGGGTACGTTCATCTGTGCATTGTTAACATGCAACTCGCCCGTGGAGTGTGGTGCTCTTGAGTACCAAGTTCCTAATCCCAATCTGCCTGCCGAGGGATTGTACTCTCTATTTGAGGGGCCGGGACATTTCCAATTCACTTCTGTAGATTCGAACTTCCGTAGGGCTGGGTGATGCAAAGACGCTCCTCATGACATTTATGATGGTTGGCGAAATATCACCGTCCACTGTAGGTTTAGACAAAGTCACGCCAGAATGATGCTTTCAAAAACTTCAGTATTGTCGATAGCACTAGTCATCTTTGCGTCGCCGCTTGCGGCTGACGGCCAGTCGAATGATCCAAAAACGCCGAAGGACGCAGATACAGCAAAAACCCTTTCGGTACTCGACGCACTTCAAATGAACAATATGGCGGTTCAAAGTTGCGATGTTTTGTTTTGGACCGAAATATATGCAGACATGGGCGAGGCTGGATATGAAAGTGTCCGAAGCACCACGCGGCTTGTGATCGACATAGAAAAAAAGAGATGCGTACAGATTCAATGGAGCGAGAGGGACTATTTCCTCGCCGACGACGAGAAGGACAATGAACCATCTCGCACCCAAGCCCTGTCCATCGCGATCGTCTCTGATAACACGCTGAGTTGGCGCGATTGGCCGAGGACACAGTATTCCATCAGTGTACCTGGAGGATTCTTCGCGGCTTTGGCTCGACATGGGATCGCAACGTTCCACTTCGTTGGAATATGCGAGTTCCCAGTTCCGGCAGCTTTCGTGACTAGCAACGATGTTGGTCAACATCCGCTGGGTGTCCCAGAAGAGTTTTGGGGCATGTATCGAAATATCTGGGCGAAAACTTTTGTAGAGCGTCATCAGCCAAATTTCACGATTAAAGCCAGCCCCAAAACGAATTCAAAGGGATTCACCATTGAAAGCACGACTCAATTCGATAGCCTTACTATGCTCCCCGAGCGCAAATCCATCTTCCTAGTCGAAAGTGGCGAGAAAAAGCGAATTTCGAACGAATTTATAAATTGGTCAGAGCGCGAAGGAATCTATTTACCCATTCGACTCTCAACCGATAAATTGGCGTCGACGACCACTGGTGAAAAAAAACAAATCATCGAGTATGAACGTAACAGAGTGGATACGCTCAACTGGCTTCACATCAACGAAGCTGTCCCAGAGGAATACTTTGATGTGGCCTTAATCAACGATCCTGCGCGATCAACAGCCTTACTGGATCCCGCAAGAGAGGGAGTCGATCAACCAGCACCGTGGAAGATTGGTTCTGCGGCCCCCAGTAAATGATTGCTCACGGCATTCGTTTCCCAAGAGTGGGAAAACTGAGAAGTATGCTAGAGGCTATCGGAATTCAAAGTTGGGGAATCGTTGGGGGGCAAGCACTGAACGGATGGCTCAGACGGCCGGTTGAAAAATTTGGCAATTGGGAAGCCGCCGACAACTACTGTTGCGCTCCCTTGGCTGCCCTCGATGGGACTTTGGTTGGCCCGCGCAGATTGAGCGCTGGGGCTGCTTCGGCGGCCATATGCACACGCCAATCGACCAGGTGCAGCTCAACTTTGCGATAACCGCGGAATTCATTAATCACGGGGCGGAAAGCCAAATCGACCAAACCAGAAACATTCGCCAGTTGGGTCAACCATTCCTCGG
>JBGSJT010000395.1:0-29472 GCA_041741715.1 Pirellulaceae bacterium | reverse complement strand
CACTTCTCAATGCCCTTGGCAGGCAGCGATGCGGTCAGAGGTGGCTACTCGGGAGAGTGGCCACTTCTGGCGGCGAACTGACGACGAACACCCGAGTTGCGTCTTGCGACTTCCGGTGTGTTCGGCTGAGGTTTTTTTTGTGGGCACTATGCATTGCGCGCGTGCACTGAGGAAAACAGTGCATACGCGCGCACGATGCGGCGTGCGCCTGACATAGGTGTGCGAGCTGCGTGGCTCTGAGCGAACGACAATTGTCCGTCGGTCATCAGGCCACATGCAGCACTGCACCGCCGTCCAAGGGTTTTCAATCGCCTGGCGATCCGCTTGAAAAGCAATCGTCTGTGCGAGTAGCAACGGCGTGGGGTTGGCCGCAACAACCCCATTTTTTCGCACTGAGCCGCTTTGGCGTTAGCCGCGGTTTCGTCGAGTTTTTTTGCATCTAGCCGAATGGCACTGAGCCGCGTTGGCGCTAGCCGCGGGTTCTTCAGGTTCTCAGTTAGGCATGTTCAATTCGCGTGCAGACGACGAGGGAAAACCTAAAAAACAGGAAAACAGCCTATGAGCGTCACCAAGATCTACCAAAGATCATCCATCACGATTCAAGCATCCAGCCATGCATTCCAGTTGGCAACACGCACGGAGGCCATCGATGGAAAGCCGACCTGCTAGTCCAGCCACTCCAACATCGAATCCTACAAACACTGCGGCCAGCCCCAAACGAGCTCGCCGCGGAAACTACCGCTGTCAGGCCACATCGCCCGCTGGCCTCGTTCAGCAAGTGGCCGTCTGCTATTTACGACATGGCTACTGGTTTTATGTCACCGGACAGATTCCCGACCACAAAGATCCCGAATTGGTCGATCTAAAGTTGATCGCCAAATACGAAATCGACATCACCGAGCGTCAGCGGGCGTATCGCAAGCAACGAGGCCTAGCCAACATGCAGTACATCCGCTTCGACCGTTGGTTCTTATTGCTCATCACCGACGGTCACCATCCCTTCAAGCAACAAGAGAAAAGCCAAATCCGCGACTGTCGCCGCCACCCCATCAAGTTCTCCGGCTACTCCATCAGCTACCGCCGCAGCGGACTAACTCCCAAAGGCGGCTCCGCCCCCAAATGGCATTCCTGCGTCCGCATTGACAACCGAACCTACCGCGAGCTGAAAGCCCAGTTTCTCAACCAAGCCACTCACCGCTCAGCCGACCACCTTGCTCAACAATTCGCCAGCCTCCCCTTCGCCCGCTTCGCGCCCATCCGCCGACAGCTTTTGACCCTGCTCCGGGTTGTTAACAAAGCTCGCGAGCGGGCTGGATACGGCGTTATTCCCACATCTGCACTCAACCTGCGACGATCCATTGTCACGCCGTTTGATTAACGCAGAAGCTCAGCAATTCAATCGAGATCCTGGAAGACGGCAAGCCATTAACCTCAGCGTACACTTTTCGCTGCTTCTCGGAGGGAACGGGCGGCAGTTAAATCCATACCTATCTCGAGCCCCAAACGAAAGAACTCAGTCCCAGCGCAAGCGGGATCGAGTTCGAAATCTCGCACGCATTTTCGTGCATAACGACGATATTGGTCCAGCACCATACCGGAAGTGCCATGATCATCATTCAAAATCTTGCACAATCCATCGATCACACCGATCGGAAGTTCGGGCCCTTTCACGAAGTATCGCAGGTATTTGACAAAGTTTCCGTGTCGGAAAATGTCTCTACCCGAGGTGCCGTTCGACTCAAATACGCTTTGTCGGGATTGATTACCCGTTTCGGCACATCCTGGATCTGAGAACACGCGGAGTCGTATTTCCGGTATGCCACTCCTTGCAAGCAAAGATTTCATAAGTTCTTCCATCGCGTCTGCAGTGTTTTGCCATGAGTCGTGGTCGAAATCTTCCGGGATCTGAGCGTACAATTGCATTTCCGCTTCGGTGAGTTCGATTGGACCGATTGGTCGATATTCCACAGAGTTCTCCTATTCCTTGGTTCCGTTATGCAATGGGCGTTTCGTTCAACATTTGGTTGTCCACGCACGCTTCGCGATTATGACTTTTCATTACTTATTCACGTATGCCGATAATCGAAAGAATTACGTAAGTCGAATTCCGCTTGAGTCGCTTACCTTGCTTGGTAGACCTAAAATAGGCGATTGCACGGGCAAGCTCGGCAGGATGCAACTTGCGATACGCTTTGACGTTGATGGTAACCCCTAGCTTGGAGTCACGAACGATGTTGTCGATCTTAGGCATCTCCACTTCAAAACCCCCTCATCCAATTAGACTCAAAACCTAGTCCAACGATTTTCGAAACGTTGCGATCACTGGATTGTGATCGCTGAGAGCCCGCCAACTGTCGTCACCTAGGATCTCGCAAGTTTCTAAGCGGTCTTCCCAAGAGCGCGGAACAAAAACCCCATCACAGTGAAAAGGCGGGACTGGATCCCGCTGCCAGCGAAGCGTCTGTAGAAGGGGAATGTTTGGATTCGCCACCTGCCAGCAGTTGATCAAACCAAACTCGTCGTGCAGGCGCTTTTGGATTTCACGATCAGCTTTGCAGAGTTTCTGTGATTCCTCTGGGTGACGTTCAGATACTGTTAAGTTGAAATCGCCACCGACGATTAGGTCATGTGCGCCTCGTAATCCGTTTAACTTGTCGAGAATCTGATTTACGAGCCGTGCGTAGCTGATTCCTTTTACAGAAGGAGCATGTATGCTAACAACCACCAGTGGCTGTTCGCGAAGCCCCCAGATGGAATCCGTGAGTACGGCGGCGGTGCACCAACCGGTAAATCCCTCTACAGGAATTTCCGTTAAGTGCCCGGAGTTGGTAAAGATGCCACTGCCCCAATCCCGCCCCGGAACAGCATTCCAGACGCTCCTGTCTGCTCGGGAAGATTCGATAAGGGGCCTGTCATGACGTGAGGGCGCATAACTTTCCTGGACAAGAAGAAGATCAACTTTTTGCTCGCATACCATCTTGCTCCAATGTGTAAGGGCAGCACCTCCCTGAAGAAGGTTATAGGTTGCGACTTTCATAGAATCTCGTTTTGCTCAATTTAGAATGGGCTTACAATTTTAGCCGTGCGAGCACGGATCGATACTAAATTGAGCATCAACCTCGTAGCGATTCGCAGTACTCGTGCCAGTTATCGCCGTCAAACTGTCTCTGACTGCGAGGCATACTGGGAGCGCGGGTGCCCGCACCATGCCGAGCGAAACCCTGTTCTTTCCAGTTGCGGTAGATTTCCAGCGTCTCAAAATCAGAGTCACTACAGGCTTGGTCGGCGTCGACGGTCTGGACGAGACCACCGAAGATCATGCTCTCGGCATGCGACAAGTCAGCTTCGGTTAGCAGCATCTGAGATCTCCGCTTCGCAGAAAAAAGAAAAGGCGTTGGCTGATGCGGGGCACCGAATCGCAATGTCTCGGCACTGATATCCTCGCAGGCTCCTTACTATTAGGCAACCGGCGTGCCAATTCGCGAAACACGTATTTTTGTTGTGTTTTCGAGCCAGTTCATACAAAGTACAAACAAATGGCTTTGATACGCATCAAATGCATTTGTTTAATGCCAAGGGCTTTAGATGTAGCCATCAGCTTTCCCTTAGCTGAGACTCATGCAAAGTCTGCTGATTGGCCGCAACCAGCTTCACTTTGCGGCCACGCCCAAGCGTTTTAGCTGCGCTGCGAATGTCTGGTCGCTGGTAACGCCGAGCAATTTTCTCGCGCGCGACTTCACTCCGCCAGTCGCTCCAAGAGCACGCACGATGTAATGACGATGGATCGCATCCAGATGCTTGGCAATATCAAAACCGTCGCCAAGAGGCAGCTCCATACTATCCTGCTCGACTACTCGGCTCTCGGAAACGGCTGAGGCTATGTCGCCTTTGCGAATCACGTCGCGATCTGTCATCACAGCGGCCTGCGTAAGAGCGTTTTGCAGTTGGCGCACGTTGCCGGGCCACGAGAATTTTCGAATGAAGGCAATTGCATCGGCGGAAAGCGACTTGCCCTTATATCCAGGCTCCTGTTTGCCAAACTCGGCATTGATTTGTTCGAGAAGTCCTTCCGCGAGAATCGGAATGTCCGTACTGCGGTCGCGCAGAGGTGGCAGTTTGACCGTGATGACCGCCAGGCGGTAATAGAGATCCTCGCGGAACGCATGAGCCTCAATACGTTTCATCAGGTCGCGATTTGTCGCGGCCACGACGCGGACATTGCTGGTGCGATCCTTCGATTCACCCACGCGGCGGAATACTCGATGAGTGGGACCGAATCCGGGAGGTGGCTGGAGCGCCCGGAGCAATTTGGCTTGCATAGCAGGGTCGCACTCGCCGATTTCATCGAGAAAGAGCGTCCCGCCGTCCGCTTGTTCAAAGGCTCCGACGTGATTGGCATCGGCACCTGTGAACGAACCTTTCTTATGACCGAAGAGTTCTGATTCAAGTAGTTCGCGCGGAATGGCTGCGCAATTGAGAGGCACAAAGGGGCCTGCAGCCCTGTGGCTTCCTTTGTGGATCGCCTGTGCAAACATCTCTTTCCCTGTCCCGGAATCGCCCTGGACGAGCACGGCAACATCTCGAATTGCCGCTTTGGCTGCGCGACCGACGGCGAGTCGTATCGCTTTGCCGTCACCCAAGATCTGGTCGAACCCTCGAATTTCCTGCGGGCTACGATTCGCAAGATGCTGTAAGGTGCTGTCCGCATCGCGGATCAACTCGGGCACGAAATCAACAGCCAAGTCGAACGGAATCTTGGTTTCGGAATGCTTGTCGCCGTAGGTTTGGTAGAAGGTAGCGGGATACTTGCTTTTCCCCAGTAGCACCCACACCGCTGTCATGGCTGGTGTACCGGGGCTTAAGTGGATCGATAAGTCAGGCTGCTTTTGCTTGCCGAGTATCTCGCCTAGAAATGAGTCAACGCAATTGAAAATTGCTGCATAGTCCGTGGGATTTTCCAATGAGATCTCGCGCAGAGTTGCGCCGTGGCCCAACCATTTCACATAGTCACGTCCAACATTGTTCGGATAGTTGCAGAGCAAGTGTATCGCGTCAAAGTCGACCGACTCTACTAAACTGCGAATTGGGCCTCTTCCGGTTAGTGGTTTCTCCCGTTGGCAGGCAGCCAGTACCCTCTTTTGCACCGACGCATTGGCTTCGTTGGCCATCGAGAGAAGATCGGTCGTCCCAATCCACGAAACTAGGATACGCATCGGTAGGCTCCACCAGGGTTTCAAGTGCCACACAAAGCAAATGTATTTGATAAATATAAACTCCAGTTGGTCCCTTGTAAGTGGCGCGGCCATGCATAATCGCTGAAATCCAAGGAAAACAGGGACTATCTTAGGGTTTCAGCGTGTTGGCACGCTTGCTGCATATAGGGGAAAACGCAACCAGCGAGTTTTAGTTCTGCAGCTTTCTTTGGAGAGGCACCTATGCCAGCCGTTCAGCTTCACGACGTTATCACCTGCCCAGCCTGCCAGACCGAAATCGACCTTTCGGAAGCTGTCGAGAACCGGAGCAGGGCCAAAATGGATGCTGAACTGGCTGTGCAACGACAACAGTTGTCCGAAACGATGACGCAGTTGGCTTCGCGTGAAGCATCGGTCAAGCAGCTTGAAGCCGACGTTGCCAGTCGCGTTGACGCAGCTATTGCCGCTGAAAAGCAGACGCTATCGGCTGCCGCCAAGGAGAAGGCCAAGCAAGAGTATGATCTACAGCTCCGCGATCAAGCGTCAGAGCTTGACGAGATTCGCGGTCAACTCAGAAAATCTCAAGAGAATGAGCTCTCGCTCCGCCAATCCGAGCGCAAGCTCAAAGAGCGTACCGAGTCGCTTGAGCTCGAAGTCGCTCGTCGCGTTGATGCAGAGCGCGAGGAAGTACGCCAAAAAGCGCGTGCGGAGGCCGATGAGTCGCATCGTTTGAAAGAGGCCGAGAAAGATGCACAAATCGACGGCTTGCGTCGCAAGATCGATGAACTCAAGCAGAAGGCTGAGCAGGGCTCTGTCCAAATACAGGGGGAAGTGCTTGAGCTGGATATCGAACAGATGCTCCGGTCTAGTTTTCCTGGCGACCAAATCAGCGAAGTTGCCAAGGGCGTCACTGGCGGCGACGTTCAGCAGTCTGTACTTTCTGCTGCCGGCACAAACTGTGGCCTCATTCTGTGGGAGACGAAACGGACCAAGAATTGGTCCAACGCTTGGCTGCAGAAGCTAAGAGACGATCAACGCGGAGCAAAAGCTGCGGCGGCTGTAATCGTGAGCGAAGTGCTGCCGCCTGAAATCAAAACGATTGGTTGCATCGAAGGTGTGTGGGTCTGTTCTCGAGTCTGTGCTGTCGGTCTAGCCAGTGCTCTTCGTTCCGGCATGATCGAAGTCGCCAAGACGCGTCTGTCCGCTGAGGGGCGGAACGTGAAAGTGGAGTTGGTTTACAACTATCTCTCTAGCGCCGAGTTCAAGGGACGCGTCGCCGGAATTGTGGAGTCCTTTGCTGCCCTACAAGAGGATTTGGCCAGCGAGCGGCGGGCAATGCAACGCCGTTGGGCGAATCGAGAAAAACAACTCGAACGGGCCGTTTCAAACTCAGCTGGGCTGTGTGGCGATCTGGAGGGCATCATCGGTGCGACGATGCCGCAAATTGAGCAATTGCAGCTGGCACATCTGGAGGATCAGAGAGACGCCGCTTAATCGTTAATGTCCATCGCGCGAAATGCGTAAGTCACGCCCGCGTTTTGTGTTCCGGCGATACTCGGAGAGCTGCCTATCCCTTAGAATGACGGGCTTTCAGAAGACGAAAACTCTCAGAATCACCACCCCAATATGCGGCAGACCGAAGCATACCGTCTATCCTTCACGTCCGGGGGCTTGCTGTACGAAGAATCCACCCGGATAGCAGCAATTCACCAGGAAATAGGCGATTGGGATCAGACCAGAATGAAAGCGCAGGCAGACAACGTGTTGCAAGCTAGAACCGATAGCTCAAATAGCCGTATGGTCCGCGAGGTCTGTTCTCGGCTCCAAAATTTCACGCAGCGGCAATTTGAGCTGTTTCAGGATGCGGTCCAAGCGGATCAGCTACTCCTGCTCTGGCTGGCCGTGTGCAAGCGGTACGCGTTACTGCGCGAATTTGCGGATCAAGTCATTAGAAACCACTTTTTGAGTCTTCAATTAGTGATTGGCAGGGAAGAATTTGATCGGTTCTTGGATGATTCCTCAGTTTGGCATCCGGAGGTCGACAATTTGTCCGAGAGCACTAAAGCAAAGCTCGCCAGCGTGACTTACCAGATGTTGCGAGAAGCTGGGATTGTCTCTGCTGAGCTGCTTATTCAGCCAGTTATGCTTTCACGTGATCTGGCTCAGGCAATTCTCGTTGATTCCGCAGATCTTTTACATATCTACCCGATTGCAGACTCCGATGTGCCCGGAGAAACAACATGAACCAGTCTTTGCAAAATGCAACGCACGTCGAACGGATGGACCATCTTTTCCAAGTCGTCAAAAGCAAACAGTTCTTGGAAAAGCAGGGATTGGGTAACGAAGTTCCGTTTTTCATTTGTCCATTTAAGGCAAACGAGGCTGTAGAAATGGAACGTGCCACCAAGCAGCTGGTAAACCGTCTTTCGCAAAGCGGTGTGCGCGTGCTTTCTATCAATTTGTATGACTTGTGTATTGAGATACTTAAGTCAGAGGGTGACTGGGAGTGGTTCATTGGCGATGAAGTCAATCAAACGCCGGACCAGAAGAAAGGCAACCTGCAAAATATTTTGGATGTCGAGTCGGTGGTTGTCCCAGCAATCACCAAACGCATGTCGGAACACGAATTCGATGTGATGTTCTTGGACGGAGTCGGGGAGGTCTTTCCTTACATTCGTTCGCACAATGTTCTCAACAACTTACAAAGCGTAGCCGAGTCCCAGCCGACGGTCATATTTTTCCCGGGCGAGTACTCCCATTCTCTCGAGAAAGGGGCGTCACTTGATCTGTTCGGGCGCCTGCGCGACGACAAATACTACCGAGCATTCAACATATTCGATCGCCAGATTTAGTAATCTTCCCTTCGCGGAGCCGCGAGTGATGCCAAACTTGGCGCTTCCCTTCGGGGAGTCGCGAGCAATGTGAGCGGAGGGGGGATGAGCCGGAAATACCACCAGGAAACATCAAGTGAAGCTTGACAAGATATTTCGAAAACCAGTTGACCGTCCGATCGAAGGTGTGATCAAAGCTGATGATAGCGATCACCTCCACGATGAGGTGGACGAGTATGTGCTAACCAACGAGATTGAAAAGAAGCTCGAAGAGTTCCTCGATGCGTACAACAATTACGCCGGAGCCAACGGAGCCTGGATTTCCGGCTTCTTCGGTTCTGGTAAATCGCACCTACTCAAGATGATTAGCTTGCTGCTGGCAAATGATTCAGTGGACGGCCAGTCGGTCGTCGAGTCGTTTGTGGCGAAGTGTCACGACAACAAGCTACTGCAAGCTGCACTGCGAAAGTCTGGCACTATTCCTGCCAAGAGCATCCTCTTCAACATCGATCAGAAAGCCGACGTCATCAGCAAGTCCGAAGTGGATGCCTTGCTGGCAGTCTTCGTCAAGGTTTTTGACGAATCGTGTGGATACTACGGTAAGCAAGGTTACATCGCAGAATTCGAGCGTGTCTTAGACGAGGACCAGCTCCTTGAGAATTTCAAAACGGAATTTTCCAAGCTCGAAGAAAAGGGCTGGGAGTGGGCTCGTATGCGGGTCAATCGTTTTGCCGCACAGATTGACAAGGCCTATGCGACGGTAACCGGGCAAAAGGTAGTTGGAATCATCGATCGCTATAAAGCCGATTACAAGGTTTCGATCGAGGACTTCGCGGATCAAGTCAATGACTATGTACGTCGGCACGACAACAAGGACTTTCGACTTAACTTCTTCGTCGACGAAGTGGGCCAGTACATTTCTGAGAACACTAAGTTGATGACAAACCTGCAAACGATCGCAGAGAGTCTTGCGACGAAATGCAAGGGCCGAGCATGGATCATTGTCACAGCCCAGGAAGACATGAACACCGTAGTCGGTGAAATGGGCAAACAGCAGGGAAACGACTTTTCAAAAATTCAAGCGCGGTTCGCAAATCGCCTGAGTCTGACAAGCAAGGATGTTGCCGAAGTCATTCAGAAGCGCTTGTTGGCCAAGACCGAAGACGGAGCCAAGGAACTGGGTGCGCTTTACGATGAGCAGGTCAACAATTTCAAGACGCTCTTTGATTTTTCAGACGGATCGGTTCAATACCGCAACTACCAAGGTAAGGAGCATTTCAAGGATTGCTATCCATTTGTTCCCTATCAGTTTGACCTCTTCCAATCTTCGATTCGCAACTTGTCGGATCGCAATGCCTTTACCGGGAAGCACAGCAGTGTTGGTGAACGCTCGATGCTCGGGGTGTTTCAAGACGTAGCCAAAGGCATCGCGAACCACGAAGTGCGCGAAATAGCAACGTTCGACCTGATGTTTGAAGGACTCCGCGCAGCCCTGAAGTCCCAAATTCAGAGCGCGATTCTCAACGCGGAACGCAACCTAACAAATCCGCTGGCAATTCGTTTGCTTAAGGCACTGTTCTTGGTCAAGTATGTTCGCGAATTCAAGCCGACCCTTCGCAACTTGTGCGTGTTGATGCTCAATCATTTCGACGCTGACCTGGGCGATCTACAAAAGAAGGTCGAGGAAGCGCTGAACCTGTTGGAGAATCAAGTTTATATCCAGCGGAATGGTGAACTCTACGAATATTTGACGGACGAAGAAAAGGACGTCGAGCAGGAGATCAAGAACACCGAAATCGACACTACGGACATCGCCGATGAGCTTTCTAAGATCATCTTCGACCAAGTGATCAAGGCCAAAAAACTTCGTTATGACGATACTAAACAAGATTATGGATTCACCCGCAAACTTGACGACCGCGTGTTTGGTCGCGCCCAAGAGTTGGTCGTTCACATCATCAGCCCTTTCCATGATGAGTATGGGCAGCTCGATCAAATCAAGATGCGAGTCATGGGATCGTCCGAATTGCTGGTCGTTCTGCCCCCGGACGATCGCCTGTTTCGGGATATTCAACTGTACAAGCAAACCGAAAAGTATATTCGCCAAAACATCTCGATCACCCAGCAGGAGTCTGTCAAGCGCATCTTGACGGACAAGACGTTCAGCAACAAGGAACGTCAAGCCGAGATCGTTGAGAACCTAAAAGCCGCTGTCGGCAAAGCGACTATGTTTGTCGCCAATACGGAGGTGGAATCTGGCAGCGAGGATCCGAATACTCGGATTCACGACGGGTTTGAAGAGCTGGTTCGCTACACCTACACGAACCTGCCTATGCTACGGGGTATTCAGTACTCCGAGAACAACATTGAGCAGTGTTTGCGAGGGGATGACGATAGCTTGTTCGCGGGCGATGCAACGGTCATGAGTGAAGCCGAGACCGAGATGCTTTCTTTCATTAGCCGCAAAACTCAAAGCGGTTTACGTGTGACTGTGAAGCAACTCGTAGAAGACTTTGAAAAGAAGCCCTTCGGTTGGTATTTGGCAGCAATTCAATGCACACTCGCAAAACTATGTGGTCGTGCCAAAGTTGAGGCTCGATCAGATGGGCAAGTACTAGAGGACACAAAGCTCGCCGCCGCGATCAAGAATACCCGGGCACATGGCAATATCATCCTCGAACCTCAGATCGAGTTCACCGCGTCCCAGGTGCGGCGCGTCAAGGATTTTTATCAAGACTTCTTCGACAAGCCTCCGCGCGCGACCGAAGCAAAGTCCATTGGCGAAGAGTTGGGGAAAGCGCTGGCAACATTGCACGACGATCTGAGTCAGCTACTTTCCAAATCGCAAACCTACCCATTTTTGACTGCCCTCAGCGAACCCGCGCAGAAGATCAAAATCCTCGCAGCGAAGTCGTTTAAGTATTTCTTCACGGAATTTGAAGCGGAAGGTGAAGCCCTAATAGACCTTAAGGAAGAGCTGCTTGATCCGATTCGTCGATTCATGTCTGGCTCTCAGTCGCAATTGTTTGGACAGGCACAGCAGTTCGTCGCCGAGCACAAAACAAACTTTTCCTACATTGACGGAGAAGAGCCCGAGCAGTTGCGAGCTCTGTTGTCTGACGCACAGTGCTTCGCTGGGAACAAGATGCAGTCGGTTAAATCTTTGCTTGAATCGTTGACAGCCAAGATCGATCAAAAACTTCAGCAAGTTCGCGAGTCGGCCGAATACGAGATCTGCGAAAAATCAAAGCGTCTTCAATCAGTAGACGGCTTCGATGCTTTGGATTCACAAAAGACTGAAGAAATTCAAGCAGCGATCGCTAGTGTGAAGTCCCGAGTGCGTGAGAATTCCTCGATTGCGTTCGTCAAGGACGCAACGCGCTTGTTTGATGAAGAGCAATACCCGAGCCTGCTAACCAGAGTAACCAACTGGACACAACCACCAGTTCCTAAGCCAGATCCGACCTCACCCGATGGCGGCAATAAGCCACCCGCTCCACCACCCCCTGAGTTTGTGACTGTGCGATCGTTGCCAGTTCAGATTACCAAAGCATGGCTTGAAAACGAAGAAGATATTGACGCCTACCTGGGCGAACTGCGCAAGTCGATGGTTAACGCTCTAGCCAACAATAAGCGAATACAGATTTAAGCCCTCCCTAGGCCTGAGAGCCTGATCCGCCTGACCCTCCCGCAAGCGAGAGGCTGACAGTATCAAGTCACTCTCACGTGTCACTCTCCCTCGGGAAAGTCGCGGTCGGTAGTCACTCTCCCTCGGGAGAGTCGCGAGTAATGCGAGCGGAGAGGGGCTGAAGTACCTAACTGCTACACATTACAACAAACCAGGCACTCCCCGGGCCTGAGAGCCCGGCCCTCCCGAGTACGGGAGGGTACCAAAGCCGCCAATAAATAAAACCATCGAAACACATTTCCGAAGCCACACCCATGCCCGACGCTCAACCTGCAACTCAAGAACCTCAAAGCCTGAATACGGCTCCGCTAAAGCGATTTGCTCAAGCGGCTCGTCGTCAGCTTATTGAAGTCGTCACGGCTAAACTTGATCGCGTCCTCGCTGAGGGCTCTTCCGCGCGACGCGAGTTGCCCAAGGCAGTCGCTGAACTCGAGTCGCAGATAAAGGCATCTTCGCGCGGCCAAGTTATCGAGCGCGTCGCCTATACCTGGTTCAACCGCTTCTGCGCGCTGCGGTTCATGGATGCTAATCGCTATACGCGAATCGGCATCGTCTCGCCTGCCGAGGGTTTTACGCAACCCGAAATTTTGGCTGACGCAAAGCAAGGTGTCATCGACGATGAGTTAAGGGTCAATCGTGAAAAAGTACTAGGGCTGCTCGACGGCACTCAGCCCAGTTCCGACCCGCAAGGAGAGGCTTACCAATTACTGCTGGTCGCCGTCTGCAACAGCTACGCTCCACGAACGATACACCGATATTCGATCCTTATGGGTAGACCGCGTCGAGCGAATGCGACAGTTAGAAGAATCCAACAATCGAGCTTACATCGCAGGATATGGACTTCAGGAAGATGTTGCCGAGGAAGTTGACCTTGACCTTGTTTCACTGAATTGCAATCCGGCATATCGGTACGACGACGACAAGAGCGAGTCAGAACTGGAAGCCCTTCTTCTTGCGGACACGATGCGTGAGTTCATCAGCTACGCAGTGGGCTGCATGTTGGGTCGCTACTCGCTGGACGCGCCTGGGTTGATACTCGCAAATCAGGGAGAGTCGATTGAGGATTATTACCGGATTGTTTCTGAGAGACGAGTGGCTAGTGGTCAGGGGCTAGTGGCTAGTAAAGACAGTCCGGACTCTAGCCACCAGCCGCTAGACACTAGCAACTCCGTCCAGTTCGAACCAGACGCTGACAACGTGATACCTTTACTGGACGGCGACTGGTTCACCGATGATATCAGCGAACGGTTCAAAGAGTTTCTCAAAGTCACCTTCGGCACCGAGCACTACGAAGAGAATCTCACGTTTCTGGAAAACACGCTTTATCCCGATAACGGACTGAGCAAAAAGCGGAAGACCATTCGCGACTACTTCCTCAAGGAGTTCTACAACCACCACATCAAGCTCTACAAAAAGCGACCCATCTACTGGCTCTTCAGCAGCCCCAAAGGCACCTTCAACGCCCTGATCTACATGCACCGCTACCGCCCTGACACCGTCAGTACCGTGCTTGGTTACTTACGTGACTTCCGCGACAAACTCACGCACCACACCTCGCACCTTCAGTCCATCGCCGACCGCGCCGACGGCTCCAAGACCGAGAAGACCAAAGCCCTAAAGGAGATCAACGAACTCAAGAAGCAACTCAAAGAGCTCGACGAATACGAACGCAAAACACTCTTTCCGCTCGCCCAAAGGCAAATCAACATCGACCTAGATGACGGCGTCAAAGTCAACTACCTCAAGTTTGGCGCCGCATTGAAGAAGATCATCGGGCTGGAAGGAAAAGAGGCCTAGGATGTCGTTTCGCTTTCCCCAACCATCGAACGAAGATGACTTTGAAGAGTTCTGTGAACGGCTTTTGCAGAAGCATTTTAGCTGCAAAACGCTGCAACTATACGGCAAACGTGGTGAGAAGCAAAACGGGATCGACGTCATCGATACTGCGCACAGTTCTCCGTTTCGAGCAGCACAGTGCAAGCATCATGAATTTACTAAGACGTTGCCACCACAAGAGCTAGAGGATGAAGTCGGGAAAGCGGCGAACTCAGGCTTTGACTTGGAAGAGTATTATGTGCTGACCACCGCAAGAAAAAGCAAACGTTCTCAAAATCGTGTCATCAAGATTAACAAGGATCGCGACTACAAGCAGAGTTTCGTTACTTCTTTGTGGGATTGGCCTGAGATTGAGAGCGTTCTATCAAGCCTCAACCCGAGAGATCGTGACTATGTCATAGATGGAGGGACTGGCAGAGACGTCTCAGCTCTTGAGACGATGTTCAAGGATGTCATCAAAGAATCAATTGCTGAGAATCGGCTTGTCGCCACGAACAATATTCTCGAGGCGCGTCTTTCTTCAGCAGAGCGGCACATCAAGGAGGAAAGGCGAGATTTGGCAGTCTATGAGCTGGATCAAATCGACCTGCTTCCGAGTGCGGACTTCACTGCTCGCGACCGCTATTTAGTGAAGCGACTCCGTGCCAAGTACCTAATGATGATAGGGGACCATGAAGCAGCAGCGCAGCGATTCCTTGCTGCTTACCATGAACAACCTCAGTTAGAGCAGGCCCGTATCAACCGAGCGATTGCATACGACTTGCTTGGAAATTCAGAACGCGCCTTTGAATTAGCGTCAGAATTGAAAGCCGAGGGTGTGCGGTCTGAGCCGCTTCCAGCCCTTCTACTTCGAACTTCTCCCGAGCCTGTTTCCTCACAGTTGCATGCGTGGCTAGAAGACTTTCTCGATACGTCAGAAGAGCTCAATCTGACTTATGCCATGGAGTATCTCGACGCCGGGCAGTTTAACGAGGTGCTGGAGGCGGCTCGCCGCTCGAAGATGATCAATCCCCAATCCTCTCGTGCTGAACTCATGGAGGCGATGGTTTTCCACAATCGCGGTGTCAGTGCACGGGGCGATGAACGCAGCTCGAATCTGCAGCAAGCATACGAGAAATACAATCTTGCCCTCGGTGATGAAACTGATGATTTGCCTGAGCGTGCGAAGCCCGATGCACTCAGAAACTTGTCTTCAGTCCAACACCTACTGGGACTGGACGATACCCATAAAACGTTCGAAGCAGCAATTGACAAAGCTCGCGACAAGGCTCCCTATATCGGGTCCTACCTGAGTTACCTATGCTCGCAAGAGGAATATGAAAAGGCTAAGTCCTACTTGGTTAAAGTGCCTGAGGGAGCGGTGTTTGATGACCAGCAATTCCTGCGAAATGTTATCGAGTACAACACAGATGCCAACGCTGACAAGCAAGCCCTCATTCAGTCGATGTTCGAACTAGGAACGTCCGCAGATCACAATCGCAAAACGGAGTGCCTCGTCTTTGCGGTACAGTGGTCGACGGAGTCGGAGCTTATTGATGCCGCTATCTCTGGTCTGCAGGCTGCTAAAAACACAACCGACGATCTCGTATTCCATACTTGCCTAGCATGGCTAATGCTCGAGCAGGGTGACACGCAACAAGCCAAGGCCGCTGCTTTAGCAGCCAAAGAATTCGTCTCTATTGATGCGGCTCAAAGTCTGGTATCTCTACTTGGCAGACTTCTCCTCCGACTAGAAGCGTACGATGAAGCACTGCCGATTTTCGAGCAATGCGCTGATAGATCAAAGCTCTCGGACGAAACTAGGGCGCTCTTAGATTGCGCGATGCAAACCGGAAGGCACGACATCGCACTCGACGTCTGTGAAAGGCTACGCGCAGCAGGAACCGGAAATCCAAGCACCTTCAATTTGGAGATCGAGCTTCTTGGAAGGTACAGTCCAACCAAGGCTTTGGATGTACTAGATGCGGCACTCGAAAGGGAACCGACGAACAAGCGACTCTACGCTTGTAAGTGCTTCGTCCAGACACGACTAAAGGGGGAAGTAGTTGACTTGGATATTAGTCGGCTACCCGGTTGGAATGAAATCGCGGTCACTGATGCGCACCTAGTATTGTTTCCCTTGATTGCAGCCAGCTACCACAAAGGCGCGATCGAGTTTACTTATTCTCAGCTTCGCAAAAATTGGAGCGACGAATTGGCCCACGGCCGATACATGTGGCTGTTTTTGCAGTTCGCCAGAGGTAGCGGACTGAAGTTGGACTACGCGAAAGTGGAAAACAATTGTGCAGTTCACTATCAAGAGGAGGACGGGCCAATCAAGACCGTCATCATCGACGGCGATTGCGCTGAACCGTTGGCAGACGACGAGATTCGTCCGGATTCCGATCTTGGGCAGTTGATTTTGGGAGCCAAAGTGGGAGCGGAGATTGAACTTAACTCCAGCGGGGTTCAACCTCGAAAAATCAATATAACTGGAATTCAGTCCAAATACGTTTATCGCTACCAGGATGTGCTGCACAACATGCAGGTTCGATTTCCAGGAACATCTGCAATTCAGTTGATCAAGATGGAACACGAGGGTGAATTTGATATTTCACCGATCGTAAAGAGCTTGGAAGAACGCAGAAAGTACGTGGACCAAGTCCTTGAGGAATTCAAGCGATTGCCTGCAGCGACTGCGTTCCTGGCCAAATGGCTGGGATTATCGTACTGGGAAGCTCATGAATCACTGACTATGTTGCCAGAAATCGGGATTCGGTGTTGCCTGGGTCGCAGCGAGGGATTGGATTCAGCTCTGACCCAGCTTCGTGCTGCTAAGAAATTGGTCTTAGACCAAAGTGCCATCGTTACAGTCCATAACCTTGAACTCTGGGAAAAGCTCAGCGGCTACGAGCTAATTGTCGCTCAGTCTGTCGTTGATGACTTCAACGTGTGGGCGCGAACCCTGGAGGAGAACGGCCTGAAAAGCGGAGGTACAACCTACCTCGATGAAAATAGTCAACTGCGTTTGATTGAGTTCACGCCAGAGCAGGTTGCAGAGCGAGAACGTCACGCCAAACGTCTGCAAGGAGAGATACAGCAGCGATGTCAAATTACGGCCTCAAGAACGCTTCCTGGCCTGCCAGAGTCAAGGGAATACTATGAAGAGCTTGAAGCGATCCCCATTCTGGAATCACTACTGCTAGCCAAAGAAAACGCAGACGCCGTGCTCTTAGCGGACGACGTTTACGTGCATTGGGCGGCTGGCGTCGATCACGGACTGTCTGGCATCTGGACGCAGGTACTTCTGGATGAGCTCAAGAAACAAAGTTGTTTGAAGCACAGCGAGTATGTTGACCGCAACGCCAAATTGGTCGGCTGGCATTACAACCCAATACGCTGGAATGCCGAAACAGCATTGGCTGCATTTGTTCTTGCGGAGCATGACGCGCGGAGATATCCATTCACGGCGATTCTCCGTGAGTTCGCGAGAGCAAATCTCAGTTCAAAACGCAAGTCGCAGACAGCTCTTCATTTGTTCCGCTTAATGTATCACTCCAAGATCCCACCGATCTACCACGGTTCACTGGTCTTTAGTGTCCTGGAGGCAATAGACGACGTCTGGGCCGCGGACTGGATAAGTCTAGCATCGCAAGAGGAATTCCTTCCATATCACCGAATGATTGAGGACCTTTCTCAATCTATTCAGGTGTGGGAAATGCATAGAAAAGGATATTAGTGGTGCAGTTGCCGTTTCCAGAAATCACAACCATATAGACAGCGCGCGACAATAGTACGACGCATTCACCGATAGACCCTAGATTAACTTCGAGACAAAAACAGCGATGGCCGGAATTAGTGTAGATGTCGTCAGCTACCTGAGAACGAACCTCCGGGATCGGTATAAGGACTCCTATTCGATTCTCAAGGAGCTTGTCCAAAACGCTGATGATGCGGGCGCAAGTGAACTGCATTTGACGACCTACGATGCCATGGGGCCGTATTTTAAGCATCCATTGCTCAAAGGTCCGCTTGTCTGCGTGGTCAATGATGCCGAGTTTACTCTGAATGACGCATGCGCGATTCACCAAGCCGGGATCGGTACGAAAGGGCTCGACGAAGACAAGATCGGCAAGTTTGGTTTGGGGCTCAAGAGTGTCTTTCACTTATGCGAAGCTCTCTTTTACGTCAGTTCTCCCAACCAAGAGAATCCCGCAAGCACTGCCCATCACGCATCCAAACACTCGCGTGATGGTTTGCTGAACCCATGGGACGATCAGAGATACGAACACTGGAATCCGGTGGAAGAACATGACATCAAGAATCTCAAAAAACTAGTCGAGGCACAATTCAAAGGCTTGAAAGGTGGCGCGCCTGAAAACTGGTTTGCGATTTTCCTTCCACTTCGCCTTCCGGAGCATTGCATTGATCCCACACAAACCGACATACAAACGGTTGGGCTCGAACAGCAACTGACCCTGGCTAAACAATGGGCGCTCGAACCAAAGTTCCCAACCTTACCTGGCGCAAACGAAGATGATTTATTGGACGCAAGGCATCACATCGAGCGAATTCACGGAGTGATGCCTCTATTGACAAAGCTCCAACTTATTCGCTTTTCTCACGCTACCGCAGAAACCTGGAAAGCGCCGGAAGTCAAAGCCACCATTCAGTTTCGATGTGAGTCGGAACGGCTCAACTGGCGGCAGATGGCTGTCGGTACTCACCGTGAGCACGGCACCATTGTCATCAACCAAACGGAATTTGAGCCGCACGAGTCAGTCTATGCGGTCGCTCATACTCTGGCTAACTTACCGGCACTCAATCGGATAACGCAGCCTCCTTTTTCTTGGCCTTGGATGGACGCCCTAGACAGCGTCCATGGCTGGCAACGAAAGCCCGCCGTAGCGAAACAACATGGGGCAGTTGCAATCCTGGATTCTGGAATCCCAAGTAGCAGCGGCTCCGGTACCGTAAGCATCAGTCGTGCTGTCTTCCTGCCATTGGCAGAAACCAATATTCGAGGCTTTGAGTCGGAGGTGAACTGTGGAGGGAATCGCAATTTTCGAATCTCACTTCATGGCTATTGCTTTGTTGATGCGGGTCGATTGGGAATCGACGAAGCGAACGACGGCGAGGAAAAATCGGCAAGGCAGGCTTGGAACCATACGTTGATCGACGAAGTGGTCTTACCACTTCTGATTCCGGCGCTTGAGGAATACCGAGACAAAATAGGACAGTTATCGGATGCTGATGAGCGGATAGAGCATTTGACAGCTGGGTTGAAGCGAGCGTTTACAGCAAAATATGCATCACGCATTTGCAGAGATAGTTCATGGGTTTACTTGCTTCGAGGGAAGAAGGCTCATTGGGAAGTCTGCTCTAATGCAATTCCGCTCATCTCGTTGCCGGGAAGTCAGCAAGATTTAGGTATCTTGCTCAAACTGTTTCCTGCCCTTGTTTCGCTGTCTACAGATCATGCGTTTATTTTGCATGAAATGCCGTCATTGAGTATCGGCGCAACTTTTGAGTGGCCAAACCACATTGCAGAACAGCTTCTCAGTTCTGTTCCTGTCGACCCCGTAACACGCGATCCGGATCTTCTAAAAGCCTTGGTTCGGTTCTGCGAGCACTTGAAGCGTGAACTCGGATCTGCAATCGAACCTGCCATGTGTAGTCTGATTCAGCGGATACTGTCGAATGAAAATGTGCCTTTGTCTAGACTGCGAAGTAATGAATCCAATCGCGATTGTTTTGCTGCGTTGCTGCGGTTAGTCCCGAATTCAAATAAGCTCTGGATCCCATTTCGTGACGACGTGGTGGGGGAGTCCGAGAACGTGATGCACAGGCTGCAACTCGTTACCGGGAAGCGAATCGTAATTCCAACGGTGCTTGATCCCAAGGCGAGAACCGTCGATCTCTACGACGACGAAGCTCACAAGATTCTGTGCGAATTAGCAATCGCAGAACCCAAAGGGGGTAACCAGGATGGATATCGGAAATTGATGAGCGAAACCGTGGATTGGATCCTCGACGCCTGGCCCCAGGCTGTTCATCAGATTCTTAATGAACCGGTATGTGAGCTACGGCTGTTCTATGCGCGCGATTTCTCGACGTCGGCTACTACTAGATTCAGCCCCTTTGAACTTTATGCGGCTGCTGACGAAAATCGCCTCTTTGGTAGCAACGCACAGCTTTGCGAAAAGCTTCAAGCATGCCTAGTTGATCAGTCAATCTTGTACATCGACTCGCCAAATGCTTGTTTCACCCGTGCTCTTGCCTCTGACCTTCCCCCCTGCACGCCCAAGCATTGCATCACATTTCTTGGTAGACGCCCAAGACTGGTCGCCACTCTCGAGCAGCGTGTGGAACTCTTGGAGCAACTAAAGTCACTCGACCCTACCGCGGATTGGGCAAGTATACGCTACCTGCTTCACGGCCGAACGGAGCCGGCTGCCGATCAACTGAGTCTGATCACCATCGACCAGAGTCCCTGGAGCAGTCTTGCAATGCAATTGCTACAGGCTAACTCGCAAAGCTGGCGAGCGCTCGATGAAGCTTTGTTGGATAACTTCACATCGGCGGAAAAACGCAGTCTCGGGATTGAAGCGTGCGTGCCGGTCAATGTAGCGCGCATGGTTTCAGAAATCGATACCGCGTCACTCGATCTTTCATCGCTTGGGAAGAACCGCTCCGCATGTTACGAGATTATTCGTGGTTGGCCACTGGGCCAGGAAATGTCGCTCAGGCGCATTCCGATCTTCATCCAGGGTGACGGAATCCTTACTGCGATCACGGACCACACCTTCATCAACACTGAAAATGTATCGCCGCCAAGTGACATCTTTCCGGATCTCCAACTGATTGAAGACCCTAACGGAGTTGTAGCTGCACGTAAGTTGGCGCCAACTCTCAACTCGCAGGACATTCTCAAGAAGCTGCTCGAAACGAGCGACTGTCACAAGCACTGGCGGTACATCATGGATCAGCTAGATACCGCTTCTGATCCCGTCCTTAAGACATCACTTATAGAGGCTCAGTGGCTGGCGACAAAAAGTGGGGCCGCAGTCAGTCCTAAGCATGCCATTTGTGATGATTCGCTCGCAAACCACATCGCGATGCTAAAGGAAGCAGGGGTTAGGCTCTTCCACCAGTCCGACCTTCTACCGGACCTGAGAACACACGCCCAATGGAAGCGTGTCGCAGTCGAGTTGTGTCCTTCGAAGTCTGCACTTTGCAGAATCATTGGAGAATGCGTTAGAACTCTACCGAGCTATCGTGTTGGCGCAAGCACATGGCAGAATGGCCGACTGGAAACCTTGCTTGAGGTGTTCGCTGGAGCAGAAGATAATTTGCCAGCAATTGGCTTGCTGGCAACGTTGCGGAATCTTCCCGGAATTGGTATTCAGCAACTTGAGCAATCTTTACTACCCGAAATGAGCAAACGCGTCGACATCGCGCGTTCTGTTTTGGCATTGAAGCATATCCAGTGTCGGTATGTAAGCGCGACGCCGGCTCAAAAGGCAACTTACTTACCGCTATTCAATGCGTTTTTAGATGAAGCTCTAACACAAGACGGCTTTGTGGATCGGCTTGATGAAATCAGCCTTCTGAATCGAGCCGGGGATTGGCGCCAAGCCTCAGAACTGGCGATTGAGGGCCACAACATCGCTCTTACAAGCTTGCTAAACGAAACGCAGTTCGACATCTTTAAAAAACATCGGACTAGCACTAGCAAAGCGCTAGATAGTCAAATGCGTTCTTCGATTCTGAATGGCGAAGGATTTGACGAATCACAAATCAGTCTAGGCATTGTCGCCTTCGAAGAATATCTCAAACAATGGCGAACAGACGAGATTCCCGGCGACGCTGTTGCCTCGTTGATCGCGATGCTTGGCGCAAAGGATGGCTTGCGCGAGATGTACGATCGATTCAAAGATGGACGGGACTGGCAAGCTACCAGAAACCTGCTTTTTGGATCGCCGAGCATTCAATCCCGATACGACTCGTATCGCTTTTGGATCACTGAGGCGGAGCCGCAGAAAGTCGACGCCGTGAATATCCGTGGGGATCGTTTTCAGGCA
This sequence comes from Pirellulaceae bacterium, assembly GCA_041741715.1. Classification (GTDB taxonomy): domain Bacteria; phylum Planctomycetota; class Planctomycetia; order Pirellulales; family Pirellulaceae; genus Aureliella. The sequence goes on along the minus strand of JBGSJT010000395.1, from coordinate 7,862 downwards.
GATGTTGCAGCTGAAATCACTAGCCTATTCGATGGCTTCGGCGATGGGCGCTTTATTCAGTTCATTCCTCTGCCTGGAAATCAAAAATGCTTCCATGTTTGTCTTCGCAAGCTGGAGGCCGACAGGCTCAATCAAAGTCAACAACTCGAGATTCTTCGCAACACGATCGTCGCGATCCGTAACGGTATCTATCAAATCTCCGGAGGCGAGATCGACGATGAATGGGAAAAGATCACCAATATCAATCAGCTTGATATTGATACAGCTCAACAGCTGATTCTTGAATCCAGCGCAATGTTGTTGGAAACACAACTCGCGGGAAACCTTCCCTTAGTTCTGAAAGAGGTTTTTAGGGATCTACATTCCGTTCGACAACGAAGAGTAAGCACTAAGCAATCAGGGGGGGCACAGGGAGAATTGGCGGCAATTGAAAAGGAGGAGGAACGGGTCTTTACGCGGCTTCGCCAGAGCTTATGTGATGACGCTGGCGTCAAACAGCATCTCATCCAAATGATCCGCTCACGACTGGAGTCTCAAAGCTACGACCAGTCTTCGATCCCATTTGAATTGTTTCAAAATGCGGACGACGCAGTTATTGAACTGTCGAGCCTTGCCTCTTCGGAAGAGCTAGAGAGAATGCGGCCCGTCTCCTTGCGCGACCAATTCATTATTGAATTCGATCGCGTCGTGGATAAACCGGTGATACGTTTCCTTCACTGGGGACGGGGGATCAACCAGTACCGGGGTATCTCGAGGGAGAATCCAGACTTCAGTAGAGATATGGAACGGATGCTAGTTCTACAAGGTTCCGGTAAGCATGGCGAGGGTACCGAAAAGCGAACGGGTGGATTTGGTTTAGGATTCAAGAGCGTACTATTCGTCTGCGATCAGCCGGTCGTGTTCAGTGGAGCGCGGAGCCGATTTCGTGTCTTGGCAGGTGTCTACCCTGAAGCACTTTCAGAACGCAAAGACAAGAGCGATGAAGAGCGTCTGAAAAAGCGTTTGGAAGATTTTGGCGACCATCACCATAAGGGAACGATCGTCGAATTATCTCTTGATCAAGGGATTGATTTCGAAGACTTATTAAGCCGTTTTCGTGCGTGTGCTGGATACCTAGTAGTATTCTCACGTTCGATTCATAAGTGCGATATTGGCAACACAGATTCGAAACCGGACTCTTTCACGTGGCAACCCGATCATATTTTTGACGGTTTCGCCATAGGCAACATAGGTGCATCGAAAGGCCAACATCGTGCGTTGGTAATTGTATCCCCAGACTCATCGGATTCCGTTTTGATCCCAATCGATGAAGGCGGTGTGAATCCGAAACTGACGGTCGGCGTTCCAGAAATCTGGGTAACCACTCCGACGGCAAAGCGGAAGAGCGGACATTGCGGAATATTAGTCAACGGTGAGTTTGACGTAAATCCAGGTCGAACCCAGCTACGTGACACACTTAAGAATGCGCAACGCGCAAGCAAAATAGGGTTGGCTCTGGGCAATGCACTATGCCAAATATTCACTTTGTCTAGCAACGACTGGGGAGGGTTTAGAGATGTGATAGGTTGTTCTGCCGCGTCTCACGCAGAATTCTGGACTTCACTCTGGATTGCAGCAAGTAAGATCTTGGGCTCCAGCGAGAACGACGAGGCGGAACGAGTACTTCACAAGGTCCTATTTGGAGGTGAACACTGCGGTGTCTACAAATTAATTAGAAGCCACCCCACACTGCCGACCGGTCTACGTAGCAGCTACGGCGTTTTAGCCAATCTTAACGAATGCATGTGGAGGTTGGACGGCATCCTTGCCAGAGACACTGTTTGGAAGATCGTTGGAGAAATACCCCGCGTGCAGAGCAAGTTTCGTCCGGGAACTGTTCTGGCCGCACAGGTCAGCAAGCAACTGGCAAAAATTGACGAGGGACTTTCCGATGCTCTCAATGCACTGTCGCTAAAGGACATTCTTAATGAGCTACTAGAGAGCAAGACATCTGTCTCACCGGATCTTGCAACTGAGTTGGGAAGCTTTATCAACAAGAAGCACTGGAAGGAAATTGAAGGCATCGAACCTTTGAGGAGTGAGCTTGAGCTGATTTCCGAAGTACTTGGCAACCTCATTTTCCAAACCCGAGACGGTAGTTGGTCTCGAGCTCAAGAGATCGTTTGTTCTACGGAACACGCAGTTTTTCGAAGCGACGAGCGAGCGAGGGCTGCGTTTGCGCCCAAGAGCAATTTACTAAGTGAGAGCTACGACGGCGTAGCATTGGAGTTCTTCGCAATTTGCAGGGGAGAGTTAAGTGCACGTGTGAGTTCTCTAGCTTCCTGGCTTTCTATTGCCACCACACCTGATGCTCGCATGGCAGGCCTTAGATACCTTTGCTCTGGCGAATTGTGCCCTAAGTTGCAGGAACACATCTATGCCGAGTCCGAGGTCGTGAGCGGATCGTGGTTATCAGAGCCGAAAGAAGTCGGACTAGCTGCTCAAAACCTTGAACCTCATCACCGGGCATCTCTTGACGTTTTACTGGGTTTCTCCGAATACACTCCAATAATGCATCGGCCCATTCCTGAGACTCAAAGGAATGCAAACGAAACGCTTGCTAACATCTACGAGTGGTGGGACCATAATCGGACGAACATTCTATTGACACATGACCGGGCGGTGTACGCGCTAGGTGAAACGCCCAATCTCAGTTTTTCTGCAACAGAGCTTGAGTCGGACATCGAAGCCAGAATGGAGTGGCTGAGACTCTTTTTTATCGGTGCGATGTACCGGATCGGCAGGCTAACACCTCAACAGGCTCGACATTTCCTGCACGATTTCGAAGACCGAGGTTGGCTTCAACAATTGGCAGACAATCAGGCGCCAAGCGATTGGTTTCGAATCCTGGACGAATACTTGGAGCAAGACTCTCAGCGCTCCATATACTACCACTACATGAATCAGTTTCTTGCCTACTATCAATTGGCCCGTTGGCTACCGAAATATGTTCGGGCGTTTGAAGCGGTCACGCGGCCGGGAGTCAATCTCAATAATTTACAGTTGATCACTGAAATCACGGACCTCAGAACGAGTCACATTTTTGAGGGTGCCTCCGGTTTTGACGCTCCTCCGTGCTACGTGACAATGGGGAAAGGCTCGCACTTTGTCCTGCGGGAAGTTATTCGCTCTCGCGGAAAGCAAGCGGCGACCAAGCGAGAGATCTACGAAGTCAATCAGAAACTGTCGCAGCAGGCGTTTGTACCGTCGGCAGCGGTTTTGCGACTTCTAGAAGCTATCACGGGCGACTATAGCTGGACTGAAGTTGCCCGCTCGCGCGAAACATACGCGGTCCAATCCAAGCAAATTTGGCAACTGCTAAATGAACATCTTGGTCCAGAAAGGGCAACCTTCGACGGTCACTTCGATATTCCCTTACTGGCCCTCACTTGGAACAACTTTGCAGAAGATCGAGAACGACTCTTAGGCGTTGACGCTGATTGTGACTCGATTCCCGAAGAGCTCGATTTCCTCACTGAATCGGATGACCACGATGACTGAACAACTGAACCGCGGACAACGCGTCCGCGTTACTGGGCACGGGTTAGGAGAAGTTCAAGCGGATCTTGATGAGACAGTCATCGTCCGCTTTGGAGCAGAGATTCACGAATGTATTCGGAGCAATGTTGAAGTCGTACAGGATGCCCGGCAAGCGTTTGCCAGCGGTACCGCTCACTCACCCCTAGAGGTCGTCTTGCGTGTGCAGGCCGGGTGCATCAATTCCATCAATTCTACTTGGGGAATGTTTGCCCGAAGTAAGATCTCGCTATTGCCGCACCAGCTTTGGGTCTGCAGAAAAGTACTCGAAACGTGGCCCGCTAGGTGGCTCGTGGCAGATGACGTCGGTCTTGGCAAGACAATTGAAGCGGGTTTAGTACTGTCGGCTTTAAAATCCAGAGGGCTTCTGGATCGATTGCTGATACTCTGCCCTGCGTCTCTCGTAGAACAATGGCAATACAGACTGCGCACAATGTTCGATTTGCGCACCAGCACATATGCGACTGAAGCTGATGGAGAGCGATCGGATTTTTGGAACACGAATCCAAGAGTTGTGGCCTCGATGCACACGCTTCGAATCGACAGCAAGGGTCGTCAAAAGCGACTTCTTGAGTCGGAGCCCTGGGATGTCGTTTTGGTCGACGAAGCTCACCACCTAAATGCCGATGAACAGGCAGGCCCAACATTGGGATTCAAATTGATTCAACAATTGGAGTCTGCCAATCGTGTTCGATCGATGGTCTTCTTTTCTGGAACACCTCATAGAGGCAAACCTTACGGCTTCTTTTCCTTGTTGAGTCTGTTACGTTCCGATGATTTTGGCCCGAAAAAGCCGACTAAGGACCAGTTGCGACGTCTACCAAACATCATGATTCGAAACAACAAGCAGAATGTTACGGACTTAAATGGCAAGCAGCTGTTTCAACCTTTACTCGTCGAACCTCGTACCTACGAGTACTCATCGGCGGAATCACGATTCTACGAAATGCTGACGGAATTCATCGTTTCCGGAAAGGCCTATGCCAGCGGATTGGGAGGACGCGATGGAAGAGCGGTCATGCTGGTCCTTATATCGATGCAGAAGCTTGCTTCGAGTTCAGTGGCAGCGATTCTTCGTGCTTTACGAGGCCGGTTGGCTCGGATAGGTGCAGAGACGGATGCCATCGAGAGCCAACGCCTCGCTCTGCAGCAAGAAGAGTTTGAGGAGAATGGTGATCTGGACGACGCTGCAGAGGTCGATGAGCGTTTGGCCGAAATTCGATTGCGATTGATGAAGGACGAGAAAGAGTGGCTGACGAAATTGATCGACGCTGGCGAGGATGTTGGCGCAGAAACCAAAATACTTTCGATTGTTGCTGAAATTGAGAAACTCAATAAATCAGTTTTGCTGTTCACGGAGTACAAGGCGACTCAGTCACTTCTCCTGTCCCATTTGATTGCTCGTTTCGGCAACGACTCGGTAAGCTTTATTAACGGCGATGAGGAAGCTCGGGAGGTCTGCCTTCCCGACGGCAAGAAGACATCGCTCCGCATACGACGCACGGAGGCTGCTGACCAATTCAATGAAGGCAAGGTGCGGTTTCTTGTTTCGACAGAAGCGGCTGGCGAAGGAATTGACTTGCAGAAGAAGTGCCACACACTGATCCATGTCGACTTGCCATGGAACCCCATGAGATTGCACCAACGCGTGGGACGGCTCAATCGCTACGGACAAACCGAGCGCGTTCAAGTAATCAGCTTCCGAAATCCATCGACCGTAGAGAGTCGTATTTGGGATAAGTTGACCGAAAAGATCGAGCATATCAACAATGCTCTTCGGCAAGCTATGGCAGATCCGGAAGACCTGTATCAGCTTGTTCTTGGAATGACACCACCAAGAGTTTTTCGCGATGTATTTGCTACAGGCGGGGAAGTCTCGGCAGAGAGATTTGACGAGTGGTTCAATCGTGAAACCGCGACGTTCGGGGACAGCGACGTCATCGACACGGTTAAGGAGCTGGTTGGAAACTGTGCGAAATTTGATTTCCAGAAGGTATCGGACAAATTGCCCAAAGTAGACTTGCCGGACTTAATTCCGTTCATGCAAAACAGCTTGGTGCAAAACCGCAGGCAACCTCGACTCGTAGACGGACATCTCAGCTTCAAGACTCCAGAGGTCTGGATGACCGATATACGCGTCCTGCCGGAGTATGAGGGGATGGTATTTGACCGTAGCCAGAGTGGCACACAATCCTTGGAGAAATTACTTGGAGTCGGCCACGTGCTTGTCGACTCCGCGCTTACGCAAGCCCTTGATATTGAATCTACAACAGCGTTTATTCCATCAGACCGTCTCGAACACCCTATAGCAGTGTTTAAGGTCTTCGACCGGGTGACAACGGATTCGCAGAATCGCAAAACTCTAGTTTATGGCTTGCGATTCGGAGCAGGAGAGAAGACTGAGGTATTGTCCGATTGGCAACTTCTCAAAGCGCTAAACCTCCTTTCAGCGTTTAGCCTCAAGGTAATGTCGGAGTCCTTTTCAGATAGCCAAAGTGTTACCGATTTACAATTGCAGGTTGCAAGCAAGCTAGCACTGCAGGAGGCACAACAGTCGGGAGAGGCCTTTACTGCGGCCGACGCTTCGCTCGTCGCGTTGTTGCTTCCAAAGTAGCCGGTCGAGGGTTATTGCGACCCGATCGTTCACAACCAGATTGCAAAACTGCACATCAAACCGTCTTTAACCCAACTTGTATGCAGCATTACAACACGATGAATCAAAGAATACAAAAAGCCTTACTTAAACAATTTGACAAGCATCGGATCGTGTTTTGGTATGACTCTGAGAAGGAACTTCGCAAAGATTTTGAAGGTATTGCATTAGAGGAAGTCAAAAAAGTGGAGATTGAAAACAATGAGTTTTGCCTCAAGTATGAACTGCTCCGCGTGCACCCAGAACAAAAGTACTTGGTTTACAAATTCGGCGAACAGCCCGCAGACCTTCAAAACTGGTTGCTTGACATACAGCTTGCTCAAGGTGAATTTCGTACCGACCAAGCGGCAATTTGGCTGGCCGAATTAGAACTTGGCTACGAGTTTGCAAGTGTGGTTCGAGAGCATAGTACGTTTTTTAACAACAAGAAACGCCGCGAAAGCCTTAAGCGTTTTGCGAGCCCTGATGATACGCATGGCAGGATTCGACTCAAAATGCTCGCGGTTTGCGCTAATTCCGACCCGCGACTTGATTCGATACTAGAAAGCTTGCTGGCCGAACACTCGGCAGGACGAAACGACCGGATAGGCGATATTAAGCGATCCGATTTAGAGAAATTCCTCTGGGACCAGGTCAGCAAAGTCTACGACTACAATTCGGAAACACCAGGGCTTCACGACTTCGTCATCGAACTCTTCAAGTCGTGCTACGCGATGGGGACCGATGGCGATATAAAGCTGAATTCTGAGGCTTTGGTTTTTCTGAAGCGCTGGAAAGATAGCCGCCTGCACGAGGAGCCGTTTGAGGATTTGTCAGCCAAATGTGCTGCGATCCTTAATATAGAGAATGACCTGCACAGTCGAGATTACCGGAACATTATCGAAGTCGACTATTTTGAGCTCATCGACCGAAAGATCCTAGCTGACCTTGTTACCCAGGTCAAAAATCGTACGCTGTCTGCCGGGGAGTGCACTCAACACATCCGCACGCGAAGATCTGGCCATTGGTTTTCGAGGTTTTCAGACCTTTATAACGCAGTCGAATATGCGGCACAGTTTTTCTATGCTTTGGATGCTTCAAATGTAGAGTGCGAGTCTTTGAAACAGGGCTTGGAAGCATATACTCAAAACTTTTTCCGCATTGACCAACTATATCGCAAATTCATTTTCTTTTTTCGACGCTCGCGACAAGTTACGTTGCTCGAGGACCTGGCTGACGAAGTTCGCAACCACTACACCAATACTTACTTGCGACAGCTCTGCAATCATTGGCAAAGTCGTGTCAACGAACTGGACGATTGGTCGATACCAGGTGCGTTTCCGCAGAACCAGTTTTTCACTCGAATCGTTGATCGTTACCTTAGCAAGAACAAGAAGATCTACGTCATCATCTCTGACGCACTTCGATACGAAGTGGCAGATGAACTGGCCGGCCTTATTCGCCAGGAAGACCGATTCGAGGCGGAGCTGACGCACATGGTTACTGGCTTGCCTAGCTAGTGTCTGTCCGGAAACTGGTTCGAACTTGGATTTTCCCCGATTTCGGGGGGATTATCGCGTTGAAGAATTAATGCAATCAGCCTTTCGATCCAGAGAATTGCAATCGACGAGAGGCAACCAGCCGTCGAATTTCG
>JBGSJT010000394.1:0-2013 GCA_041741715.1 Pirellulaceae bacterium | reverse complement strand
TGTCGCGAACAAACATTCTATATGACGTCAATCTTCAACTTTCGACTTTCTTTGAACGGAAACGAGGGTTAGCGGAGACGAATGCCTGATTTCCGCCACATCTTGCTTGAAAATTGAGTGTTCTCGGAAAATCTTCCCGCGTGCGTGAAAGTCTGGTCGCTGGGCTGTGTGTTTACTATGTAGAGAGCGAGAATGAATGCATGAAGACACCCGTTCCAGATACCCGACACAGCCTCATCCTGCGGCTCACCGATCGCCGTGACGCCGAAGCGTGGGATCAGTTTGTGTCGATTTACGAACCGCTAGTGTTTCGACTTGCCAGATCCAAAGGGTTTCAGGATGCGGACGCTCGGGAGATTTCGCAGGAAGTGTTGATAGCCGTGTCGAGTGCTGTTGAGCGTTGGCAGCCCGATGCCGAGTTGGGGCGATTCCGTGATTGGCTGTTTCGTATTGCGAGGAATCTGATGATTAACTTCATGACTCGACGGCATCACCAGTCGATCGCTAGCGGAGACAGTCACATTGCCGAGCTACTGGACCAGCAGTTCGATCCGAATAGTGTCGAAACGGCCGAGTTTGAATTTGAGTATCGTCGCGAAGTGTTCCGATTGGCGGCGGAGCAAGTGCGTCGACAGGTGAAGGACGCGACTTGGCAAGCCTTTTGGCTGACCAGCACCGAACAGAAATCCGTTGCAGAGGTTGCCTCGCAGCTAAGCATCAGCATCGGAGCCGTGCATATTGCCCGCAGTCGAGTGCGAGCAAGTCTGCGCAAATGGGTCGCTGAGTGGGAACAGAATGGTGGGGTATGGTTTTGATGCACAAGCGACTGACAGGCAGAAGCAAATTGAAAATCTCAAGGTTCGTTCGACCACCGAGTTGGATCTCAATTCGTCGCACTTGGCACGCGAACTCTCTCCGATACCAGTTCCGAAATCTGCGCCTTCGGCTCGCGGCAAGATTTACATATTTACGGTTTGCGGTGTGTTTCAGGCAGCCGATTTGGCCACGCTTCGCTTCCAATTTGGCACACCGGGTCAACAGCAAGAATTGGTTTTTGGGAATGTGCAGATTCCAGCCATAGAAAAAGTGCCCGGAATCGAACAGCCTTTAGACCGCCAGAACGCCCGCGCCGTCGTCGAAGCCTTTGTCGCGGCGGCCATCGCGGGACGAATTGACGAAGCCGCATCGTTAGTTGACCAAACCGAAATACTCGCAGAGGATAGGCCAGCGAGTCGCCATGCGATGGCAGAGTTTTTCAGGCAACTTAATGTCCAACAACTGGCCATGAAATCGGTCTATGTCAATGACCCCGCAAAACCGACGACAGCCTTGGCCATTTCGGAATCAGTGAAGCTCGCAAGAAAGCAGCCAGACGGTCAGCGAGATTCCTTCCTGGTGGTGACACTCACCATGAGCGAAGGAGGCTGGTTGCTCTCAGACGAAGAACTCGAGTCGGAAGAGAGTGCCGACCGCGAGTTGAAGAAGTACCTCGAAGCCAACCCGATATCGATCAGCGTGCCTCCGCAAGCCGCCAGCGAGACTGCGACGTCACCGGCAGACACAACATCAGCCATACCTACACGTGTCAAATACTTCACCGCCGGCGACGGCAAGAAGATCGCGTGTTCGCCGGACGGTAAGCTGATTGCCGTTGCGAATGGCGGCAAGGCATTGCCCGTAGCCGAAGGCTGGAAACGAACGGTGGAGATCCTGGACGCCGAAACGGGGAAGACCGCTGTCTCGATACCGCTCACCACTCAGGAGGAAGACGCACTACTCGCTGCAACCGAAGGACCGCGCGACTTCGAGGTCGGGGCGCTCGCATTTTCACCTGATGGACGCCTCCTGGCCGTCGGGACCACCTTGGGCCAAGTCAAATTGTTCGAGTCGCGGACAGGCAAGCTGGTCCTGTCGTTGGACGATGAAGCGGCAAGACTTGCGGATCAAAAGACCCCAGAGAAACTGAAGTCGCTCAAGCGAGCCATGGGAAGCGTCGGCTCGTTGGCATTTTCC
>JBGSJT010000393.1:0-2291 GCA_041741715.1 Pirellulaceae bacterium | reverse complement strand
GCTGGGCTCTACATCCCCCATCAGCCACACCGGCAAGGGTTGTGTCGGCCTCTGGCCTTAAAACCCACGAACCGAAACGCTCAACATGATCGCCTTGAGCGACGCCGTCGAGTTTCGATTAAAAGACCTCTTGCCCGAGCTGCGGCTTGAGTTGTTAGCCAGTCTGTTTATCCAATTGCGAAGTGGCTGGTTGGTGCTGCGTGAGCTCCCTCCCATCGTGCGAGATTTGTTTGGCAAAGGACTCTATGAACCGATGGAGCTCCTCGCTTTGGAGGCGCTACTCGAGCGGAAGTACTCCGAGCCATTGCCGAAGAAGAATGCCCCCAAGAGCCACATCACCGGCATTCCACCACCCACTTCAACCGGACAGGCCAGTCAAAATGCAGCCTAGTCCCACCACCAACGACCACTCCAAATTCAGATGCGATCCAACGCGTCCAGGTCGTTGTATTGACCGATGTCAGAAATCGACCCTATTCGAAGTCGTTTTCACTCTCGGCACTGCTCTGATTCTCGCGAATCCGCTCGCCCTGCAGGTCAACTACCTGCTACCTGAGGCGTCACAGAGCAGTGGCGTGTTCAGATAGGCGTATCAAACGTCTTAGTAAATTCCCGTTCAAATCATTCAGGGTGGAAGTTCTGTGTCCGCAGGACGTATGTAGGGATCGTCAGTTATCGTTTTGAACGTCGTTTCACTCCGGTGCATTGGGTAGTGCACTCATCAAAGAGACCTGACCCATTTGATGGCGTCCCTTGGCCCGTGAACGGTTACGGTTAATCAATCGCTTCGGTCACGGCATCCGCGCCCGTCGAGTTAGGTTGAAAACCAAAAACCGGGTCTGACCCCGGCGAAGCCTTTCCCCTACCGTTTGACTCCCGAATCGCGAGCCTAACCCCACGCGAAGCGTTCAGCCAGCGGGCATCCTGCCCGCCAACAGAAAAGAACGCCTTGCGGCGGCCTCGTTCAACGTCGTTTCACTCCGGTGCATCGGGCGGGGCGTTTACTAGATCAATCTCGCTCGTTTGACTATTGACCTCGATCTGAATTTCACGCTCGTACTTAATGTCGTACTCATTCAAGAACTGCTCAACCGCACTACGCGCGCTACCATGGTCTTCGTAACTTGGCGTGATCGCATCATTCATTTTCCTTAAATTCTGAAGTAGAATGGTATCACTATGCTCAGTTTCGAGAATCTGTACTAAGCCTCTCGTTAAATTCTTGGCGACGTTGTTTGTCTCAAGCGTCGACTCGAATCGCCCTAAAGTGGAGCTACTGACCCAAGCCACGATCACACAAATTGTCGCAAAGGTCAGACCCGCGCAAACACGGACACGAGTATCCTTCGAAAAAATTTCGACGGATATCCATGTCCCCACAAGGACCACAGCAATTAAAACCAATCCCAAAACGGCTACCTCAATTTAGAAAAGTAAACAACCAGTTGCGGCGGGAATGATGTTTCTACAGTTGCTGTAATTCAAGCAGCATTTCGATGCTCGATTTGCTGCGTCGTGATGGCAATTGTTGGTCAAGTTATGAAAAGGGCCAGGTAAATCAGGGAGATTCGCAAGGCAATTCGCAATGTCCGCTGCTGTTGCGTTTTTACAGCCGGTTCCCGACCCGTCTCCCATCGTTCCACCCGGTTTACGAGTCAGTTCGCAATACTTTGAATCCTTCATCCCACACCTTGTTGTGCCTCCACGCCCCCCGCTTCCAGTCGTAACTTTGCCAGTCTTACAGTCGGAGACGCAAATACTGACGTGCTTTGCACCCGATGCTTTTGCGCAAGCGTCCTCACTTGGATCCCCACTCGGTTTTGTCGGCGAGTAACCGAAGTAGTAGCGAACACAGGGAGGAGGATTGAAGTAGTTCCAAATACTTGTAATCAACCACTCGCCTCCGACACTTGGACCGCCGTCAACGAAAGGGCCGGTCGCCCAAACCTTGCCGGACGGGTCCACTGCAATCGTAGGATGAGCTGCCGTATATGCATAGAGCGACGGACCATCGTCGTATTGAATCGGATCTCTGGAACTGAATATTCCTGTTTTGGCTAGCGTATAGAATAGCGGGTCAGCGCTAGTCCATCGGGAGATGGTTGGCTGGTAGACGCGGGCTCGGATGTAGTAGAGGCCGGAGGGGGCATCGAAGTAGTAGCCAACATTGCCGACCCAGCGGAAGGGGTTAACCGTGGTACCGCTGCTTGAGAGGGGGTTGCCCCAGGCGTCGTATAGGTAGGTATCGATTGTAGTCTGGCTGCTATTGGTAAGCGCACGCGTAGAGCCGA
>JBGSJT010000392.1:0-8824 GCA_041741715.1 Pirellulaceae bacterium | reverse complement strand
TGGGCCAGGGATAACCTGCCCCGCCAGAATAGCGCGACCCGAACACGGCGCGCTGGTATGCCGCTTTAGCTCAGTCGGTAGAGCACATCATTCGTAATGATGGGGTCAGAGGTTCGAATCCTCTAAGCGGCACCACCACTTTACGGGTGAGTGGGTGTAAGTTCGATCAGCTTCGAAGTATTGAACTTAAGTTGCTAGCAATCACATAGCAAGCACGCATTTTGTGACTCTTCAGAGTTCTGCGATCAGTCCAATGCTATTTACTGTCTGAGAATCAGATTTAATTCGTAAGATTCTTATGGGCTAACATGTTGATTTTGCTCTAAAACTTGACTTTATAAATGCAAATGGCTAGTTCGATATTGCGTGGTTGAAACACAGCGGGAGCGAATTCCGTGACCGTGAACTGCACGCACAATCCAATTACATTTTGAAATCAGGAGTTTGGCATGGATACCAACGAACAGACGACGCTTGCACAGAAATATGACCCCAAGCTGGCCGCACGCATCGTGCTCGGTGTGGCGGAGTTGGAGCAGAATTACCGACTGGCAGAGGGGCCCCTTAGCGAGCAGTTCATCACCGAAGCCCACGTCGCGGTGCAGGACGTCATCCCTGACACTTGGGAAATACACGGGGAAGCTTGGGAACTGTACATCACTTCACCTGACTGGAAGTCGACACGGGGCAACGGGCGCGGTGATGCATGGCTGGAAATCGGAGATGTAATCGAAGACCCGGAAGCACATAGCTGGATCGCAGTTGCAGTGGCTGCAGGGCCAACTCAGATGTGCCTAGAGCTAAAATTTCGGAAGGGATTGGCGGACGTCCCTACTTGTTTCAAAGCTAGTCCACAGCTGGCTACCACCATTATGGAACGCGGGTTTGAGCTTTCCCATGAGGGAGCTAGGCTCAGCATTCCAATCACCATCGAAGCGGATAAGCTGGCGGCTGCGTTCAAGTCGGATGACTTTGAACAAGCCCTTCAGCCGATGAGCAATGCAGCGAAGTTGGCCGCAACTGCCAAGCAGGAGATCGATGATCTGGTTGGTCTTGCTCGCACGATGGCGAAGAAGCGCTGAGTGGAGTCGTGGCCGACAAGCCAATTGGGCCGAGAAACCACGCTCCACCTCGAAACTACAATATACGCGTTGCGCGTCAGTCCTCGCGAACGGAGATATCGGCGATTAGGTTGGGAAGGTCTAAATCTAAGGCTCTGGCAAAATCCACAAATTCAATGACGTCCAGGCGCCGCTCGCCAAGCTCCACCCGAGAAACGAACTGCTTATGCAATCCGATGCGGGAGGCGAGATCCTGCTGCGTCAGGCCAAGTTCCTTCCGCCGCTCGGTAAGGCGACCAACTAGGTGTCTATATCGATCATCACGAAAACCAGGGGATGTACGACGTTGAGGCATCCCCTCCAATCAACGAAGTTGACGCAGTCACAGAAACTGTGACAGTTCCCTGAGTGTTGGCTGTTCTAAGCCCGTCAGCATTCGTAAAAGCTTCACCACGAAAGCCAAGACTATGGCACGACAACCGATATGGCCTGACAGGCATAGGCAAGTTGGAAAAGAAGCCGATCACACGGCAGCCGAAGAGGTCAGCATAAATGGTGCTGAGCCCGAGTTTGATACTATGGCGGGGGCGTTGTGGGCAGATGTAAAAAACGTGGGGAAAACTCTCCTGATTGCAGCTGGTGTATGCATCGTGGGATTAGCTGGAATCGGCATCGCCGCAAGTATCGAGGCCGACGATAGCGAGCCTGATGTAGGGGTCCAAGACATAGGCCCTCCTGCTTTGGCCACGGTATCGGAGGCGCCATCGCTAGTGCTCTTATCGGAAGGATTGGTTGGCACTTGGGTCCAAGCCGAAAGGGGAGGAGAGGACGGCAGGACGAATTGCGCGGATGCCGAAGCTATGACGACCCTTAATGGCGGATCTACGGATGCCGTGCAGTATTTTCGCAATGGAGTGGTCGAATACACGCTTTGGTATGACACCATGTTCGAAAGCCGAGGCGAACCCCAAGTCAAGTCTGCCTACAATACTGGCAATTGGGCACTAGACGCAAATCAGCTCAATCTATCATGGAAAGGCGGCAACACAGGGATGTTTGGATCGGACCTCGGTGCGGGAGACGCCCACGTCATTATCGAGCTGGACGACAATGTGATGAAACAGTCTTCAGATGAAGGGACGACCCGCTTTGTAAGATGCAGATAGCCAGTTTCGCTAATGCCAATCAAGCTAATGCAGAGCGTCTGGCCATGGCATTCGAAATAGGTGATTTTGCAGAAAGCCTGCCAACGCGGCGACGAGCCTGTGCATCGGTTGTTCTCATAAAGCAGGAGCTGGGCGATTTTGTCGGCCTTGCCCGAACTATGGCCAATGAACGCTGAGGTTGTCGATAATTGATCTGAGGCCACCATCTGGACCTTGAGGCTATTTGTGCTTTCAGACTACCCGATATCATGCCGAATTGCGGCCTCGGCTTATCCCACCTTTCAGATAAAAGCTGCCTTTCCGGACACGACCCAATTTCGGATATTGGATGGCGTCACACACTTGCTGCAACCGAGCGAACTGTTAAGGATGTTCGCTATGCACATAACACGCTTGCTTGATGCACCAACTCGCTGGCTCGTTTCCATGCTGGCACTGACATCTGTATGTGCGCTGGGTTCGTGCGGGAGTGCGAACGAGAGCGGCGAGGAACTCGACCCCGCTCGGGCCGGCAAACCAACAGCGTTGTCTTGCGATGGCGTAACCGAAGACGTTTCGGTCGACCCCGACGGCGACTTTTACACGACGAAGATGGAGGACGAGCGCGCCTATATTTTCGACGAAGTGCGCAAAACAATCTACACCCTACGGCGTGACAGAGATCCTAACGACGGAGCGAATTACTCAAACTTTTGCGACATGCAGGAGAATTGCGTAGTCACGGCTTCTGAGGATGCTGTCGTGGGCGTCATGGTCGATGACGAAGAACCAATGCTTAGGCGACGAGAGATCAAGATCAATCGTATCGATGGTAGTTTAAGTGAAGTCTTCAGGTATCGGGGCTCATCCGGGTCGCAGAGCTTCTCCAAATCAGCTTTCAAGTGCACTCCAAAAGCCACGCATCCTGCATATCTTGAGCGGTTTGGGCCGAGACAATTTTAGGGCCAGCCAATTCTGCTTTCCACGACATGCACGAGAGGTGGCTTGGTGGCAAGGTAGTGTGATAATGCAAGGTTTTGGTCGGGGAGAGTCCGCCGTCTGACCATGCAAGTTTCTTCAATGAAAGGAACTTGCCATGACTACTTCACCATCCGGCCCTATCAGCCCGCTACGCCAGCGGATGCAGCACGACATGATGATGCGCGGCCTGTCGCCGCGGACCCAGCATCAGTATGTACGCAACGTCCAGCGCTTTGCCGCCTTTCTCGGGCGCCCGCCCGACACGGCAACGGCCGAAGACCTGCGCAACTTCCAGATCCACCAGCACGAGTGTGGCGCCAACGCCGGAACCATCAACAGCACCGTGTCCGCGCTGCGCTTCTTCTACACCGTGACGCTGCGACGGCGGGACCTGGCCTGCAGCCTTGTCGCCACACGCCGACCACACACGGTGCGCGGCGGGGTGCTGGCGGTGGGGCGAGGTAAAACGGCAGACGTCGCGAGTGGATTGAGCAAAGCGGCAAATGAGCGGAGCGTTTCGGCTTATGTCTGCCTAGTGCTCACTGCGGTCTCCGCCTCCGCCACTTTTGCCAGTTAAGGGTACGATTATGCACAGCAATCGCCCGAAGGGGGGGTGTGATCAGCAAAGCTACCTATAATTAAGTTCACCTTAGAATGTCCCTCCTTGCGATCCACAGTACGGCAATGCTGTGGGTGGAATGAGAGTGACACGAGAGTCGGTGCGCTTTAGCATCTAAACAGGTGCCGGTTCCGGTGCTGAACCCTAGGAGCCGCCGATCACGATGACCTTTAATCTCACATATTCGGAGCAGGGCGGTCTACAGTTAACCACTGGCGACACCCTCTTTGTCGTCGGTGCTAACGGGACTGGTAAGTCGTCCCTGCTTCAGCGGTTCGCATCACAAAATCGCGGCAGCTCACGCCGGATTTCTGCAAGTCGGCAGACTTGGTTCCAGTCAAGTGCGATAGAGTTCTCCCCATCCCAAAAGGCAAACTACGAGCAGCAGGCGAGCAACTGGGATAGCAACGTTCAGTCCCGGTGGATGGAGCAGAACGCCCAGCTAAGATCAGGGCTCACTCTCTACGACTTGATAGATGCCGAGAATGTGGACGCACGCGCTATCGCCACGGCACTTAGAGCAGGAAAGCGCGATGAGGCTGAAGCACTTGCTCAGCAAGTCGCGCCGATTGCGAAGATCAACGAACTTCTTGCGCGGTCGAACATACCGATAGAGATTTCTGTTGAGGGTGGAGACCGCTTGGTTGCTTCCAAAAACGGAAGTCCACCCTATGGAGCAGCGGAACTCTCGGACGGTGAGCGTAATGCGCTGCTGATAGCGGCGGATGTTCTGACGGCAAAAGCAGGGACATTGCTCATTATAGATGAGCCAGAAAGGCATTTACACCGGGCGATAATCTCACCCTTACTTTCTCACCTCTTCCGCTTGCGGGAAGATTGCGGATTTATTGTGGCGACGCACGATCTGATGCTGCCGTTAGACAATCCGGCTGCGCAAGTACTTCTTGTTCGCTCGTGCACCTATTCAGGTTCTCATCCGACCACGTGGGAGGCTGATCTTCTCACGGCAAACGCGGAAATCGACGACCATATTAAGCAAGATATCGTCGGGGCTCGGCAACGTATTGTTTTCGTCGAGGGAGAGGCGTCCAGTCTTGATCAGCCGCTGTATGGCATCCTGTTCCCTGACGTTTCCATACGTCCGAAGGGATCGTCGCGCGACGTAGAGCAAACAGTCCGAGGAATACGAACCGCTGAAGCGTTGCATTGGGTTCGTGCGTTAGGGGTAATTGATAACGACGGCCGCGACTCGTCCAATATCGAAAAACTACAAAGCGATGGCATTTTCGCGCTGCCGTTTTTCTCGGTGGAGTCGATTTATTACCACCCTGATATGATCACAGGCGTGTCGCGACGGCACGCGGGGATAGTTGGCGGTGATGCCTTTACGAAAGCTAATGCAGCAATCGAAGCCGCGTTAGCAGCTGCGCAGCCCCACTTCGGTCGTCTCGCAGCGCGCGCAGTCGAGAAGTCTGTACGTCACACTGTGTTCGCGAGCATCCCGACCCTGAAAGAGATCGAGCAAAAAGTCCCGGTGTCAGTGCAGATTGATACTGCTGCGGTGGTTGAGGCCGAGGAGGCCGCTTTGAACGAAGCTGCGCAGAGGATGGACTGGATTCGCGTGCTTACCCGTTGTCCGATCCGCGAAACGCCAGCACTTAGTGCTGTGTCACGAGCCGTAGGCTTGCGTGACCGCTTTCAATACGAGAGTGCTGTATTACAAATGCTGCGTGAGGAGCCGGAGATGCTGGCATCAGCGCGGTCTTATTTTGGCCCCCTAACCAACGAACTTGGCATTTGCTAAGAAGCTGCTGGATAGGCATCCACGACAGCTACGCCAGGCCTCCAGCTTTTCGCTAGCATCTTGCGACAGGAACCAATGTGCGTTCAAACATTCGCTGCGTAGCTTGATCGCGAGAAGCTCGCTAACCGCTTTCCAGAAGATCGCTCTGGAGCGGGAACGGTGAAATGGAGGCGCGAAGCTGATGGCCGGTCCTGGCCAGTCCGCCGCCCGGAACGTCCGCTAACCCAATCAGCGCTTCTAAAAGGAGCGATTCCAATACAACCACCTGATATGTAACGTAATTTAGCTTGACTACGGTTTTGAAACAGTCAACATTACGAGCTACGTTTTCGACATGGAGACAGTTTGTGTCACGCACTTTTGCATACTGCCGCGTCAGTACAGCCGATCAGACACCCGAAAATCAAATTCAAGAAATTCGATCGGCTGGGTTTGATGTCCAACCGCACCGGGTAATCATGGAAACAGTCTCGGGTTCCGTTCCGGCCATGCAGCGTAGTGGTTTCAAGCGATTGATGGAAAAGCTTGAGTGGGATGACGTGCTGATCGTCACCAAGCTTGATCGCTTAGGCCGCAACGCCATGGACGTTCGGTCAACTGTCGAGGCTCTAGCATCTGAACAGGTTCGTGTTCATTGCTTGGCATTGGGCGGGGTCGACTTAACAAGCGCAGCCGGAAAAATGACGATGGCTGTTATAGCCGCTGTTGCTGAGTTCGAACGCGATCTGCTTATCGAACGCACGCAGAGTGGGTTGAAGCGGGCCAAAGCCGAAGGGAAAAAGCTTGGGCGGCCATCCGCGCTGACTGAGTTTCAAAAAAAAGAAGTCCAAGACCGCCGGGCGCAAGGCGTCTCGCTCGGAGTATTGGCAAAAGAGTTTGGCGTCAGTCGATCTGCCATTCAACGAACCGGGAACGACGCAGCCAAGCAACCGAACCGCTAAATTCATGACAAGCGGGCGTTAGACCAATGCTGCTCGTTTTCGCGAACCAATCATTCGTAATGATGGGGTCAGAGGTTCGAATCCTCTAAGCGGCACCACCACTTCCAGTAGGAAAATTCGAGACTTGTTGCGGAAAGGCCGTTCGGCTGGTTCCGTCTTTGGGGCCTGCTTGGGGCGCTTTAGGTAGGAAAGTGGCAAGTGCCCACGCCAAACCCACTCAGCGATTGGTTATTGATCTTGAAGCTTCCTGAACGTCTCCTTCTGAGCCTGTTTGTGTCTGTCCGTTTTGAATTGCAATTAGGACAAAGCGGACATGGTACCTCGCATAGTAGGCGCAGAAATGCCGCTGGTATGGCATAAACCAGCGCTTGCCATGGCGCGTGGATATTGGTTGCGAGAAGAATCGAGCGAGATGAAAAATGCGTCATTCAGCAGTATAAGGCAGATTTTGGCGATCTAGCAAAGTTTTGCTCTCCGCAGACTGTCATCTCGAACAGGCCTAGCTTTGAAATTCCAAAGCGTTAATCCTCGGCGTTTTGTTGCAGGACAACGTACTCTTGAAGCCTTTGCACAGCGTCAGAGACAAGCTCTAGTATCTCAAAATCCTCTAGTTTCCGCTGGAATTGAAGAATGGCGCTCAAACTCGTGAGCGCTTCATCGATGTGCTCCAGTTCTGGCTCATTCACTTCAAACCCATTATCGTGTCGAACTTTATGGGTCAGCTCATGAACAACCGCAGCCCTCATCGATAAACACGAATTCGGATTCCCAATATTAGCGCCCGGATAAATGTCGGGGCCAAAAAGAATCTCGTGATTGACTACCGGATCACCGGCTATGGGCCGAAATCGGGTTCGACCTCCGTCGTGCTTTACATTGGCTGTACGATCAAACCAGTGAAATGCGGCGGAAACGGTTTGCACCCGCACATCGCTTAGTGGCTCGGCGTTTCGCCCGTTGAGAAGAGATGATTGCCCCTTAGCCAATGTCTTGCTCTAAATTTTTCAACTCGAAGCCTGATGTCGCACAAATTAGACGAAGAGCACGCCCCATCGCTGCTCTTGTTGCGCCATTATTGACTTGGGAAAATCCTCCTCGGTTGCTGGGCTTAAGTATGCCAATTGCTACCCAAAAAGGATTTGTTTTATCAAAGAGGTCCCCCGACCATCCATTGAATGAGTAGATTTTTCCGACAGATAATCGCTCAAGCTTTTTATCCCAAAGCTCCTCTGCATGTTTCGTCCCTAAACGCGGCAATTCGCTCATGTATTCTCTCGCAAGAGAAGCATAACCGTGCATAGCAACTGCAGAGTCAGCTAGACTTTCACGCCTACTAACAACTCGGTCTTCCACCGAAATTCTTCCCAGCACAGGGCGTTTTTCTGCCAACTTGTCGAAGAACGATGCGACAAGCGCAGCCACGCTCTCAACCTCGTGTTCAGAAATTTCTCCCTGGGGGACAATTGCTTTACTCATTTCACGCAATGTCGAAAGCGTCACGACCTGCGCGTTTCTGGTGGTCAACCTATCGGTTACTCGATTGACGTTGCCCTTTAATGAGGATGAGTTCCTAGCAATCTCTTTAGCTAGTAGAGACAACGCATCATCAGTGGTAAGATCAAAGGCCTTCGATTTTGCTGTTTGCCGAGTTAATTGGTTTTTATCATAGAAAAAATTACCCTCATCTGCTTTTGTAAGAAAGTAAATATCTACCTTAAACTGTTTCGATAGAGAAAAGTTAGGGTAATCTGACGGACTATCTTGAAAGGCTTTCACCGCCTTTAGAATTCCTTGATGCCGGTGATGAGAATCCGGAAGAAACAACTTTCCTGAGTAGATGGTCAAACGTTCGTTTTCATCATCTCGAAACGCTTCGAAATGACCAGGCCTCAAATTCCAAATCAGCGGGCTAAGATATAACTTTCTTCCGTGTAGGAGCTTGTCGGCGATCTCATCGGCATTCTGCTCTACAAAAATATAGTTCTTCGGATTTGGATACCCGTCCGCAAGCGATAACAAGCGGGGAGCATCAGGAGACTCTGGCTTCACTCCCCTTTGAACGTCTTGGTCTGTCCACAACAAGTTCGATTCAGCGGCATCGAAAAGCTCTCTCGCGGTGATAGTAAAGGTTCCCAATAAGTCCTCGCCGCTACCGGTCCATTGAATATCTTCGCAGGAAAAACGCCCCGCGAGATCTTTCCCATTAGCGCTTTTGGGACGCTCACTAACGAACCCCTTTGGCATACCCATATTACTCAAGCCCCTTACCGATAGAGGTGGCTCGGGAAAACTGCACAGCGGGATAAGTGGAT
>JBGSJT010000391.1:0-2985 GCA_041741715.1 Pirellulaceae bacterium | reverse complement strand
GAAATTCGACGGCTGGTTGCCTCTCGTCGATTGCAATTCTCTGGATCGAAAGGCTGATTGCATTAATTCTTCAACGCGATAATCCCCCCGAAATCGGGGAAAATCCAAGTTCGAACCAGTTTCCGGACAGACACTAGTTAGAAAAGGACATCGCGAGGCCTCCGTGCCAGGAATGGGTGTGTGATAACTCCATTTAGGCATGTGAGGCCTTTTTTACCTATATCAATTCAGGGCAACGACTTGCGTAGAACTACGTGCCATTCGACGGTTCGTCCTGTGTTACGAACAACGGCCTCTGTCAGGCCGCGATTCAACTTCTTCGCGCAGTCAAAATGAACGCCACGAAGGATCTTCCTTTGCTCGTAAACTGCATTCTGTCGACGCAACCCGCAACACGAACCGAGTTTCCGAAATTGCATCGGTCGCCAATACGCCGGTGGGAGATAGCTTCGTTATACTAAAATTTTGACAACGGCGTCTCGGCCGTAGATTTTTCAGAACCCGCCGCAGCAATTATGGCAAAGAACTGAACGCTCGGCATTCCCATTGGATGCTACAAAGAGCTTGGTTTGGCCTTCACTGAATCGTAAAGTCGGGGGCTTGAGTTCGAAAGGACCTCGATATGCATTGTATTTTGTTTGTCTGCCGCGTGGGTCTTGCTGCAGTCGGTGCTTACCTCGTGTTTGCAAACTCTCGAGAACAGTCGGAGTCATTCCCTCCCATCGGATTGGCTGTATCACAAATCAAGAATTGGTTGCCGCAATCTTTGAAGGGGGGCCAATCACTGTCTTCGATTTGAAGGAAGGCAACAAGGCAACCGAATTGGAGATTCTATATCACCAAGATAGGTGATGGCTCGATCATGGCCAGCGTGGCGTTGGGCCAAGAACTGCATTCGTTTTTGGTTTCCTGGCAGTGTTCTTAACACTTAACACTGTCACATTATTTCTTCGACGTTTACCTCGCTAAATACAAATGGTGGCACTAAAAGAGCGCGAGCCAGAAGCGGTCGGTTCGGAAACCCATCACCGGGGATTCCAGTTCCTTCTGCTCTCGTGGAGGACGACGAGATTTGCGGAGCTGAGCGCGCATTCTCAGAAGAAACTCGAAAAAATCTGTAGAGCTTTGTTCTTAGTCACGAACTGTGCGGAAATCGCACGTAACGAAACGTGGAGCGAGTCCGTCGACCCCGCCGGCGAATGTCATTTAAACGGCCCTTGCTCGCAGCGGTCGCACCGACTTCGGTGCAGAAAGGCCAAACTTTCGTCGACTCCATCTCGCGCCGGTCACGCCGGACCGAAGTCCGGTAGCTTTCAGCTTGGCTCGGCAGACAATTCGGCTAGAGGAGAAACGCAGAGTCGCTTGGCTTAGGCTTGAAGTAACTTTGGGCTGCTTAAGATAAACCGTTCGAATAAGGGGCCGGCATGTTCAAGTAACATCAAGCCTTTGCCCAACATATAACCCATGAATAATCGAAAAAGGGCGTTGATTTGCTGACAGCTGAAGGCTCGACATCCGTCACCCCTGCACGACGGCATGCGCTATCAGTATGCTGATTGTAATGACAAAGAGCAGGCTGGAAATCCAATAGCCTTTCCATTGAAATCGCTGTGCCGCCTCTACCGAAATATCGTCAAGTCGTCGGGCAGTGACTAAAACGATACCAAGCCCCGCCAAGACGTAGCTGTAGGCGGCCAGATGGATTTTGTCCATCAGTACCAGATAGTCGACACTGGGCATCGTTTCATTTGCCGCCAATTGGATGGCCACTACGGTTAGCAGCGATGTGATCCCAACGCCCAGTCGTGCTTCGATATAGGTGACTTTAAGCCGCAACATGAGCGATGCGCCTAAAACGACGCACAACACCGGCAATAGCATCTTGAGGGTGGAAGTCACGGTGGGCCGTCGAATGGGTATTTCGATTCGTACACGAGAGTAGGCGTGCGGCTCGGTTCGGCGCGTATCACCGAAATCGGTCGGATATGCGAACGATTCAACTACCAAATTTGGAACGCCGACACGGAAGCCTGGAAGCACCAGCCGCGGATTGATGGAGATAGGATTTTCATCCGCCACAAACACCAGCCGATGAGTTTCGTTGACCGAATCTTCAAACTCCACGACCAATTTCTGGCGGTCGTAGGGGAAATTGTTGAAAAAGAACTTGTGGCTAAATCTACCCTGCACTCGCAGCACCTGATACAGTTCTCCTGACGGCAACTGCAGAGGTTGCTCATATTGGAGGTTGCGGACGTGCCCCCAAAGTTCATTCGGATTCACGATCTCGACAGTATCAGTAGGGTTAAAGGATGGATCACGCCAACGGAACCACACGTAGATGTCCATAGAATAGCTGTGCTCGCGCAGATTGAGCGACTGCGTGTCGTTAACGTAGGCTCCCACGATCACCTTTGCAGGTGAAGTGTCTTCTGCTCGAACAGATGTTAGAAACGTAAATATTAGCGTTAGTGCTGAAAATTTTCGCAGGCGGTTCATCGGGTTTTGTAGTCAACTCCATGTTAGTCGGGATTCAAGGAACTTCATTAGTTTACACACTCTATTGCCAAGCGGGGTTGCCCCCCGGCGAGCAGAAATTCTTTGGTTGCCGGTATAAGGAGGGAGCTGGTGGCGTGCAGTGGAGCCTCGAGCCACTAGATCACCACACCACATCGACTTCGGGAATTTAACAGCTGTTTTTGATGCAAAACCGGCGTTCGGGTTACGTTCCAGCAGTGCCCTATCCTTCGGTGTAATTTCACGGCTGTTGTACCTCGTTTCTGCTGACGCTGGAATCATTTCGGATTTTGATTGAAAGTGTCATTGCTCAGTTGAGGTGTGAACTCAGGGCCAACGCATACTATAGCAAGGGAATTCCTAGTACTTTTGCAAGATAGTCGAGGTTCCATCCAGCAACTCGACGTCGCATAGCGATACTGTACTTGTCTTTTTGCTGCTTGAGCATACTCAGGCTAAAGCGTTTGA
>JBGSJT010000390.1:0-1989 GCA_041741715.1 Pirellulaceae bacterium | reverse complement strand
ACTTCAAAGGCATGGACCTCACAAATTGCTGCAAGCTATTGCCGTCAATATATCTCGCCGGATCCCTCCCCAAAAACC
Source organism: Pirellulaceae bacterium (assembly GCA_041741715.1). Taxonomy (GTDB): domain Bacteria; phylum Planctomycetota; class Planctomycetia; order Pirellulales; family Pirellulaceae; genus Aureliella. The sequence continues at coordinate 1,911 of JBGSJT010000390.1, read as the reverse complement.
TCCCCAGCCCCGGATCGTACATCCGCGCTCTATAATGATACATCTTCAGCTCGGCATCCCATTCGCGGCCGGTATAGGTGTAGCGGTTGTCAACCGCGGAGGAAGCTAGAAGCGAGAGGCTAGGGTTTAGGATGGTGGGTTGGCCATAGGCGCTGTAGCTATAACGTTCGACGATGGAGCTGGAATTATTCGTAAGTGCAGTGACTGAGTATTGTTGGTTACGATGATAATAAAGTGCCTCCGAGGTGCTCGGATTGTAACGAAGTACCGGTGAAGTGCCCCCTTTTTCTGTCCAGGTGTTATGAGAGTAATGATTGGGTAGTAAGTAAGGGGTCGCTGTGCTGCTGGAGTGGAGGCGCAGCCGAAACGGAAGCAGCACAGCGACGCGCAAATTCCGTTGGTGTCATTCCCTGCAGCGAACTGTGGGGACGGTAGTCGTTATAGTCTTCACGCCAAGCGGCCACACATGCCACGGCTTGCGAAAGGTTCGAGAATTCCTCCACATTGAACAGCTCGTCGCGCACGCGACTGTGGAAGCTTTCCGCGTAGCCATTTTCCCAAGGGCTGCCAGGTGCGACATACAGCGGCTGAATCTCAAGGCGTTCTAGCCACTTCTTGATTGCGATTGCAATAAATTCGGGTCCGTTATCACTCCTTATATATTTCGGCATACCATAGATTAAAAAAAGTTCCCCGAGATGGTTAATTATCTCTTCCGAACGTAGGTGACGCGACACTTTCAGTGTGATACATCGACGAGTATACTCATCGATGATAGTAAAACATTTCAAGGCCTTACCATTGGCCGTACGGTCAAAGATGAAATCCCAGCTCCATATATGATTCGGACGCTCCGCCTTGAACCGATGGCAAGCACTGGATCCATCGCCAAGAGCCCTTCTTTTCTTGGTTTTCCTAGGAACTTTCAGCCCTTCTTGTCTCCACAGCCGATAAATTCGTTTATCGTTAACCCGAAAGCCCTCCTGACGCAAAAGTCTGGCAATCTGGCGGTAACCGAAGCGAGGTCGAAGCCGCACCAACTCCAATATTCGTTTTCGAAGCTGACCATTATATGCGTTAATCGGAGCTTGATATCGAATACTGCTTCGACGCAGGCCAAGCACGCGACAAGCCCGACGCTGAGAGACATTGAACTTCCGCTGTACACGTTCAGTCGTCTGCCTCTGCACCGCCGGGCCTAATCGTTTCCCCGGAGCGCTTCCTTGAGCATTGCCTTATCAAGTTCAGCCTCCGCCAGCAGACGTTTCAGCCGCGAATTCTCCCCTTCAAGCTCCTTCAGCCGTTTGGCCTCTTCGCTCTTCATGCCGCCGTACTGATTCCGCCAGCGATGATAGGTCGCTTCGGAGATCTCAAGCTTTTGAATAACGGCAGTTAAATCTTTGCCCGAACTCAGCATGACATCCGCGTCACGCAGTTTGGCCACAATCTGCTCCGGACTGTGCCGACTCTTTTTCTTTGACATCGTAATGTTCTCCTGCCTCGAATTGAGACGCTTGAACTCTCATAGCACATGGACCAGTTCTTGGGGAGCACTCCAGGCTGGCGCCATCTATGGAAGGAAGCAACTTCAACGCCAATGCCTCGCTCTCCCCATCGCGGCGTGCCAAATGCACGATGCCCATTCCCCCGCGGCCTAATTCTCGCTCGACAAAGTAATCGCCTATCCGGCGATCAATATTCAAAACAAATGGCTTAGCACGATCATTCGATTTGGTGTCTAGCGAGTATTCAGATTCCCTATGAGAATCCGTAAACGCTTGAGTCACAGAATCTTGATCATTTGTAAATCGCCGGATGTATTGCTCCTAATCCGCAAGAGTCTGAAGCTGTTGTCGATGAGCGATTTCGACATGGATCAATTCGCGCAGGAGAGCATCGCGATGTCCTAGA
>JBGSJT010000389.1:0-2407 GCA_041741715.1 Pirellulaceae bacterium | reverse complement strand
CTCGAGCACATGCACCACTTGGAGCCATTTACAAAACTGGCGATGGCGCTGGTTCTCCTGGAGCTCGGTTGTCGATTCCCGCTGGCTCACCTACGCCCGATTTTGAAACGGGCTTTGTGGCTCAGCGCTGGTGAGCTGCTGACGACATTTGTCATAGTGAGCGTGCTGGTGTGGACATTCAGTGGAAGTCTTTCAGCGGGCGTTTTGCTGGGTGCTCTGGCTTTGGCCACGGCACCAGCCACCACGGTGTTGGTCTTTAAAGAATCCAAATCGGAGGGCCCCGTCACCGAGCTGGCCGGCGTGCTAGTGGCTCTGAATAACATCGTGGCGATCATCGGCTTTGAATTGCTGTTCCTCGCCGCACGCATGCTTTCCGATGAGCTGACGATCGCTTTCGCACCTCAACTGCTCCGCCTAACCACGGACCTTGGCGGAGCGATCCTGCTGGGAGTTGGCGGTGGCCTGTTTATCAGTTATTTCAGCGGCCTGCTCAATCGGCGACGCTGGTTGGTCATGGTGCTGGCCGTCGCGATACTCCTGTTAGGACTATGCGAAACTTGGCACCTGCCCTACATGCTCTCGTTCCTAGTAGCTGGCGTGGTCCTGGTGAATACTTCGGAGTCCGCCGTGGATCTCGTACAAGAACAAGAAAAAATAGCCGGACTGTTGGTAGTTGTGTTCTTCGCGGTCCACGGCGCAGAACTCCAACTGGCATCGTTTTTTGCAGCTGGCATGTTGGGGATTGTCTATATCGCGGCCAGGTGCGCCGGAAAAATTATGGGAGTCCGCTGGGCAGCCCGTCTGCGAGGTGAACCCGCGACGGTCCGACGCTATTTAGGAAGCTGTCTATTGTCCCAAGCCGGCGCGGCCATCGCGCTGGCAACCCTGGCAGCGCAGCGCTGGCCAGGTCTGGGTGAGCAGCTTCAAGTGATTATTCTGGGTTCGGTTGTCTTCTTCGAAATCGTGGGACCGATATGCATCCGTTGGTGCGTCATCCGGGCCGGTGAAGTTCCACTGGCGCAGGCCATAACACACAACACGGAAACAGCCCAAAGCCAAGCTGCAAAATTGTGGCAGCGCAGTCGCGAAGCGTTTGGACTTAAGCCCATGAACACTCCAGACCCTCAAACGCTGACGGTCAGCTACCTGATGCGCCAAAACGTGGTCGGCATCCCGCAGACTGCCGATTTTGATGAAGTCATCGCCTATATTCGTCGCAGTCACGACAATACCTATGTGGTCGTCGATGACCAGTTGTGCGTCGTCGGGGTCATTCGTTACGATGAATTGAGCGATACATTTTTCGATTCGTCACACGATCGGCTTGTTCGTGCGGAAGACCTCACCAGCCCCGTCCGTTATCACGTCAGTCCCGAAGATCCGCTGAGCCTGGCCATCGAAGAGTTTCGGGAATGTATCGATGACGTGCTGGCAGTTGTGTCGCGCCAGCCCCCAGGGCGTTTTCTGGGTATCATCCGACGCAGCGAATTGACCAGCTTGGCCATGCAGTTCCACAAGTAGGCCTCTTGTACGAGAGAGTTTCGATGAATGAACCTCCAATCCTGCCGGGCAATGGCGATAGGCTACCTGAGGGCAATCTAGGCTCGGACCACACCACTCAACCCAATCCGTTTGGCCCGACCCTGGTTGAGCCTCTAGAAAGTTCAATTCCGTCGACTATCGATCTACCTGCAAAATATTGGGTCGCACTAGCCATTGCCTTTCTGGTTTTCTTAGGGCTTTGCTTCATCGTGCCGGGCTTCGGTGTGCCGGGCGTGTTGGCACTCATTGCCGCCGCGATTCGCGTGCCTTTAGTCCAGCGACGACAGGCTATCAACCTTGCGCATCTGCCGTCGCCGCAACCACTGGCACTCTTACTCACGTCATGGATCTTCTCATTGGTGTTTGGTGTCACTTCGTGCATCGCGTTCTGTATCATTTGCATCCCCTCGGGTTTCCTAGTTCTGGCTGTTTCGCCCAACTCGTTCCAGGGCGGCGGTAATGGAGGAGAAAACCTGATCCCCATTGTGCTCGGCATTAGCGGCTTTATTGCCTTAGCGTGTTATGTGATGCTTTTTATTTGGTCACTCAAGTGGAGGGCCTAAATATGAATATTGCGCACCGCACACCCGTCAAACATCGCGACTACACGTTTCTGGGGCTCACGCAAAGTCTATGCCCAGAGTGTCGCGAGGTCGTACCGGCCAAGATTATTGCGCGCGGAAAACGAGTCTACTTCCGCAAGACTTGCCCAACACATGGTCGCCGCGACGATTTCATCTGTAGCGATGTGAGTCGCTATGACATGACCGAAACGAGCCTACCGGCCAAACTACCGGCCAAGACCTTTACCGAGCCTAAACATGGCTGTCCCTATGATTGTGGCCTATGCAGCGAACATGAGCAG
>JBGSJT010000388.1:0-9997 GCA_041741715.1 Pirellulaceae bacterium | reverse complement strand
GAATTGGCAGCGAGTTTTGATCTGGGCGTGATGCCAAGTGAAACATCCATGGAAATCCTCATTGCAGGGAAATACTGGAATGGCCGACCAAAACGAAGAGAAGCAATCCGAACCAACCTGTCGTCCAGCCTGCCCTGTTTGTGGCGGATCGCTGATTGAGATCCGCGATAAACTTCAGTGCTCGCGCTGCCACACGATTTGCGAAACCTGCTGCGAAGGGGGCCGTGGGTAAGTCCAGCCGCTATTTGGACAATGGCAGTATTGGGCATTACCTAACAGGCTACCAACAAGCCATCTTCGACGACAAGTTCCACCGTATCAGGCTTCGACTGTGGCTGATTCAGCTCACCACGCAGAATTTTGACGTGCTTGGGCGCGACTAGTCCGAGAGTGATTCGATTGCCCTGGATGAACGCTGTTATTTATCAGCAGCCCTGCGACACCTTTGGTCAATCTCGCTGCAGTCGCTGAAAATATTGTAGATTTTGTGCGCAACCCACCGCTCGAATTGCTACGTAACCGTTCCGATTGAAGTATCCCGATCCAGCGTTAGCGTCGGATGTCGGCCTATATGATTACATCGCGGCCTTGGGTGGTTCTGGGCAGAAATAGGATCGCTTCTTGGATGTCTGGTGCGAGGGTGGTCCCGAGGTGAGAGCGAGGAGTGCAGCGGAGAGTTTCAAGAAGTTTTTATGGCGGGGTCACAGGTTGGTGATTCGGTTGAGGGCCTTGTTAATGCCGGGCGGGATAAGGCCGGTCGCCAATGGATCTCATCCACGCAGCCAGTTCCGCGCGAAGCTTGCCAAGCACGGGAGCCAGGTTGGGATCGGTGATGCGATTGTTGAGCTCGAAGGGATCCTCTTGCTGGTCGAAGAGATATTCTTCATCGGTATCGCTGAGAATAAGCTTCCATCGATGGCCACGCGCCATACGGTGGCCCTCACCCGCCTTGCCATCGACGCCGACGCACTCGCAAAACACCGTGTCGCGATGGGATGTTGCCGGGTCGTTGATGAGTGGCAGCAGCGATTTTCCCATCAGTGGCTCAGGCGGTGCGGTCGCTCCGGTGAGTTCCAGCACCGTTGGATACAAATCGAGCTCGCTGACCAGCGCGCGTGTCTTCTGCCCCGGCTTGATCCCTGCGCCGAACGCAAACATCGGCACGCGCACCGATTCCTCGTGCATGGTGATCTTGTTGCCGAGACCATGTGAGCCTAGATGGTAGCCATTGTCGGACATGAAAAAGACGACGGTGTTTTCCAGCAGGCCCCTTGTGCGCAGCAGATCGGCAAATTGACCGACCTGATCGTCGAGGTGACTGATAACGGCAAAGTACGCACGCGTGAAGGCGAGCATCGTGGCCTCATCGCGCGGAGGTCCGGCGGGGAGTTGGTCCATGTTTCGTCGATAGCCGGAATCACGATAGTAGTTCTGTCCCGGTACGCCTTGATTGTTGAGACTGTCGCCGGTGGGTTCGCTGAGGAAGTTTTTTCCGAGCTTGATGGCCCCTTCCGGATACCAATCGAGCCACTGTTTTTCCGGTAGCAACGGCACATGCGGCTGGTGCGGTGCGAGCCAAAGGAAAAATGGCTTGGTCGCATCCCTCTGTGATTGAATGAACTCCGTGGCGCGTTCGAAAACCTCGACGTCATCATGACCGCCGATTTCATCGCCCTCTTTGAAGCCATAAGTGCGCGGCTTGCCGAGGTGCGACTTGCGCCTGGATGGATTGATAATTAGTAGGACGCTTTGAGCCGCCATTCCAGTCTCAATAAGCGTCTTTCAGTCTCAATAACACGTGGCAAAAACGTGGCAATGTTGGCAATGTTAGCCCCATTGAACGCCAATGCTTTACCAACTATGCTTAAACCGTAAATCACTGTCAATTAATGACTTACAACATGAATCCAAGGTAAAATCAGCGTTACATAAATGTGGTTTTTCTACCTTCGAGTCCTACCGGAGGAGCCTTTCCAAACAGTACCGAAACTGGACTGTTTTAGTTAACGCAGAAGGCCGAGGTCTCTACCTCGGCTTTTTTGCTTTAAATCCCGCGTTTTTGCGGGTTTCTTGTTAACCGCCGACTTAGGCCGTGCGTCTTATCCTGCCAGGTCAGAGTACCGAAAAGGTCGTTTCCTGACCGCCACCCCCGCCAGGACAACGAAAACTCTCGAACTCTCTGGTTAACAGCGACACGCTAGTTAACACAAAAGTGGTTATCAGAGAGTTCGCTGGTAGCAGGTTGCTAGAGAGTTCGAGACCGTTTACGTACCCGGTTGGTTCCAGATAGGTTGTCGGCGATCCAACTCGCTTCGGCTTCCAACTGACTCATCGAACTGAAATAGCAAACTCGCCTCAACCCTTTCGAGCGCGCTCATGACACGCCCTCCTGGGCGCGCTGGACCATCGCCGTTGTTGTCAGATTGACCGCTTAAATTGGTGGGGTTCCGTGGAACCAAAGCACAGTGTGATCTCGCGTCGGGTTGTCTACCTAAAGGCTTATCTCGTGGACAGCTCTGCCCCGGTTGAGGTGACCGGAGCGGGTTGAAATTCAAGAAGTTCCGACTGTTCGAAGCATGAGTCGAAGCAATCGAGGCGAGTCCCAAGCACCCAAAATTCAGCCGGTAAGATTGCGAACTCTCATCGGCATCAAAATTGAGTGGGTGCTGGCTGGCGGCCCTGCACGTTCACAGGCCTGTATTAAGAAGCAAGCAAGTGATCGTGCTGCCACAATCGTGCGGATTGAGTACCTCCACAGTTGCCGCACGCCTATTAACGACGATGCGACCCAGGCAGCACTGAGGGAGTTTTTTGGAAATATTTTGAGATTTTTGACAGTCTTTCGCTCGAAATATCGCATTGAGTGTGTGGTCGAAAAGAACAATGTAAAGAACGAAGCGGTAAAAAATAATGAATCACCTTGCGAAATTGCTCACAAAGCTCAGAAAAACAAAGCGAAATTGTTCTTCGAAAGGCCTCTCGAGGAATCGCTTTGGAAGCAGGCTTCGTTTGGAAAGACTCGAAGAACGAGCTCTTCTGGCGGGATTCAATTTCGCTGACTTCAGTGATATCGATGGATTGCAACTTGTCGGTTCCGCGACAATCAACGCTGACCATGAGTTGCGTCTAACGCCCGTCTCCCCGACGATACCAGGAGTTCCCATCCATAATATGCGCGGAGGTGCCTGGTATATTGCAGACAAATCTCCCGTCGCCGCAGGCTTCAATACTACGTTTCAATTTCGCGCAAGCAACCTGGATGAATCGCGCACTACATGGGGCTTCGCTTTTGTCATTCAAAATAGCAACCCTTTTGAGATCCGTGATGGTGGAAGCGGATTGGGGTACGCAGGTCAGATGCCGGACGGCATCCCTAACAGCTTGGCGATCGAGTTTGATAATACTCAGGACCCCAATCTGAATGACCCCAGCAGTAGCCATGTCAGCGTGCACACGAATGGGACCGGCCCTAACAGCGCTCATGAGGACTACTCGATTGGATCCGCGAGTATGTCCGGATTCACTTTGGACGACGGGCGTGTCCATACTGCAAGGATTGACTACACTCCTGGCACGCTCCGAGTTTTTCTTGACGACTTGACCGCGCCCTTGCTAATCGTTCCGCTCGAGCTTGGCACGAAATTGGACACCGATGCGGGGCGGGCTTGGCTTGGTTTTACGTCTGGCAACTCGGACCTTATGGAAATTATTAATTGGGATGCGCAACTCGTCGGTGATTTCGTGATCGCTGATCATCCGTCCGTCATTGAAGGTGCGGCCGCAACCACGACCGATCTTTCGTTTGCAGTGAAGCGAATCGGCAACCTCTCTGGTCAAATAATCGTCAATTGGGCTACGGTGGACGGCACGGCCATCGGCTCTTCGGATTTCACGGCAGATTCAGGTCAGTTAATCTTTGCTCCGGGTGAATCACAAAAGACAGTTGTCGTCACTGTTGCGGGGGACAGCCAGCTAGAGAGCCATGAATCCTTCGGAATCGTTCTGTCTTCAGACGATCCAGCATTAAGGGCAATTGCAGGGAAAGCCACGGTTCTCAACGACGATGCTGAGGTGTCGATAAGCGATTCGTCCGCCATTGAAGCCAGTCAACAAACTGCGAATCTGGGGGCATTTGTTAATCGAGGCGACAATGGAAGCATGACCTTCAGCACCGGGCTGGCATGGGGACCGGACGGTCACCTGTATGCCGCCAGTAGCCTAACTCACGAAATACTAAAGTTTGACGGAACAACAGGAGCATTTCTCGGGAACTTTGTCTCCGCAGGCATGGGCATCGAGTACCCGGCCGTTGAGGGACTGGTATGGCACGGTAACATCCTCTATGTGTTGTGCCGCGACAGCGCGAAAGTACTTAAGTTCAGTGCCAGCGGTACGAGCCTTGGTCTGTTCGTTTCTCCGGGAAGTGGGGGACTCCAATTTGCAAAGGGCATGGTCCGAGGACCAGACGGTACATGGTATATCAGCAGCGCTAATGCTGTTTTAAGGTATAGCGCCGAAGGAACTCCATTGGGTTCACTCAGCGTACCCAATGGCACGTTGAATACTCCTCGCGGGCTCCGGTTCGGCCCTGACGGCCACCTCTATGTTGCAAGCGAAAACAATGATTCCGTAATTCGTTTTCTTTCAAGCGGCAGCAACGTCATCTTTGACCGAGTGTTCATTGCACCGGGTAGCGGTGGCCTGAAGAAACCTGGATCACTCGTGTTTCATAATGGCAGTTTACTGGTCTCAAGCCGAGATTCAAACGAGGTATTGAGATTTAATGGTATCACGGGAGCATTCGAGGGGGCCGCTGTTTCGGCAGGACAAGGCGGGTTGCTTCAGCCGCACGGGTTGCTGCTGGATGCCCAGGGAAATCTCTTGGTCGGCGTAAGAGAAGAGATATTGAGGTTCGGGCCGGCGTCCCAAGCAGCGTTTTCCGTAAACCTGAGTTCTCCCAGTGCGTTGCCAATCAGTTTCGAATATGCCACGTCCACGGGCTCAGGCGGTTCGAGCGATTATGTCGCTACTTCTGGCACGATTACCTTCGCCCCCGGTCAAACTAGCCGCACAATTGTAGTTCAAACGCTCGACGATGCGACGTACGAAGGCAACGAGACGTTCATGGTAAATCTTTCCAATGCATCTGGGGCTGTGATCGCCGATGCGCAGGGAACGGCGACCATTATTGACAACGAACTCCCACCCACCAAGTTCTATGTTGTCAACGACGGCAGCCCTGATCGGACTTATGAATACACCGCATCGGGCGCAGCGATCGAAAACTATGCGATGCAATCTACGAACACCGCTCCACGCGGAGCGGCCAGCACTGCAGCTGGCGATAAAGTCTGGGTCGTCGACGCCAATAAGAAAGTTTATGTTTACGACACGAGCGGTGGACTGCTCGGTTCGTGGTCCTTAGGCTCTCTCGCCAGCAATGCGACCGTGGAAGGGATCACGACCAATGGCACCGACGTTTGGATCGTCGACAGCCGAAGCGATAAGGTGTTTAAGTACGCTGGCGCGGCAACCCGGACTTCTGGTAGTCAAAACGCGTCCAGCAGCTTTTCCCTCAACCGCAGCAATACCAGTCCCACGGACCTTGTCACCGACGGTGCAAGTATCTGGGTCCTCAATAATACTTCTTCTACCGACAAAGTCTTTAAGTACAGTGTTGGTGGATCGTTGCTGGGCAGTTGGACAATTACATCAGGTGGTGGCAGTCCAACTGGGCTCACCATCGATCCGACGATGATCAATAGTAACATCTGGATCGTGGACAACAACACCGACAGAGTCTACCAGTTTGATTCAGCCTCAACCCGAACAAGCGGTTCTGCATCGCCTTCATCGAGCTTCGCGCTGGCTGCAGGGAATACCAATCCTCAAGGAATCGCGGATCCACCTACGCCTGCGAGTATGCTTGCCAGCCAGGGCCCGAGGGTCGCTTCAGGCACATCGATGCCAGAGGTCGAAAAACCCAATCGAAAAACACTAACGTCAAGCGATCCCTTCATTGCCCAAGTGGACTCGATCTTCGAGAACTGGAATGAAGATAGCGTATTCAGCCATACGAAAAAGCGATTGGCTGGTCGCCGTTAGAACGTCAGCGATAGAAAACATCAGAACACAGAGTCACAGAGGACAAGGAGTTTCCACGCCCGGACTCCTCTACGATCTCTGTGTCTCTGTGTTTCAAAGTCGCAAGCATCGTTCGGTTAACTGCTTGTACAATCATTGTCTGATCCAATTCCTCATAGAGACCAACTTCCACGCAGATGTCCTATCCATGTCCAATGTCAACGTGACTGAAATCTTGGCACGAATCTCTTCCGGTGAACCTCATGCTGCAGATCAGTTGTTGCCGTTGGTTTATGAAGAGCTTCGCAGACTGGCGGCCGCTAAAATGAAGAATGAGAAGCCAGATCACACGTTGCAAGCGACGGCGCTGGTGCATGAAGCATATGCGAGGTTGATCGGAAACGGAGGTGCAGATAAGGAATGGGAGAATCGAGGGCACTTTTTTTCTGCGGCCGCCGAGGCTATGCGAAGAATCTTGGTCGAGAAAGCCCGAGCCAAAAAAAGTGAACGCCGGGGTGGGGGCCATGCTCGGATTAAATACGATGAAGCGGTCACCTATGCGAATTCGATTGATGCCGACGAAGCCGAACGCATCCTGGCCGTCCACGAAGCGTTGACGCAACTGGAGTTAGTATCACCCCGAAGAGCACAGCTGGTCAATCTCCGGTTCTTCTCAGGCATGACACTTGAAGAAGTAGCCAGCTTGCAAGGCATTTCCGATAGCTCAGCGTATCGCGATTGGGCGCTGGCGAAGTTATGGTTGTATCGCCATTTGGTTAGTAATAACTAAGTCGCTGTAAGCTTCACCGGACGCTCCGGCGTTGCGTCTGGCCAAAAATACAAATGCCACGATGCATGTCCCAAAAAGTAACTTCCACTATGCAAAATCACCAATCCATTCTAGAGAACATCTTTTCCAACGCTGTAAAAATGGAGAATAAGGACGAGCGTGCTTCCTATCTTAGAAACGCTTGTGGCGATGATAGATCCAAGCTGGCCGAGTTGCAGAGTATGCTTCGCGACCACAGTGCAGCGGGAGCCATGTTCGATCGACCGGCGGCGGTCGCACCCACGCTTGCGGCCGAATCGACATCCCACATCAGTCGTCAAATTGGCCCATACAAATTGCGAGAGCTCTTGGGCGAAGGGGGAATGGGGAGCGTTTATGTCGCCGAACAAGAGAAACCAGTTCGTCGTAAGGTGGCACTCAAGATCATCAAGCCGGGGATGGGGAGTCGCGAAGTCATTTCGCGATTTGAATCGGAGCGTCAAGCATTGGCTTTGATGGACCATCCCAACATCGCAAGGGTTTTGGATGCCGGGACCACCGACAACGGGCTTCCCTACTTTGTGATGGAATTGGTCAAGGGGTTGCCGATCACCGAGTACTGCGATGCGCAGAAGCTGGGGACTCGCGATCGGCTCGACCTATTCCTACAAGTTTGCCAGGCCATACAACACGCGCACCAGAAAGGGATCATCCATCGCGACATCAAGCCCTCTAACGTCATTGTGGCCATCCATGACGTGAGGCCAGTGGTCAAAGTCATCGACTTTGGAGTGGCTAAAGCTATTGGGCAAAAATTGACCGAAAATACGCTTTACACCGCCTTCAGCCAAATGGTCGGAACACCGCTCTACATGAGTCCGGAGCAGGCTGGCCAAAGCAGTCTCGACATCGACACTCGCAGCGATGTGTATTCCTTGGGCGTGTTGCTTTATGAGTTGCTGACAGGGAACACCCCTTTCGAAAAAGACACGCTTAAACATGCAGGCTTCGACGAGATGCGGCGCATCATTCGCGAAGTCGACCCTCCGAAGCCGAGCGCCCGCGTTAGCACACTAAAAGCCGAAGCCCAGTCGACTCTCGCAGGACAGCGGCAAGTAGAGCCACTAAAACTAAGTCAGGATCTTCGCGGTGAGCTGGACTGGATTGTGATGAAGGCAATGGAGAAGGACCGCAATCGAAGATACGATTCCGCTAACAACCTAGCGGAGGATGTGCAACGATTTTTGAACAACGAAGAAGTGCATGCCTTCCCACCAACGGTATTTTACCCAGTAGTGGTTTCCGTCATTCGACATACAGAGACTTGTTGCAGAGAGCGTCCTGTACGGGGAGCTCATTTTCGTCGCGGAATTGCGGCGACAATCCAGTTAACTCAAAACGCCGAGAGCATCTAGCCTCGGCGTTTTGCGTTTCTATAGCGGTTTTCGCTGGGTTTGTGTGGGTCGGCCAATTGTGAGAGCGCCGACGTGCGATTTGGCGATCGCACCAATTTGCGGTTTCGGGTCCAAATTGGCCCAGAACTCTCGCGCTCTCTGTTTAACAGACCCCATCGGGTTAACAACCCGGTTTGTTTCGGTGTCCGGAATCTGACGCGGAAAATTGCCTATCTTGCCAGGCGAATTCGGCGAATTGGGGCGAGTCGTTCACACGCTTGCTAATTGGTTGACCGACCTTCGTGCGCTTGGCAAATGGAGCTAGCCACAACTGTGGGCGTGGTGGCTGCGTTGAACCAGGCGACCTCCTATGGGCGTGGCAAATGGATGTAGCCACAACTTGGGCGTGGTGGCTTTCGCTGTGGCTGGTGTACGTCTCTCAAACATCCTAACGCGGACTGCAAGGGGACGACTTAGGACAAGCAGATATCCGTGGGAGCCAAGCTAGGTAGCCTCGCCACTAGCGTATTTTTTAATGCGATTAACGGTTGCTTTCGTCAGAGCCGTTGTAACCCAAGGATCTCAAAGTAGAATCAACGAGTGCGGGGGTTATCGCAATTTCCTGGTCCGCGATCAAATTGCGAATTAATTGTGCAATTTCTTGCTGTTGATCACGGCATACGGCAGCCTTCTCAAAGTTTTGGTCGACGCAGTAGTCTTCTTTCTCGATTTCTAGTGCTTTGTGACGGGATCGGTATCCAACCATCTTCTGTCGATGCCTCTCAGGGATAACTTGCTTCAGGAGTTCGTCTTCAATTGCACCAAGTGGCAGTGAGATTACGAATTTGCTGAAATCAGAATTGCCGTTTGCCTGTCGAACAGTCAAATCAATTAAGTAGTCAGAAATCTCGGAAGACAAGGACGCGGGAGTAAACCGATCGTCCTTGACCCTCGTCAAAGCACGTTGAATTTTTCGGACGGCGTACTCTACCTGCCACATTTCAATCTCAAGTTTTGAAACTTCAACCATGTCTGCGCACTAACGTCCAGATCAATATGGGACGTTTGCAATGTGCGCTCCACGATGAGATTAATCCCACAGTTTGCTAATGTACTACTCTCAACATGGGCGTGGTCTTGTGGCGACCACTCCTACTGGAAGCGGCCTACGCCAATTCTATCCGACCTACGCTGGGCGTGGCAAATGGCGCTAGCCGCAATGACAGTTTGTGAATTGCTGGCCTTGCGAGAACAGATACGCATGCATAGTCGTAAACGGCCTAGGTCGAAGTCATCCTGGAGACCCGAGCGGTGCAGCCTAGCCCAAACGATGCGAGCCATCCGTCAAGCGATCACGCAGCCGGAGGCAAAGCCGGCATTTGGGAAATGTCTCACGGCGATGCTCGAACAAGCGTTATTCGATCATCCCGAGCTCATTGCTCGCTCGCTATCGCCGTTGGAGGCGGAGTTGCATCTAGGTCTGGGTCGAATCCGCGTTCGAGGTTCTGATCAAAAAGCTGTCGAATTGGTGCGCGCCAATCAAGGGTGTCCGGTTTCGGGACAGCCTTTGCTACCTCTTCTTTTCCGAATCGCCATTGTAAATAAAACATAGTCTCTGACGAGCGAGAATTCTGGTTGGGGCCATTACTGAGTACGTTGATGGAGTACGGCACTAAGACCGATTTGCTATTCGCAATTGGGGCCCGCATCCACTTCGTTTCGGAGCGAGAATGTGGCACCACTTTTTCCA
>JBGSJT010000387.1:0-2490 GCA_041741715.1 Pirellulaceae bacterium | reverse complement strand
CGCCGCGTCGAGGATTTGCTCGATCCCAATCTGAAGTGGGAAGTCACTCGAACCAGTAACGAGTCTACTCGCTCGATCTCCAAAGAAGACTCCATAAACCAGAACACGATTACATCATCCCAAGAAATGCAAGCCGCCCTTCAAGGAACTTGGAATGTAAGAGCATTTCAGGCTGGCGACCAAGGAGATGACCGATTGTCTCAGGTGGTGATTCGTGGTGACTTATTGTTGATGCACACGATCGTGAATGAGAAAGTACTCGGCGTATCGCCGTGGAAGCTCGTTTGGCCAAACGCGGAAAGGCCCTATGAGCTTGGCGTGATTTGGGACCCAAATAGCAACGCCGAAAGTAATTCGGAACCTGCGCGAATCGCCTATGACGGCAAAAGTTTTCAGCTTGCCTGGGGCGAGAACCCCAATGCAATCTGTCCCGGCGAAAACATTGCCTACATTGATTGTGTTCGCGCCAACATCGATGATCGCTCGGCTGCCGCTCAAGCTACCTACCAAGCTCCGTCGCAAGTTAGCGCGACTTCATCAGCGACGGGGCACACAAAATCAGACGCTAGTCGACAACCGGTTGCTCAAGCCATCAATGAACTCATAACTCAGCTGCACTTTGAAGTAACTCAAACGCCACCATTCAGCATCGTCGTTGGCGACATTGAGGTTACAGCAAAGGAGGACCTGGGGGACTTCAAAGAAGTGATTCAAGAGCAAATCACGGCGGAATTGAAAGCGTTTGCGCACCTGAATGTGATCAGTCGTAGATCTGCCGAGGCAGCAATTCACAGTGCGAGGATAAAATGGAAAGATGTTGTGATTCCCGATCGGCGAGCAAAGTACGTTGAGGAACTGAAGAAGGAAGGGCACACCGTTGATCTTATTCTATCTGTGAAGCTTGTTGGCACAGAAAATCCAACTGAGTACCTGCTTGCTCTAGAGCTTATGGATCGAGGCGGTCGTAGTCACAAGAGTTCGGCTACCATTTCACTTCCAGAAACCTCCACTCGGTTTATGAAGCAGCGAGTTCAGGGAAACTGGATTGTTGAGTCACTTTCTGCTGAAGCAAAGAATGGGTTACTCGATCAAAAATCTCCATTAGTTTTGAGCATAGACGGAGAAACATTATCGCTTTCGGAGGCGGCAGCGACGCCGTTGGATATGCAATGGCGAGGGCTGTCCCAGTCAAGCAAGGATGATCAGCCAGTTTTTGCAGTGGATTTCGTACTCGATCCAAACGGAGAGAGGGTCACGGCACCGGGTATCCTAAGCTGTGATGGTGAAGTCTTACGCATCTGTTATTGCACGAGTAACTTCGACAACTTGGTAAATGATGCGTTTCGACCCGATCGATTCTTGGCTGGTTCGAAGGTTAATCTTTTTACTTGCCGTCGCTCACGGGCAGCAACACCAGAGACCTCGGAACTTCGCGCGGTTGATCTCTCAACCCCGCAAGCAACCCTGGATACCATCGACCGCTATTCGGTTGATCATCCCATGGGCGTTCCTGTCGAGTGCTATACCGAAGCGGCACTGCAAGAACTAAGCGGTGTGATGCTGCAACAGCTTTGCTTTATGTCGGGTCTGTCGCAGGTTGGCTTGCAAACCGGAGGCGTAATCGGCATCAAAGACAATGCACCAATCGTCGCGGGTACTGCTCCATCATTCCATCTGAGCGTGGATGCGTTGCTCAAGGAACATTCGCTACCAACGCCACCTGAGGAGTGCACGAAGGCATTTGAGTTACTCGCCAAACTGACGCTCGGTGCGGCGTTCGGCAATGATGAATCACTGGTGAAGCCCGATCGAGAGCTGTTTCGACTGGCCGCAGGCACACTGAAGTCTCCCAAAGAGTTTCTACGCAAAGCCGGTGAGTTGAGCGAGCGATTCAATAACATTCCAGGCGATACCGAGTCGCCCAAGAAGGAATCAAAAGCACAACCGAAATACCTGATCGAGATCGATGGCGACGAAGCAACTGCAACCCAGATCGTTGATACTGACAAGCCATCCGTTCCGATGAGCTTCAAGCTACAGCGAATCGATCAGCGTTGGCTCGTCAGCGAGGCTTTCAGTGACGAAATACTGCACCAGATGATTTCCAGTATGTCGTCGGTACTTGACGGTGTGTCGGCAAGTGAGGGCAACACCCAAGGAGTTGCGGAGTCGAGTCATCCGACTATTCCGCCGCCAAATAATTCCGACACGCCGCAAGAATTGCTCGATGCAGTGGAGCAGCACGGTAAGAGCGGTTCGTACGAAGACTTCGTAACACTGTTCAATGACGAAGGAGTTCGAGACCTGGCAGGGAGTTTGCTGATGTCAGCTATGATGCAGACGAGCATGGATGAACTAGCGCGACAGCAAACGACTGGTGGATTGGCTGAAGTCCATCCAGGTACTGTGGCTGTTCGCAAGGTGCTGCAGCGATGGCTTCCTCAGAGCCTAAGCGCAGATCAACGGGAGTACGTCGGTAAGGGCCTTTCT
>JBGSJT010000386.1:0-58024 GCA_041741715.1 Pirellulaceae bacterium | reverse complement strand
CGACTCATGGCCAGATTCCTTTCTGACTGATACGTTTCAGTTGGTGGGTGTAGGAATCTGGCCTTTTTTCATACTCTCAATTCTAGCGAAACCCCAATTTTCCCAAATAAAAATGCTTCACAGCGTTGGCCGTTGGCCCTACCGACTGTCGACTCCCGTCTATCTGTCCCAGGCCTGCTGCCTGGGCTAGAAAATCTGCCGGGCCTTTGGCCCTAATTCATTTGGAACTTGGAACTTGGAACTTGGAACTTGAAACTTAACTCCCGCGTTCGACCATGAACTGTTGGAAACGATGGATGCGCTCTTCGCAGATTCCCAACATTCCGGCATTGGGACTGTGCTCGAGTCCCCGTTGTATGGCGGAAAAAATCTGTAGGTCCTCTAACAACACACGCTTGGTAATGGCGGCTGTTAGGCGACTCCACCAGTGGGCGGATAGCCTGCGGAGACCACCACTGGAGCGTGGCAAGCGACCAAACTGCCGAACCACCGCCGTGCAATTGCGTGGGTCACGCGGCAATACGCAGTTAACTAGACTAATCGCATCTGTGAAAGAAAAAAGCAAATTCGGAAAAACGTGATGTTGTTGGTAATTTCCACAGGTCTCATGCCCGAGCCAGCGCACAAATCTCCGTTCGAAACGCTGAAAAGTGGCATCCAAGCGCGTGTGGGGGCTGAAGGGCAAAGTGGTTTCGAACCACGTCCGATTTTCCAGTAGTATGTGTCGTGATCGATCGGCACCTGGATCTTCGCGGAATGTATGCGGATGAACGGCTGGAACGTGATACGCCTCCAACGAATTCTCGACTGGGACTTTCCAATTGGCGGGATAGTCGGGTTGCCAGCGGAGGGCCAGCTTCCATGCGTCGGAGAAGTGCTCCGCTAAAAGTGCATGGAATTCGGCTCCCAAGAATTGGATCAATGGAACGGGATTGGCCGAGACGTTGACGAAGACCAATTGGCCGACGGTATCCAGAGAGTATTGCGGCAGTCGCGTAGCCTCGCGATCAAAAGGGACAAAGTTCTTCGGTGCGGGGATCTTGCCGGTCCGCCCATCAGCTTGGTATTCCCAGCCGTGGTACTGGCAGCGCATGGTGGGTGAATTGCCGCACGACTTAGAACAGATTTCCGCATGACGATGGGCGCAGATATTGGATAAAGCGTGCAGTTGGCCATTGAAGTTGCGGACTTGGAGACTGACCCCCGCCACGACCTGGGTTAGGAAATCTCCGTGCGTGCGCAACTCTGCGGTTGTCCCCACCACATGCCAACTCGACTGCAACACACATTGCGATTCGCGCTCATAGGCCGAGTCGCTGGAGTAGCTACTGGGGGAAAGCAGATGCGGCAGCCGCTCGCTGCTGACAAACACCACTAACCTCGCCCAGCGGAACGTGGTGCTGTTGATGGCTCAGCGCGGTACGTGTCGAATGCGGATTGTTGGGCAGTTTGTTCGCTGGCCAGCCAAGCGACTTCGTAATCGACGACGTTGACCAACAAACTTCCGTCGACGCCGTACAGTGTAAAGTTGAAAGTTGCCTTGCAGTCACCACTCCCAGTCAATTGCGCATGGACTTGACACGCCTCACCGGGGGTCGGTAGTCGACCGAGTCGCAGTTGTCCGATGCGGACTGGTAACGCAGAACCTGGAGCAACTTGTTGCCAAGCCAGCACACCCACAGCGAACAGACACGCGTCCAGCGCCGCGCTGGGAATGCGCCAACCGCGCACATCGCGACTACCACCGGCTAGCTCGATCAGGGCGGGAGCGGAGATGTTCCCCACGATGCCACCCTCTACTAAGCTAACTTTCTTCAGTCGCTGTAGTGGCCAACCGACATAGAACTTAGAGCCAAGTGCGGGATACCGGACCGCTTGCTGGATGGCGCTACTTGCTAGTCGGATGCGTGTTAAATTGTTGCGTGTTAGATAGTTTGGTGAACCGTTGAGAAGAGGTTCACTGGCTACGACTTGAGCGGTAAAGTTGACGCGATTGGGGTCAACGATACGCCCATCGCGGGCAATAAAATCGCTCAACAAACGACAGTCAATTTGCCCCTCGCTCGACTTATTCGTTTCGATACGTAGTTCTTGCGGTGAGTCATGGAAGAAGCGTAACGCAGCCGTGGCTTGGATGTCGCGCAGCTCGACGGCGTGGTTGGCCAACTGATGCTGGCCCGCTTCCAATAACATCTCTGCCGCGACGACGAAGGGGAGCAAAGGTCGGTTGTCCAACAAATGTTCCGCTAAAAATGGATCCTTGGCAGGATTGACGCGACTCACGTACAGTTGACGATTGGCCGCACCGTTGACTTGACTATGATCGGAAACGCGGAGTTGAACCAGTGACGCGACCATTGCGTTCTCTGTTGAGCTGGCGGGCTTACCCAGAAGTATTGTTTCGGCCGGATAGAACATGCGGTAGTAACGATCATCCGTGATTAACACTTCCGACTCCCCTGCCCCACCTTCTAGTTCGGCGACGAGGTGTTCAAAGCCTTCTTCGGCGGGCATGAATTGCATATCAATCATCTCTAGCGCCAGACGTGTTTCCGGTTTGGTGGCCATCCCCACGTCTCCCCAAGCGTGCCAGTGAAAACCGATGGCCCGCACTTCGGGGCGCGCCCCGCGCAGCCAATCGATTGTTTTGCAGAGCATATCGTTGGCCAGCGAATAGTCGGTATGTCCATTGGCACCAAACCGACCACTGATTGAACCGAAACCGACAAAGCACTCCAAGGGATCATCGGCGGTGGCGGCCATCAATGCCAGGGCACCGTCGACTTTAGCGGCGATGCACTGTGCCACTTTTTCTGGTTGCTTGCGATCAAATCGAGAGTCCTTACCCACTCCAGCTCCATGCAAGACTCCACGAATCGGGCCTGACTTCTGCCGTACTTTCTGCAGAGTCGCAGCGACGGCCGAGCGATCCGCACAATCGCAACTGTGATAATAGGCTTCAATCCCCAATTGGTTCAAGCGCCGCAGCGTGGCATCGATTTCGAGCGCCTTCTCGGTATCTTGCCAAGTCTTCACTGGATTGCGACCCGCCGTTCGAGCCGATGTCATAATGTGAACTTTGAGTTGTCTCAGTTGGGCTTCATCCAGCTCGCGCCAGGTAGCATCGATCGTTGGTGCGGGAGCGGTCCCCAGCAGATGGAGTTTCAATCCATAACGTTGCGCGAGTTTCTCTGTCACAAAGGCGGTAATCCCACGGGCACCTCCCGTACAAACCCAAGTACCACCGCGAGAGATCTTTTTGAGTTGCGTCGCGGCGCTCGTCTTATGATTGTTTCGCAATGGACGTGGGATGGCGCGGACGACATGTCGATTGCCGTCAATGATGGCGATCTCATTGTCGTAGCTTGGAATCGCCAGTTCACGCCATAGCGTTTCGACGATCTCAGCGGGACTTTGTTGGGGCGCGGTGTCGATCGTTTTAATTGGGAGTGAGCGATAGCCCTGCATCCAACTCTCGATCAAGATCGATTTGAGTAGTCCCCCTACTCCGCCCCCTTCGGCCGAATAGATATGGCCACTGATGCCGAAGTCGCCACCGAGCGTGCTGACGGCCATCAAACTCGCATCATCGGCCAAGCGGTGAGTGGAAATGTGTTCGAACCATTTTTGACAGAGCCAGAAGTTCCCCAGAATGCCCTGTTGTTTGCGGGCGGACCAAGTTTCGGGGGCAAGCGAAAATTGTGCTTCTTCGTCGCAGGGGGTGAGCAAGAACAAGTGTGGGACAACGCGATCTTGAGTCAGCGCGACAAAGCGACGGGACAATTCGTTGGAGTCAACGCTGGCGGACCAGCGGACCACGTCGACCTGCGCACCGATTAGTCTCGCTTCAAGCTGCCGGGCGACGGGATTGTCACCGATCACCAGCGCGGTCCCACTCCATTCAGGCTGCCTACCCGGCGCGCTTGCTTGTGGAGCGGGGACCATTCGCAAAATATAGCGATTGGCAATGGTACTAGCGCCAACAACTCGCTCTTCTGTTCCAAACGTCGTCTGCTCCTCCAACTCGCCGTGACCCAGCCTTGTATGCGTTGCCAATTCTCGCGAGTCGGAACGGGAATTGTTGTCCCGTTTTTCAGTTGCGCGCGGCAAATCCATGTTCAATGGTTCGTACAACGCAGACTGCTGCTGGCAATGCACAACGAACTTGGCGGAGTTGCGATCAACACCCAGCAAGGCCACGCTCGACGCATGTGCGGCTTGGGCCTCAGTGGTCGACAGTCGCGGCAGTTCGCTCAACGCCTCGGTTCGAACCGCAATGACTCCCGCTCGCGATTCGATGGTAGCTAGTGTTTGTCGATCGCTGTGAGCAATCATTATCCACCAATCGCCGACGATTTCCCAGCGACGGATCTGGGACAACAGCGTCTCCACGTCATTGCCGCGCAGGGCTAACAACGCGGAGGACAATTGTTGGATCCCCTCAGCAGTGGATAGTCCGCTGAAGCTGGCCACGCGCAAGCTGTTCTCGACTAAGACAGCCAAGGGCGTGACGCTCCCAGGCGTAGCAAGTTCGACTTGGCCATCGACGCTGTTTGTCATTCCCAGTGGAGTCCCCAGTTCGGCCAACCAAGTTGGTACGACGAAGGCAGCCAACCACCGCACATCGTCAGTGTTGTGCGAGGAGTTATGGTTTGCAAGTGCGTGGGTTGCGCGACGTTGAGCCGTGCCGAGCGCTCGCCAGTTGACGGCGGTCAACAATGTGCGGTCCAAGGCGCGGAGACTGGTGAGTGGCACATGGCAACAATCGGCGAATCGTTGCAGACGGGCTTGGTAGTCCGACCAGTGTCCGTTGGTTGGGAGCGGAGACAACTCAGTCGCATCGCGGCGTGCCACCATCGCCCGAAGATTTGCGTTGACGCCCCTAACGTATTTTACTGGTGCTGCATCGCTGGCCAGCGCCAAGTCGAGTCGTGGCAATTCCCCATGTGCCCCGACGCTCCGCGTCGCCATCTCAGGTTCGTTGGTGGCTGCAATTGTTATTTCAACAGGCGGCGTTTGTTGGGCCAGAAGTAGATCGAGGATATGACGCAAAGTGCGGAATTCAGCAATGCCCGTCGAACGCTCGCCGGACGTTGTACTCGCTCGCTCGCTCATAGCGGCGGGATCAAATGCGAACAGCTCACGGAGTTCACCGAACAACTGCGCTTTCTTAATGCTGTCGATGCCGAGGTCCGCTTCCAAGTCGGCATCCAGCTCGATGATCTCCGGTGGATAACCGGTTTGTTCGACGACGAAGTCGACCAAGAAAGCGGACAGTTCCTCAGCCGATTGCAGCCCACTGGCGAGTGTCGTCAGAGGTGCGGCGAGCGACACGTCAGATTCAATGGGACTGCTTTCGATGTGGCTGCCATTCAACCATTCGGATTTTCCTGGAGTGGTATGCAGCAGGGCCGCGATCTCGCGTAGCGAACGATAGCTGTCGAGCTTCAGCCCCTGGTGAGACTCTAGATCGAAAAACTCTCTGAGCTCACCGAACAATTGAGCCTTCTTGATGCTATCGATTCCCAAGTCAGCTTCCAGATCCCAATCGAGTTCGATGATCTCTGCAGGATAGCCGGTCTGTTCGACCACGAAATCGATCAGGAAGGTTTCGATGGCGGTTTGCTCACCAAGGTCGGATGGTGGAACCTCAAAATGGGAGACGCATTGATCGGCAGACTGCGGGCTGCGTGTGCTACGTGCCAACTCCGCAGGAGCCACCATCGCCGATCGATCGCGATGATTAGTGCGTCGAAGTTGCGTGGCATCGTAATGAAGTGGAGCAGTGCTGGTCGGTTGCGCAGCGGGGCGAAACGACGCTCCGCTACCAGTCTGGCTCTCGTTGCGCAGACGCATCTTGCGCGACTGAGTCGCATCAAACTCGAGAATCGGCAGCGATTGCGCCGGTCTTGGTTTAGCACGACCGTTCGCTACGCTTTGCGATGGGGTGCCAAGCGTGTTCGTCGTCGCCATCTCGCGAGAAATTGGCACCTGAGACAGTATGCCTGGCTCGTGCAATTCGGCTAGCGCTTCGACAATTCGCAATTGGTGTGAGGCCCCCAGCTTGGCATGGTCGCTGGGGACAATTAGCAATTGATCGCTGGTTTGTCGTACTAATCGTGTGAGTACTTGTTGCGGACCAACTTCGATGACGAGCCTTACACCCTCGCGTTCCAAACGCTCGACGAGTCCTACAAAATCGAGCGGCGTGGACAACTGTCGCGCGAGTCCATCGCGGATGTCATCGGGTTCCGCGATGAAACGATTGTCGACGCTGCTGAGCATCGGTGTGCGGGGTGGGTGGATTTCAATCGCCTGCAACGCCGCGCGAAATGGATCTACCGCCGCGTCGAGGGCGGGAGTGTGAAACGCGGTCGGAACCGGTAGCAGTCGACTCACCAGTCCTTCTTCTTCCAAGCGGGCGGCCAACTGCGCAATGTGGGCTTGTCTACCACCCACCACAGTTTGATTCGTTGCGTTGCGATGCGAAATTGTGAGTGCCAGATGACAGTCGAGGATGGTTTGATTCACACGTGTGGCGTCAGCCTGCACGCTCAGCATGGCGCAGCCCGAGGGCCCATGTTCGACGATCGATCGACAGCGTTCCCAAGTCGCGCGCAGGGCATCGATCAAACTCCAACAGCCCGCAGCCAACATCGCGGGGAGCTCACCAAAACTGTGGCCGCTTAAAAAATCGCATCGTAGACCACGACCACTGAGCGACTGGAGCATGACCCAATCGGCGACCAACATGGCGGCTTGGGTGTGCCACACGTTCTCGCCCAATTCGTTGACGCTATTCCACGCCAATTGTTCGAAGGAAGGTTGGTCGAGAGCCGCCAATGCCGCATCGGCTTCAGCAAGTGCTTGGGCGGCCACACGATCGTGACGACACAGCGCTTGAAGCATGCCTTGATACTGCGAACCCTGACCGGGAAAGAGCCAAGCGACCTTGGCGCGGGGGGAATTCTCTGCCGCAGGCGCGCGCCACAATAGCCCTTGATCGATCGCGGTCGACAGTGATCTGGGATTGCCAACCAACAACGAAAGTTTGCGAGACCGATCCGGTAACTCATTTTCTTGACACACAATCGCAGCGCGCCAAGCTGGTGATTCTGAAAAGTGTTCAACACCAATCCGCTGATGCGCTTCCGGCGACGAAGCAACCTGTGACAGATGTTCCTTGAGTTGTTCCAACGTGCTAGCTACGAAGCGATAGATTCGTGTCGGTGTAGTTGCTGCGTCGGAAAAGGTCGTTTCAGGCGAAATGAAATTGCTGGTGATAACACCGTTATTGATAATGCGAACGGGCAACGCGTCGTGTCTGGCTGGCACTGGTGACTTGTTCATTTGTGAGGGATTGACTTCGCGCTGCACGTCGGCTGTGTCCCCGTATGAGGCGGCTATTAAATAGCTTTGGCCACTCTGCGCGTGCGCTGCGATGAAAGTGGCGTATGGTTTGGGGGCAAAACTTACGCCGATCAAATCAACCAAACCTTGCGCGGATTGTAGATGACCGGTGAGCGGAAGATTGGGTGAGAGTTGCAAGTGGTTTTGTTCAACCGTCTCTTCGTATCCGCGCAAGCTGGTGACTTGTTGTAGGGCGTCATCAAGTCGGGCGATTCCCACGCCCCCCAGCACTGAATAATTCCCCAGTGAGCGCTTGACCAATGTGTGGCTCCCTAGTGCTTGTCCCAATCGCCGCGTAGCTGCTTCCATAGAAGCTGAGAGGGAGTTGCCGTCGAAGCCCACCCCCATGGCGTCGATGGTGGCCAACACGCGATCGCCGTCTCGCCGCGCGGCGGAGAGTGGTTTGAGCAATACCAACACTACCCCTTCGCCTATCGCGTAGCCTTCTCCAGAATGACCGGTGCCCGGCAACCTTCCGCACTGAGACAGGTTTTGCATGGCCGCGCGATCGAGCGCGCGCTGAGCGGCTGCGCACAAGACCATTTTCACGGTGCCACTGTGCAGCAATTGACATGCGGCATTGAGTGCGGCGAAGCCAGAGCAATCGCCAGCGTCGATAGCTAGTGCGCCACCCATCAAGTCGAATGTTTTCGAAAGTCTCGATGCGAGTGTGCTACTGGTAAAGGATCCAGTTTCATCCAACAACGCTGGGTAGGTCTTGAGGAACAGCGTCTCATAGTCGTCAGCTAGCTTGGCCGCTTGTTCGGCCGCAGCGCCGCGCGTTGTAACGAGTTGCAACAATCGCTGACGAAACTCCGGGAGTCGCAGGCCCGCGTACAGGGCATTGCCAAAGTCACCACCAAAGACGCTCCCCACCACCACTGCTGTGTGCCGTCGATCAAACTGCCGCTCGAGCAAACCCGCTTCGCGCAGGGCTTGTTCAGCCGCTTCCAGTAACATGAATTGTAATGGATTGGCTTGCGCGATCTGCTTGGGTGGGACTTTGTGCTTGCGCCAATCGTAATGGAAGTCATCGATCGTATGGCGTGTTTGGCTACTGGTACTTCCGACACTCGACTGTAGCAACTGCTCGAAGTGGGCGATATCCAGCGCGCCGGGGAGAACACAACCACGACCGATGATCGCGATTGGTTCCAACGTGGGGACGGTTGCGGTGCCTGTCGAGCGGGCAGCAGCTACTGTTTTACCGTAGCCGATTTCGCCAGAGATGGGATTGCTGGTCCAAAGTCTGGCGACTTGTTCAACCACCACATGAACGTTCAAACCACCGATGCCAAAAGCATTCACTGCAGCCCGGCGCGGTTGTCCTTCGGCGAGCGTTGGCCAAGTTTCCGCGTGATCAGCAATTCGCAATGGGATCTCCGACCAGGGGATCGAGCGACTGGGTTGTTCGACATTAATCGAGGGGGGAATGATCCCGTGTTGAATTGCAAGGACTGATTTGACAACGCCAGCCAGTCCCGCCGTTTCGAGCGTGTGGCCGATATTTGATTTGACGCTACCAACGGGGAGTTTCTTATGGGCTGGCAGATGTTGACCATAGAAGGTAGCTAGGGCCTCCATCTCGGTGGCGTCCCCGAGGTGCGTGCTGGTGGCGTGGGCTTCGACCATTTGGATTGAGTCGGGAGGGACGTCGTTAGAGTAGGCGCGTTCAATGGCCGCATACTGACCTTCCTTGCGGGGAGCCCACAGCGATTTGCCCCTACCATCGGTGGCGATGCCGATGCCATGAATGACAGCTTGAATGGTATCGCCATCGGCCTGCGCGCGGTCGAGCGATTTGATCACCAGGGCCACATAGCCTTCTGAGCTGATCAAGCCGTCCGCATGTTCGTCGAAAGGGCGTGAGGCGGACGAACTGCAGGATTGGGCGTGCGAAAATAGAATGAGGCTATCGGTCTTATTGAACGAGGCACCGCCGATGATGGCCATGTCGGTTTGCCCGCTATGGATCGACATTGCTCCCAGTGCCATGGCGACCAGCGATGAAGCGCAGGCGGCGTCGATCGACATGTGCGGACCGGTCAATCCCAGTAGTCGACTAACTACTCCAGCCGCATAGCTGGCATCGACCCACGGCTGGCCATTGCGCCGCTGCGGTCGCTGCGCAATCATCATTGCGAGGAGTTGTTGTTTGAGTGCTTCGCTGCCGAGCTGTTGCCAGGCGGGAATCGAATCGAGTAGCGCTACGTATTCTTGGGCCAGCGCGTGATAAGCGAGTTCGCCCCCCAGAGTCGTGCCACCACTGTGTCCGACAAAAACTCCAACATTGCGATTGGCCATGGCTCGAGGGTCATAGCCTGCATGCACGCAGGCGCGTGCAGCCACTTCGCAGAAATTCAAATGGCAAGCGTCCCAGTTGCGCGCATCGTCACGAGAGATGTTCAGCAATGACCAATCGAGTTCGCGTTCGGTGACAAAGCCTCCGATCTCGGCATAGGTTTTACCGCGTTGGCCTTTTTCGGAATGGAAGTAGAGCTCGCGATCGAGCTTCGTGTCCGACATCCGCTCGATCGGATAACCTCCGCTACGCAGCAGTTCCCAGTACTGCTCTAGCCCATCAGCACCTGGCAGACGGCAAGCCATGCCGACGATTGCCAGCGGTGCATTTAACCAAGTGCGGGATGTAGATTGTTGGGCGTTGAGAGGCATGGACAATTTAGGGTCTGTAGTCTGTTTTATTCGTAACCGTTCACGCTTGATTAAAGAGTAAAACAATTGTCCCCAATTGTTTGGGTTCTTGAGTAGAACAATTGTCCCCAATTGTTCGGGATCTCGAGTAGAACAATTGTCCCCAATTGTTCGGGATCTTGACGGGTTAGACGGTTCTAAGTATCCGTCGATAAGTTCTTGCTGTTAATGAGCCGTTTTGGCGCTAGCCACGGGTACTTCCAGAATCTGAAAACTTACTGCCGGGTACTTACTTTGTCTCAACTCCCACTTTTACCGTGGACGGTTACTTTTGTTCTTACATCTTCCATCCAGTGTTCCAGTAAAGAGAGCCAATTCTCCGGAAGTTTTCCTTCCATGATGCAACAACCTTGCTCGAAAGCAAGAGCCAAGCTGGTTTTACCGGCAAACCAGTCGGCCAAAGTTGAGATGGTAGCGGTCATTACCAAAGCAGGCCCGAATCCTGACGCTTGAACTGGTTGGCCGCTATATTTTATAATCGTGAACCACTCCCCAGCCACCTCCGCAAAACGAATTGGCTCGGGTGCTCCTGGCCCCAGGAGGCACAGGGTAAACCAGTTGCATAAAGGGGCTTTTAGTGGGGGAAACCCCCTCAGCCGTTCAGCTAATCTCGCATGAGGAATCTCGCTCGGCTGCGGCTTGGGCCAACCAAACTTATGAGCCAAGGCAAAATCAGCCAGCTTCTCCAGCATGGGAGTGTCGAGCACTGGACACGGGAGCTGTGGGCAAGCGGCTCGGGCCCGAGAGTCGTCAAACATGGGATCACTACTAAAGTACGACTCGTAGACCTGCATGGATTGACGAAAGTCCGCCTGATTGGGGGCGGACGCAGCAGGCAACTTAGCTGAAGCTGCTGGTTTGGCAGAGACGCGCTCGATAGCCGCTGCGATCGCGTCTTGCAGGCTCGCGCACGGCACAGGGCAAGGATTAGTCCAATGGTAAATATGCGCATCGCCAGCTTCGTTGGCTGACGAAGCACCTTTTAGAACCACCTGAGCGATCGCTTCGGCGACCCAATCGACTGGAACCAAGTTCTTGGTGTCATGGGGTTCAAGGCCAAGTTGTTGTCGGAGCCAACTGCTGGCCTCTGCCGTGAACCCGAATTGCTTGGCAAGCTGGTAGCTAATGTTTAGCGGCGCGTAGAAACCGTGGTAGGTGGAAGTGAAGCCCGTTTGGGAATCGCCTACGATGATGCTGGGCCGGTGAATGGACTTGGAGCCAATGTGCGTACAAGCGGCGACCAATTTCTCCGACGCAATTTTGCTTTGTTCGTAATCATTGCCTCCCACTGCATCGGTGGCAGGCAACACTTCTTGCAGCGGAGAATCAACTACGCGGCTGCCCACATACGCCGTCGAGACATAGTGAAAGGCCTCGACCTCCCGCCCCTGACAAAACTGCAGAAGGTGCTGCGTCCCCTGCACATTGGTCCGATACGGTTCGTCACTGGCCTGGTCTCGATTAAATCGAATGCTGGCGGCCGAGTGAATGACGCACAAGCGACGCAGGGCAAGCCACTCTAAATCCGATTCCGCCAAGTTCAATTGGCCATTGGACAGGTCACCCGACAGCACCCTTGGGCGCGGCAGCCAGCCCGTCGGTTCGCAGGGACTGAGAGCCTCTTCAATGCGTTGTTGGGCCGACCATTGGGTCGAGGGACGAACTAAAACCGCAACTTCGCCTCCAGCCCGCAGCAACCGCGCAAGGACGAATCGCCCCAGGAGCCCAGTCGCTCCAGTCAGCAGGTAGGTCGGCCTGGGAGTTGATTCGATCAAGTTTGTTTGCAAGTAAAACTACAGCCCACACACCGCACCCATTGCCTAGTACTACGACAGCAGTTGCCAGCAGGATACTAAACGGACGCTCCACTTTGAGTCGTCTCTCGACCGTACTGGCCGTAGCCATGTTCGTACGGTGCGTAGCTATAGCCATGGGCACTGCTACCAGCGCGATTGACCACGATCCCCACGATGGGAGTCTCCACCGACTTGAGCGCCTTGAAGCACTGTCGCGCCTTGGGCAAACCTTGCGAAACCACCCGCGTGACAAGCAAAATGCTATCGACGAGTGGAGCTACAATGATGGGATCGGATACTCGCAGGATCGGTGGACAATCGAGGATGACAAAGTCATACTGTGCGCGCCACGACTCTAACAGTTTGGCGAACGCCTCGCTCGAAAGTAATTCGGCGGGGTCATCTGGCAGTTCCCCGGTAGTCACAATCGTCAATCCTTCGACCGGGCCAGCGTGGCACACATCTAGCAGGCCTTGGCGATTGCTAACAATGTCCACTAGCCCCAGCTTATTGTCTACACCGTAAATCTTGTGGACGTTCGGACGCCGCATGTCGCAATCGACCAGCAACACGGACTTGCCGGTTTTCGCGATCGACAGCGACAAGTTCGTCGAGATAGTCGACTTACCATCCCCTTGATCAGGGCTGGTCACCGCCAGCAGATTGGCACCCTTGCGTAGCGAGAAAAGCAACTGCGTTCGAATCGTACGATAGATCTCGCTGATCTGGGACGTGGGAGCGTGTAAGGTCAGCAAGGTAGGCGAAGCCTGCGGCTTGGTCTTAGCGATCTTCTTAACCAGCTTTCTCGCCTCCATGTCGCGTTCGAAGTCGGGCATGTGCGCTAGTAGCGGCGATCCGTAAACATCCTCCAACTCTTCCGCCGTATGAAAGGTTTTATCCGTAAGCTCCGCGATCAACACTGCGGTCCCACCTAACAGCAAGCAACTCAATAGTGTCAAACCGACAGCCACGAGACCGCTCGGTGAAACCTGTTCACCCAACAGCGGGTCGGAGATGACTTCCTGAATAATGGATGACGAATCTTGTTGCATATTGATATCGCGAAGACGCGCGACCACTGAGTCAAAGAGTTCTTCCTGCCGGTCCATCTTTCGCACATACGACTCATCTTCCATTTCGTACTTGACCAATTCCTTGGCTCTGACGCCTGCTTCGTCGATCTGCTTTTCGATATCGCTTTTACGTCGCTCCAACGCCAACAAATCATTGCTTAGCAGCCGAATGTAGGCTGCCATCACGTCGTCGGGCCTCAGCGGTACGGATTCTTCTACCGTGCCAAGCTCGCTCTGACGTTCCTGTATGAAGCTCTCTGTCTCAGCG
Source organism: Pirellulaceae bacterium (assembly GCA_041741715.1). GTDB lineage: Bacteria > Planctomycetota > Planctomycetia > Pirellulales > Pirellulaceae > Aureliella. The sequence continues at coordinate 44,765 of JBGSJT010000386.1, read as the reverse complement.
ATTTGAACTTGCAACTCCTCGACCGCCGGGTGTCTGGGGCCGTAGACATTGATCGCTTTGCGTAGTTCTCCCTTAAGCACCAGCAGTGCGTTGTATTCGGTGTTGGCACCAGCGGCTCGCTCGGGCATCAACGCTTGAAAAGATGCGGTCTGTGCCTCGCCGCGTTCGACCGTCACAAGTACTCCAAGTCGTTGTGCATTCCGATCATCGATGAGCGCGAGCTTTTCCAACTGGTGCGCGTTGGTACCCTCCAATAACTTCAATTGCGATTTGACTAGCTCTAATCGTCCAGTTGCCTCGTCGATGGCAGACAACAGGATTGAGAGTTCCGACGATAGTTCTTCATAACGAATCGAATACACATTCCCACGGCCAGGTTCGCTAGCCAGGATTGGCGAAGTGCTGCGAAAGTCCCGATAGTTCTTAGACAGCTCATCAATATCGGTTTCCATCTCCAGCCGCGCTTTATTGATCAGGTTGTACGCTTCCTTATTGATGTCCTGGAATTTTGAACTCACGAACGCTTTGTATTCGTTCAAAATTGCTTTGACCACACTCTGCGAATCTTCCGCATTGCTATGTCGAAACGCCAGTGACAAGACTCGCGCGCCTTTGGCTGTCCCGGAACCTCCGCGTGTGACATACAAATTGTCGATGATGTAGGGAATCGGAGTTCCATCATCTTCAATTCTCTCCACCAACGAAGGCAACTCGTCCAGCTTGGCATTTTTTAGTGCCTCGCTAATAATTCGCCGACTTTGGAGCATGCTCATGTGCGTGGCGAGCAGATCATCAGATATTGAATCCTGCGTCGAATCCCCTTTTTCGGAAGCCATCGACGCAGACGCATTTTGCATCAGTAGGATTTGAGTTTTAGATTCGTAGCTCGGCGGCAAGAACAGGTAGTAAGCGGCACCAAGCATTAGTCCCACAATAGCGGAGGTAACGATCAAGCCCTTCCGCCTATTCAGGATTCCAAAGATGTCAATTTCAGCCCCTTCCTTGGAGGCTTCGACATCATACTCATTACCTGCCGCTCGACCATTTTCTGTAGAGATTGCGTCGTAGCTATGTCGCTGGATCATTTAGACCGCCAAAAAGTATGTAATAGAACATCGCGTAATTAACCATCAGAGTAGATAGCGTTTGTGATCGAAATCAACCCGTTAGTGTATTCCGACTTGTCTGAAATTGCAAAAGGCACGCCAATTGCTAGCCGGAAGTTCCGTAACGCTATGTTAACCGCCATTGGAGCCCCGCTAGGGTTCGCGGGCCAGGTTCCATACTTTCGCGCCGAGAAGGTTCGCCCCGTCGTTTTTCGGCTTCGGGCGATAGCATTTTCCTTGACGACAGAGACGGTTAGTACTCAATAATCAACGTCACACTTGGAAAATAGGCCGTAGCTCAGAGACGTTCTGTATGATACGATCGAAAGCGTCTCGCTGGCTACAATCGTAGGAGGTTGGCCTGACCAGGCGCGATGCCGAACACACATTGTACTTGAACCTGCAGGATCGTAGCAGAGTGTTGGTTCTGGCCTACATCAAAAAAACTTTTGTTTGGGTTCGCTATTTGTGTGGTGGATTATTGTCGTCGGGCTGATCGGCCTGTTCGTTGTTTTTGCCTTCCGCCGTTCGCCGCAATTTGCGATTGGTTTGGTAGTACCGATCGCCTACGTCGCTCCCGCCTGGTTGATTCTCCCATTGTTTAGCGGGCCAGCCGATTCAATCTACGGTTCAGGAATCGATATCAAGGTGGCGGTGGGTAGTGCCTGCTTAGTACTCTATTGCTTCCTGCCCGGTCGAACGTTTCCAGTTCGCATTGTTCCCTGCGATGTGGCGGTAGTCTTTCTGATTTTCATTCATATCGTCAGCGACACTCTCAACGATGGCCTGGCCTGGATGGTTTTGGGGCGGGCCTATGCGGAATGGTATCTGCCTTACATTGCTGGTAGGCTTGCCATTCAATCGCGCGAAGATGCAGAACGGATTTGGAAACACCTAGCAATGATAAGCGTACTGCTCGGAGCATTAGCGATTCTCGAGGCCGTCGCCGATATCAATGTCTTTGAATCTTGCTTCGGAGAACGTCCACTTGAAGGCACTCCGCGCAATGCGGCCCGTTGGAATATGCAGCGCGCTTATGGACCGTGCATGCATCCTATCTACCTCGGTGTCCTCGAGTTATTCCTATTAGCCTGGACAGGGCTGGCTACGCTACGCGCCCTGCGACGCCGAGCTGCCTGGCCCTGGGCGTTTTCAATGGTCCCAAGCGTCTTGGGGATTGTGGCGACCGGTTCGCGCGGACCGATTTTTGGCGCTGTGATTAGCGGAGTCGTCTTGTTTTTCTTCTTAGTCCGCCGAGCCCGCGTGATCATGGCTTGCAGCTTGGGAGTAATGCTATTGGTTGGCATAGTCAATCGCGAAACCATCGTCCGACAACTCGAAAAGTGGTCGGGCGAATCCGAGCTGCGACATAGCAACATTGAGGTCGCCGACGAGACGCTAGCCCACTCAGGAACTCGCAATCGAATAAATATTGTCGAAGTTTATAAGATCGCCTTGAAGCGCTCTGGACTGATCGGATTTGGCACTCTTGCAGTTTCGGGCTTTCCGATCAATGTGCCTGTCGGGCCACGCGAGGCAGAAACGATCAAGCGGACCAGATTCGTGGATAACGAATTCATTCTCATGACACTCCGTTTCGGCTATCTTGGACTTGCGGCGTTTGCTATTGCCGGCCTGTTGGCAGCAGCTCAAGTGCTACGGATTGCAGACAAAAGCACCGACCAATTGCCGACACAGCTCTCGAGCTGTGTCGGTGCAACTCTCGCAGGAAGCCTTCTCGCGTTGCTGACAGTTTGGATGCCTCCCGATATCGGCTTCCCATTACTTTGGACTTTTGGCCTTTCCAGTGGACTGTTAGTTGCGCAACTGGAAGGCCAGTTATCGGCGCGGATACCCACTACCGTGTGGGCCAAGAACAAATCGAAGCGCTAAAAGCCCGTACTCGGAATCTGACCAGCAAGCTAGATACTGCGAGCGGTGTCTTGGTTCAACGGCACGTGGAAGTTCCGGTAGCCTGAGTTAACAACTATTGAAGGTTGCGGGCCAGCGATTCGTGGTTGGGACGCCAACCGCAACTGGTTGGCAGCGCCCCGTTGCTAATGCGCGGCTACCCGTGGCACAACACCATTCCTACGCTAATCACCAACGACGTTTTCAGTGCTTAGGCTGCCCCAATACACTTTGGGGTTTCACCACGGCGGCCATGAAACTTTGGTGTTTTTCTGTTGAGCGATCCCTTTGCGGGCGCCGATCCCCAAACCAAGCCGAGGCTAGTGTAGAGAATCACCGAAAGCAATCCAGCATTTAGAAATACCGTGTTTTCTATCATCGCCCAACAAAACGTTGCCGTGATAAAGCCGACTGCAACCCATTGAAATCTACTGTTGCTTTGCCAAGCCGAACGCACTAGTCGTTGAAAGATCCCGACGACAAACACACATAGGAACCCCAGAGCCGGTAAACCATGATGGGAAACCACCCCAAGAAACCAATTGTGCGGAGGGAGCCCAATATCGCGTCTTACTTGGCTCTCACGAGGAATACCAAGGAAAATATCGCTACGATTTCGTGCGAAATGGTCTAAATAATCTTGCCAAATGGAGCCTCGGTTTGTGAGTAGGTCTCTGCGTTCAAAGCGCCCCATTAGGTCGGTTACGGCTACCAGTCTCCACTCCTGCATGACCACCAAAGTTGCAAACACAATGAGACAGGCAAATGCGATGAATCCCAGAGTGCTCGGTTTTTCGCGCAGTATCGGAAAGACGCTCACTGCCGTAAAGACCGCGAGGAACAGAAAAAAACCACGGGTACCTGTTGCAAAAGCACCTAGAATACAAGCACTCACAGTCAGAATCAGCAGAACCGCTCCGCAGACTCCAGGTTGTCTCCAGGTTAGCACGGCACACGAAAGTGACAGAATGCCCGCGAAATGCTTGGCGGCAAAGGTCGTGACCAAACCGAATCCTAACCTCTCTTCAAAGCTGTTGTTTATGGTTGCGGACTGGACATAAATCGCCCCCAAACAACAGATACTCGATAAAAAGAGAAAAGGCGGACTCCAGGCAACGGGCCATTTAAGGGATGCCTTCTCGGTAAGTATTGATAATATGAGTATGTATGCGACATACTTCGCGATATCCACAAACATGCCAAACGCGTCTTCCATCCCGTCGAAAGTGAGCACAGCCGATATTGACATTGACGCCAACATGCCGCAAAGTGTCAATGATAGAAACGGCGATCGACGAATTCTTAATTTCAAGGAACGATGGATTTCGCTAATGTTGCTCAATGCATATACGGCCAGCAGCACGTACGGCACGCGTGCCGAGTAGTCAGCGTAAGGTGATTCTAATCCTGCTTCAACTGACGTAGCATCCTTGCGCGAAAGTTCGATTGGCGTGCCCAACACGATGCTAACAACCAAAATCGCAAATAAGGCAATAGAAAATGAGTCGTGTAGTCTGTTGGTAAGCAACCTCATTTAATTCCTACGCTTTTTGAAGCTTTGACAATCGATTAGAGATGCAGTAAGCGAATTCAGCTCCAATGGTTTTCGACAGAATGTTCTCACACGTTAACATGTGCTCATGAAAAATCCTGAAGACTGGAAGCCATCGAAATTTGTTCAGCGTGGACAAAGACTATTTGCGTCTAGAGACAAGAATGAAGTCGCAGTGTACTCTAGATTGGTTGCAAATACTGTTGCAGAATTCTATGCACGTGCAATATCAAAGTTCTGCAAAGGACATACCATTGATCTTGGGTGTGGGAAAGTTCCGTTGTATGGATTCTACAGTCGTTACGCGGACAATGTTACTTGCGCAGATTGGCCAAACTCACCGCACGGCGATATTCACATCGACTTGTCTTGCGACTTATCGCAGCCGCTTCCGTTTTCTGCACAGTCGTTCGACACCATTATTCTCTCCGATGTGCTGGAGCACATTGCAGCTCCGCAAGTGCTATGGGCCGAGATGGCGAGAATTCTGCGCCCGGACGGTGTGATAATTATGAATACCCCATTTTTTTATTGGCTACACGAAGAACCCTTCGACTTCTATCGATACACTAGTCATGCACTGAAAAGATTTGCGACTGATAATGAACTCGAAGTTGTATCTCTCGAAGCGATCGGCGGTAGTGTCGAAATCTTCATCGATTTCCTATCTAAGCATCTGTACCATTTGCCCGTACTTGGCCGTCAATTGACTGCCTTGGCTCAGTCTATTGGCTACCGCTTTTCCAGCAGTTTTGCAGGAAAGATGATTAGAGAAAAAACTAGTAAGAAATTTCCCCTAGGGTACGCCATGGTAGTTCGCAAATCGCGTTAAATCAATAATCCCGATTTGCCGTTCGCGACTTTCACAGGTGCTGCATTTCACAATCTATAATCGGCGTTATATGCCGATCCCAAGAAAGATTCTCCAATGCCCATTCTTTGGCAGTCGTTGCAATCTCGGCTGAGACACATGGGTTTTCTGAGATTTTTCTCAGCACTTCGGCAATCTCCTGCGGCATGCCTTGTACCAAGAAGCCGTTGCGACCATCGACGATGTATTCTTGCGGTGCTCCCTGGCAACCGGCGATCGTAACCAATCCGAATGCCATCGCATCTACAACTGCAAGGCAAAAACTCTCAAAATCCCGCGGGTCGTGAGAATGCTTTTGAGGATGAAGAAAGACATGGGCTTGCTCGTACAACCCCGGCATGTCGCACTGCGGGACATGCCCCAGGAAGGTTATCATATGGTCAACGTTCAACTCAACAGATAGTCTCTTCAATTCCGACTCTAAGTCGCCGGTGCCTGCAATCATCAGTCGTATGTTTCTCATTCCACCTTCATTGAGTTGACTGATGGCTCTTATGCATGACGACACGTTTTTTCTTTCAACGAGTCTACAGGCGGTCAACAGCGTGAGAGTATCTGATCCAAAATCGACCGCGTTTGCCATTCTCGCTTCCGCCGGAAAGGTGATGCCGTTCCACGAAATAGTTCCAATTCGGGAAAGCACAGGCAGCAATTGCGAACAGTAGTTCAATGAAGTTTGGCTTATGACGATGGCCATCTTAACCTTGGCAAAGACTTGTTTCATAAGTACGGAAACTAGACCTCTCGACATGGCAACTTCACGTCCATGCACAGTTGTGTAAAGCGCCGACTTGCTTCGTGCCAGAATCGCGGCTAGGGCCACGCGCCAAGTCGTCGCATGGATGAAAGATATGTCATTGCTTTTTAGGAATCTCACGGTCTCGCGATACATTTTCCAGGCAACCACGGCCTGTGCCCCAGGCCCGACGTTGTAGACCCGCAGTAAGCCGCGTGTGCTCCATCCCGGCGGCCCAGGGAATTGCGTTATGACAGAGACACTGTAGCCCTGCCGAAGGTACGCCAAAGAAACCTGCTCACTATACGTTTCGACTCCGCCGAGCATGGGTGGAAAGCCTTTGGCAAGTACGAGTACGCTCGGATTCACTGTTGCTTGACCTGTATCTTTAACGTGGATTGGGAAAGAACCGGAATTCAATTTGTTTTACACGCATTTGTAAACTGCATATTACGAAACTGTATTTCACCAACAGCTACCGGGGAGAATTTGCAAGAACATTTAATCGAATGCGGCAGGAAATCCCCATAAGCCTTCTGATGGCAATGCTTTGCGTTAGGCCCCAGGCCGCGAAAGTTAGCATAACAATAACTGCAACCCCTAGGGCACCGAAGTAGTGGGCGGCCACCAGTTGTGCTGCAATGCTCAGTAATGCAATTTGGCTCACAAGGCGAAGTATCACTTTTTGTTGCCCGCAGAGGGTTAAGAGTATTGCTGTGGGACCAGCCACGACGAAGAACAATTGCCCTACAACCAGGACTTGCAAAATACGAAAGCCCGCCACGTACTCTGGTCCGAAAAGATACAAAATCCTGTAACCGAAAAAGAAATAAAGAAAGGAAATCAAAAAGCTGGGAACTGCGGCGACTGTCGCGCCCCAGCGAGAGACGTCTTCAATACTGGCAACGTCGTTGCGTGCAAATGCGTTTGAAATGCTAGGGGCGATAACCGAAGCACAGATTTGCAGCGGAAGACCAATCAGCAAAGCCAAACGACTTGCAATGCCGTACAACGCAGCTTGTTCTGGCCCTGCTAGAAATCCCACCAAAACCGTATCGAGTAACAGCAAGGCCGATGCAGAAACTTGGGTACCTAAAATCGGGAGAGACTGCCGCAGAGCATCACTTATTGACAACCTATAGGCTGTTTTGGGAAGGATGGAAACATATTTCCAGACACTTCCCATCAAGGCGAAGTAATTCACTAACCCGGCTAAGTTAGCGACTACGAGCGTGATGACCAGTGAAAGTTCGACCGACAGAAGTGCTAACCCCAGAAACCCGAGCAACATTGCAGTGTTGTATAAAACGCCGCCGAAAAAACCTGCGATCGCATGACGATTTTGGCCTCGAAAAATCTCAGGAAGCGTGAATTGAATGCCTTGGGTCAATATCCAGACTGCGATAAGCACAGGTTCTAAACCAGTAAGTGGTACTTCAACCCCGAGGTACATGAGCCCAGCAAATAGGCACGTACTGAGCAAAGCAAAACCAATCAGTCCAAAATGTGCCAACCAAACGGTCGTTACTATTGCGGCCCTAGCTCGGCCAGGTAAATCATGTGCTAGAGCTTCTGCAACCCATCGGATTACCGAAATTCGAAGCCCCAGTTGGCCTAGCAATCCTACGAAACAGATACCGTTGTAGAGCGTCAAGAACAGTCCTGCTTCTGCAGGGCTAAGGTGCTTTGTAACCCACATGTTACAAAGGAGCATGGAAAGCACAGTTACCATGCGAAGGGTTAGTGTCCACATACCCCCGGTTATCGACCCCCGGTAGCGATGGTTGACAAGTCTATCGGCACCGATGCGTACCATGCGAGACGCTCGCTCTCGAAAACCACTTGTAGGGTCAGTCAATTTTTCCTCCTCGCCAATAGCCAGGCCTAAGCGAAAGCGGAAATTGAGAGAAGAAATCTAAACTCCGACAGGTTGCTTTTTTTCTGGGCACCAGTTTCGACCATTCATTTCTTGCATCCGCGAAATACGACGTCTCCAGCAAATAGCCCTAATTCATCGAAGTCATTGCCAGCCAGATCGGTTGCTCGATTAATTGTCACGTCAAAACCAGCCGCACGCATCCGATCTGCAATATCCTCGCCGTATTGTCTTACATGGTCCCACTGGCCAAACTCTTTCTCGCGTTCCATTGACGACATGTTTTCACTTCCGTCGACGGAAGGCTTGTCCCAGAGAGGAACCAGTATCCAGGCTTCCCCGCCACTTTTTAACGCTCGATGTAGATTACTAAACACCAGGGAATCATCAGGCACATGCTCCATGATGTGAGAGAGGTAGGCTATGTCATAACGAGCTTCGGAGTTCAACTGCATGAGGTCCATGCGCTCCGTCTTTACGTCCGGATAGAGCTCAGGGAACAGATCGACCGGATGGTAGCCAGGCAATGTGCTGAAGTGCCGAATAATTCCTTTCTCGCTTGGAGCAACATGCAGAACGTTGGTTGCAGTTGGCTCAATCGGCAACACTCCTTCGTCGATGAGTTTGAGTACCAGTCGTTCGCGTGTCGACGATCGGCAAAGCGGACAGCCCCAAGGGAACCCGCCGTAGGAATAGAAATAGGCTACTGGGCTGTCGCACGAGTTACAATGTTGTCGCCTAGTTCCGAACTTCGTCTGAAGCAAGGCTTTGCAGCGGCTGAGCCGCGACATCGCCCCTTTCGATAATCTCTTTGGTGTCAACATAGGGTGAATCTGAAAAGCGAGTTGTGCGGATGCTTTTTATGCAACGGGCTTGTCATGAGCTGATACGACCGGCTGCCAAGTTTGATACCTCATGCCCAAGAAAGATTGCACAACTCCAATGCCAACTGAGGTAAACGAAAGTAGCATTTCCGTTACATGCCTGCCAATTGGCAACTGGAAAACGTGCGCAAGCAGCAGTAGCAGGCAAGTCACGGCGGTCGCAGTCACGGCGTCTATCACCCCTGAAACCTGTACAATTAGGGCGAATGCCGTGGCCGCAAACAGCATGATCCAAAAAATCGACGACCAACGAAGAAGTTTGTGGGAAGTAAATTTGTAGATGTCTAAAACATTGAGTTTGCACAATCGCTTCCATAGCAGGCGCGTGCAATTTACGCTGCGACAGGTGATTCTCTTTTTACGACGGAACTCGTCGTGGCTTGTCTGAGCCGCCCGCTCATAGGCGATAGCCTCTGGCGCGCGTTTTACCTTGAATCCATCGCATAGGATCGAAATAGAGGTAAACATGTCGTCAATTATGTCGGCGGGCACCGGACGAAACAAACTGCCACGGATTGCAAATAGTGATCCGTCAGCTCCCATTACTGAACCGGTGTCAGATTCTAACTGCTTGATGTATTCCTCAAGTTTCCAGTACAGTGAACTCGTCTGAGCTGCCACCGCTGAATCACTGTCCAGGTAGAGAAGAGTTCCACAAACACATCCTACAGTGGCATCGTGAAAGTAGGCTGCGAAAACCGACAACGCATCGCTTTTGACTTTGACGTTTGCGTCGGTGAAAACAATTAAGTCTTGGTTGCAGTCCGACAGCAGAGTGTTCATGCCGGTACTCTTACCAGCCCGTTTGTGACCACGGATCGCCGTCACGCCATCGCCACCGATGATCAAATCCGCAGTTCCATCTGAGCTACAGTCGTCGTACACGTGTATGCTCGCATCCCCCGGATAATTCTGACATAGCTCACGCAAGTTAGCTAGTTTGGTCTCAATGCCAGAAGCTTCGTTATAGGCACAAACACAGATCGCCACGCTGGGGTAATTTCCGGCTATCAGGTTCTTCCTCACCTCCTCGGTTCCCGAAATGGTTTTCATTAGCGCAAGCGAAAGCGGGTACGTAATAAAGGAATGTATAACCGCAAGAAAGGCGATTATCAGCGTGAGGACCAGGTAGGTTAATTCCATTTATGATTTATGCCGGACAAGCGTCCAAGTTTGGATTAGGGGTAGGCAACACTCAATATGCCCCTTCGCAAAGTACGACTGTTTTAAATGTACGGGCAAGAATGTATATGTCGAGCCATGGTGACCAATGGCGTACGTAAAATTCGTCGTACATCAGGCGTTCGGAATAGGTGGTGTTGTTTCTACCGGAGACTTGCCACAAGCCGGTGATGCCGGGGGTGACTCTGAGATAATCATGGTAGGTGGCACCATATTTGTCGATCTCCTCACGAACGATGGGCCGCGGCCCTACCAGACTCATCTCTCCTACAAGCACGTTCCAGAGCTGTGGCAATTCATCCAAACTGGTTCTTCTGAGCAAACTCCCGATCCAAGTGATGCGCGGGTCATTTTTCAATTTATGATCGCGATTCCATTCGGAGAGCAACTCGGGATGCACGTCGAGATACTCGGCCAGAACTTGACTCGCATTGGGTACCATTGAGCGGAACTTCCAGGCGTCGAACTCCACTCCTGCGCGCCCCAGTCGCTGATGACTGAAAAATACCGGGCCTGGGCCAGTGGCCTTGATGAGAGCAGCGATCGCCAGCAAAAGTGGAGATAGAACGATCAAGGCTCCGGCTGAGACGACGATGTCGAGGAATCGCTTCACCAGTCTAGGCCAAGGTAGCAACAGCGGCTCTTCGAATCGAACACCGCTCGTCAAACCACAGCTCACTAGTGAGTTGGCGGCGCTCAGACGAGAACGCGCTGGCCCAGTACACACTAACTCAGGAAACGCGGCAAATAAACTAGGGTGTCGTGCCAGTGTCGCCTCGGAATCGTCGCTGACCACGAAGAGCCAATACACGTGCTCGCGGCTCGCATCCTCGGCAATGTTTTCAGCCGTCCCACGATAGGTTGCTTTTTGTTCAAATCTCCATTCGAACTCGTCGTCGTGCGCTTGGACTTCAGACCATGAATCAGAATCGTCGTCGCTCTCCGTGAAACGACCGACTGGTCTAAGCATCGTCCAGCCGAAACGATTCATGTCGCGGTAGACGCGCATCACGTCCGCGCGCTTACCAAGAAAGAAGAATGGCACTCCGACCTCGCCTGACTGCATCAGCGACTTGGCCCCAGCACGACAAACCGGGAGGAGTGGCAATAAGATCACAAAGGCAATCGGCATGCTTAGAACATACGGGGAACTCCAATTGATAAGCATGGCTAAGCCGAAAACGATGGCGACTGAGGCACCGAGTGTCGCGCGACACAATTGGCGCAGCTCGCGCGCGGGATGCCAACCGATACCCGGGTACAATCCGGCAGACCAAAGACAAAGCGCGTAGGCTGGCAAGCAACAGAAACAAAAGGCAGGACCATGATTGATCCGGAGTCCCATGGCACCGGTTACGACCAGCCCCGTCATGATCGCTAACCCAATCGCCAACATATCCGCCATCAGCAGCGGCAGCCCAACCGACCATTGTTGGCGGAGGTACGATAGCGTCGCCACTCGGTCGACAGCGGCAGGCGTCGGAGGCACGGGGGCACGCAAATCAACACCAGTGTCACCCAGCCACGCGCTCGGTTTTGACTGCGCAACAGGTATCTCAGCGATGGAAGCATCTGTTCCGTCTGCGAGTTGGTCGTCGTTGGTCGTTGAAAGTTTGATAAGTCGGGCGACTCTAATCACTGTGAACTCAAGGGTGAAAAGCAGACTTGCAAACGTTCGTTGCGCAAGGGCTCATGGCAAAGAAAGATTGCTTAGGTACCGTGAGCAACTACTACTGTAGAAAAGCTGCCTTGCAATACAAGTAGCTGCCACTCGACATTTCCAATCGTGCACCGCTCCGCTCGATGGTAGAAATCAATCCTGGCGCGATTTGCGCGGACTTCGTTCCCATGGGAGACCAATTCGCGATTAAATCACCTAACTGCAACGAATATTCGACTCCAGATTAGACGCCCGGGAAAAATAATCAATGGTGCCGTTGCCGATGACTTGCAAATGCGCCAAGCAAAGGAGCGATACGCCCCTTTGTTAGCAATTACCACAACCTTCTCCAGCCTTGGCGTCACAATAATTGTGTTGCAATAAAAGATGCGGCGTTCGAGGATTCTTTCTCGTTTTGTCATAAAGAGGGGGCGGTGAAAGATCGCAGAGTCCACCCTAGAAAGTTGTCTGGCATTTATGGACCCCATTCGGATGCGCGACGTCGAGCGCCATGGCCCCACCAATGACCGAGAACTACGATGCGACTTCTTGCCTCTCGAGCTGACAGAAAAAAAGAAGCGCATACCAAATCCAATTGGCATCGAACTCAGCTCGTTTTGAGTTGGGTGGAGCGGAATATTCGCTGGCGCGAAATATAAGTCATCCTGAGGTTAGGCTCTGTTCGCTGCGATTACTCCGCTCCACCTCTGGCTATCACCTTTCAGTGCTACCCGACTGTCGAATGCAATTCGTTTAAGCATGAACATTCTGCTCGTCCAAGAGTTGCATCTAGGGGCCAAACAAGGCAGCTAGATGATATCGAGTTCTCATTGTCCTACCTGGTGGGCTGCGCCTCACTGTCAAGCGGTCGTAACTGGCTTGAATTAGCTGGTGTCAATTAGTTGTTGCCGGAAATGAGCCAGTTGAAGTTGAAGAAGTTGAGCACTGCGTTGGTGCTCATCTCACCTGGCTTGTAGTACATCATGACGTAGTCGCCAGCCATGATCTTGATGCGTTCGGTCGGGTCGTGCATGGCCTTGGCCAAGTCGACGCGGATCGGCAATTGATCGCCGTTGGGGAGCTTGCGCAGAACTAGCAACCGCGTGGGTGGAATGATGTTGCCCACACCGGCCCCGGCCCGCAGCACTGAGACCGCCGACGTACCACCCAAGCCTCCGACCGAGCCTTGTGCCAGGGCGACTGCTTCAAGCACATCCAGGTCTTCGTCGCGTGGAAGTGGAATCTGCCCACCGGGGAGCAGACCACCGGTGTAGAAGTATTCATCGCGACGTGGCTCGATGTAGACAATGTCGCCATCTTGGAGTAGCACGTCTTCAGGCGCGAAGGGTATCGGTTGCTCAGGGCAGAGCTTTAATGGAAGGCGAATGGCTTCCAAGTGAGCGGGCAATTGGCTAACAGCCGTCAGCGGATCTTCGCCATTGTCAACCAAACTCTTGACTTGGGCGGCATCGTTCTGGCCGAGAGTGCTCTTGCGAAGTACCCAGACTTCGTTGTTGGCGTCGACACCGGGTAGTCCGCCACTGATGGCCAGCGCATGCAGCACATCGCTCTCGTAAACCGGCAAGTCGACGACTTGAGCGCTTCCACGTTTTTGTAGCAAGGCTTGTCCCTTGATCGTCTGGATGGCGCCGGGCTGAGAAATGTCCTCACGCAACACCAACACGCGATTAACGCGTTGACGAATTAGTGAAATGTTGACTTGATCGTTCCCTTCCTTGACGATCCCCTTCTCGATATAGGCTTTGCGGATCTCTTCCGCAGCCTGCAGTTGGGTCCGTCCACGCGCCTTTATGGACGGAATGAGAGGAAGTTGCAGTTCCCCGTTGGCTTGCACCGTAACTGGGATGCCGAGACCGGGTGTAACGTACGTGCCGTTGGGCGGGTAATAATTCTGGGACAACGACTGTTGGACACTTTGGATGATCGGGGGCAATTCTTTGGCGTCAGGTGGAATCACACCTGGAATAGTGACGGCCACAATATCGCCGCTATCTAGCAGATACTCGGCGGGCTGATTGCCAGCCAGTACCGAGAAGTTGATCGGCACCAGCGAACTCCGCTCGGGGGCCGCAAACTGATTGGGTAATCTGTTGGCCGGGATGGCGTGTTTGGTGAAGGTGACACAGCCACCGAGAAATAAACAGGTCAGTGCTCCGAGGCCCGAGGCCAGTCGCGTGAATGTATGCAGTTTCACTTTACACCTTCCTTGGTGTCGCTATGAGATAAAATTTGCGTTGCGCGTATCCGTACTGGCAACGCTCGAGGCAAGCTCCAAGCCGCGTGGTAGGTAACGCAGGCTCGGAGATCCGTTTCTTTTCTGTGCAGGCAAGCTACTTGGTAGTCGCTTCTGGTATGGAATTTTCGGGTGTAAAAAGTTCGGCGTAGCTGGTTTGAAAAGTAGTGTGCGTCACGTAGCCTTCGTCTGTCGCGACGGCCCCGAGACTGAACTGGGGGGGTGTTCGAACGGGAGTGAAGTCGACCTGAGTGTCGCCCGATGGAGCGACATTTTGTTGTGCTCCGTATTCCATGAAGGGCGTGTGAATGGCATCGCCGCTATCGGGGCGATCGGCATGGACACCCGGAGAACATTGCCCGTTTGTACATCCGAGATTGCCACATCCACCACATTCGCAGTAGGCGGGCGAGTAACAGCCTTGGCAGCCGCTGCTATTGATGGTTGGCGCACAGGGACCAACGGGGACATCGTGGAACGACGGGAAACCTTTCCCCTCGGAGGCGACGACACCACACTGATAGCCGCAGAACCAATCCTGAATGCATTTCTGCCCCTCACAGCATTGGTACTTGGTTGACCAATAACACGGAGGTGGAACGGCGGGAGTCTTGCAACCACGTCCAGTGGATGCATCGTAGAATCCCTGCTTGAAGCCCTTGGCGTAATCATTCCCCAGATCGCGACGTTGGGCACTAGTGGTTTGACAGAGCCAAGCCGAACTGGCGCGGTGCTTGTTAGTCCAGGAATAGTGCAGGTCTTGCATCGAGGCAAAGCCGCTGCAGCCAGTTACGGTAGAACCTGCCAGTAGCACGAGTAGTAGACCGCTAGTGCGCAGCCCATGTGCAGGCGTAACAGACGCTTGGTTAACCATTTGCTCATCCCTGATGGTCGATGACTGTTCACGATCGATGCCCGGCCAATCCATTGACCCTGTCATCGCCGTGCTGGCTAGTCGCTTCACTTGCGGTGACGACTTTCCATCCGGGAGTAAGCATCGACGCAAAATGTAGGACCGAACGAGATATTTTACTGGTGCTGCTAGGACGCTCACAACGCGCGCTAGCCGCAGTATCGTTACAAACTGAACGCGACCCGTTTCTTGGCCCAATATCAGCTCGCTGCGCCAGCGAGTGGGGCGTCTGTATGGGGAGGCGAAAGTGACCTGCGACAATGAATTGGGCTACTAATAAGCGACCCACGCTGGCGCATTGAGCTGATATTGTCGAGCTGATATTCCCGCTACCTAACGTGCGGCTCGCAACTCCCCGTCTATGATAGCATTGAGGACCGGCGTTAGGTTTTCATGAAAGCCGCCGGGGAGCTGCTGTTCCAGGCAGTACTGCTCAAGTTCATCCAGCGTAAATTTCGTGCGCGTGTCGAGCTTAAAACTGCGGGTCGCACTCGCTTCGGGATAGAGGCCTGTCGAATCGTAGTCGGTGACGGCGATTCGTCCTAATATGCTGCTCTGAGAGGGACGTGCAGGCTGCATGTAGGGAGCCAGGTAATGTAAGGTTTGCCGGTCGTCGGTGGTGACGAAGACATGATGGTCGAGCCTGTCGGTGATCTCCCCTTCCCTCCCCTGGATAAAGGCGAATTCGTATTGCTCCCGCGTTCGAGTACTACCGGATTGCAACATATCGTTCTTAAAAATTAGCACCAATGTACGTAGCTTTTCTGCCTTCAGTAATCGCGTTTCCGGCACGAACAATCCAATGCCGTGAAACTCCCGAATCTTGGCCGCGACCAACGGTTCGAAGGGTTCGGTAACGCGTGAACCACGATACTGGGAGGTCGCGACCAGCGGTCGATGATGAAAGTAGAGTTTGCGGTCAAGTAGATCTCGCCGCACTCGGCCTTGAACTAGCACGCAGTTCTTATTCAAGTAATCGGCAATGATGCCACCGCTGACTTTGGGTAGGTCAGCCCTATCCGAGGACTCGAATTCCAGCCCAACTGAGAAGAGCGAATGGCGAGCTGACGCCAAAGGCCGGGACTCCGACTGCAAGCGATCACGACCGGTTAAATAAGTTACAAAACTGTGGATTTCCAATGGTTCGCCCTGCACGATCTGCTCGCAGGCATCGCTGCTCGAGCGATCGAAGGCCGTTTCCACGTCGCGCTCCGTACGTGGAAGGGAAGTGATGGTTTTCAAATCGCCGAATTCGTCGATGGCGGTTGCCGCATTGCTAAGGATCGACAGCGCGATCGCAAGGGAAAATAGCCTGGTAAGCCGATGATTCATGGCGAATAGCTCTGAGGAATATAGAATGCGACGGTCTGTAATTATAAATACTTTGCTGGGAGGCGTGTGATTTTGCGTTCGGACACACGGGACAGCTCAATGTCAGGCAAGAAAGCCTGACGTACGGGAGGGAATGTCAGGCAAGAAAGCCTGACGTACGGGAGAGGGTAGGGCTTTTGGGGAACTTTTTAGCGAGTTTGGCACTCAAAGCCCAGGTGCGTCAAATCGTTGCCGATGTGGTTCCCCCCCTCGGGTTACAACGATTTAGTGCAGATTTCCAGCGTTTATGCGATTTCCGGTGGTAGGAAGCTTGCCGTTTATAACGAGCTTGCAGCTTCATGAGAGTTCTTCTTCCGCCCCATCTGTCGCGCATTTCGTTGAAATTTGAGTCGCTCCAATTACAATCCAATTCACAGTGCACTGTTTTCCCAAAGCCCCTAATCATCCCGCTTTCGCTGGTTCACCGGTCTGGCTAACCCCAGTGGGTGGCCTGAAACGGCTTGTCAACTACTGAAGTAGGGCTGGTACTTGCTACCCCTAAGCCGCTGCTCGCGCAGCGCTCCGTCGAGAGGTTTTTACATGGCCATTGGTCGTTATTCCGAATCGCGTAACCTGCCTGCCCACAACCGTTTGCAGAAACGTCGCAGTGTGCGCCGTGTACTGCTTGAAACGCTGGAGCCACGGCATTTGATGGCGGTTGGTCCGCAGCTAATAGGGATTCAACCCAATACGGGGGATCTATTGCAGGATGGTGAAATCCTGCATGTGTCGCCGCGCGAGTTGGTCTTCCGTTTTAACGATGGAGCGGGGATCGATCCCTTGACGCTGGGGGGAATTCGGGTCGTCCGCAGCGGTGACGACGGCGTTTTTGAACGCGCTTCGATCGCCACCGATTTTGGGACCGGTGGCCAGACACTGGTTGAATTTTATGCGCAGACGCCTGGACAGGCGGGGAACGGGATCGAGCTGCGGTTTACGGCCGTGTCGCGCACTGACTCACGAGTTCCCGTGCTGCGCGTCTCGGGTCGTCGCATCGACGTAGAGCTCAATTCCAATCCGGCCCTGCAGACGCGGGTGGAAGATGTGTTGCGCGCTTTTGATCGCAATGCGGGTACGCCGGCCACGAATTTGGTCTTTGCATTGCCGCTGCGCGGTTCGCAAACGATCGGTATCGGCAGCACGACCGACACGTCGCGATCGTTGGTACTCAGTGGTGCCAATGCGGCCAAGGGATCAACCAACTTTGGGCTGACGAACAATCTCGAAGTCAGGTTTGTGGCGCGCGACGGTGGCAGCACCGGCTTGGGGACCAGCGTCAGTGTGACGCGCGTGGACCGTGGTGGAGCTGGTGCGCCGACGGTGACGGTCAGTGGCAAAACGATCAATGTCGTGCTCAACAGCAATCCACTCAATGCAACAACCGCTCGCGAATTTGTCGACGCGATCAATGCCAATGTTGCCGCCTCGAGTCTGATTGAAGCGCAGTTGGTTTCAGGTTCCGGTGCCACGCGGATTGGCGCTGCAGCGACTTCCTATTCGCCCATCAAATTGAGTGGCGTGACCGATATCGAGATTGTTCCGGGCTATATTGGACTGGGAGACAGTAATCGCGAAGTGGTCTTACGCTTTGCCGAAGCTCTACCTGACGATTCGTATCGCATTGAAATTCTCGGGCAGGGTATCCGCACGTTGAAGAACGTCGCTGGCGAACCCTTTAACATGGGGGCTTCGGCTTCCGTCGCCTTTGAGCTGCAGTTGGGTGCCCAAATACTATCTGTTGTGCCACAACCGGTTACCAAGGATGCCACGACAGGTGCCTTGAGCTGGAATCGTCGGGAAGAGATTGACGTCTATTTCAGTCATGATGCACTGATCGATGTCGACAGCATAGTGTCCGTCAATGGTGTCTCTCTGACACAGCTTAGGGCTGAGCGTGGGGGCGTGCTGTATTTTCAGAATACAGACGTGATCGTGTTTTCCGGGGGCGTTACTCAACGCGGTGCGATCAATCCTCAGTACTATCAATTGATCAATTCCAAGGGGACATTAACCACGGCTGATGACGCGGCTGTCGTGCTCCCCACTCGTGTGCGTTACTACCCAGAGGCTGACCGCGTGTCGTTGCGCTTCGAACGCGACTTGAGCACCTATGCCGAAGCTGGTGGTGAACTGCGTTTACGAATTGGAACCAACGAAGCGCGTCCCCTACCACCGGTGACCGTGGATGGTCTAACGACCGACCCGGCGGACACGTTCGCTAATGCCACTAATCTGAATGCGAGCTGGACGCCCGGCGCGGGTGGCTCCCAAGCGGTGATTATTAACTCGAAGATCGAAAACACGACCCAGACGCCGCTTGATTTCCCGGGTGGCAATGACGAACCGGGCAACCGTACCAATCTATTTCAAGCCAACGTGGTTCGCGGTGCGGACAGCGTCAATGGCATCGATACGATTTTCTATAACTTCCAAGGCGCGTTGGGGCAGACCGTCAACGGCACGCCGAATGTCAACGCCATCACTGAACTGCAGAAACAACGTGTCCGCGAAGTATTTTCGCTGTATGAGAAATATCTCGGCGCACGATTTGTCGAAACCGATAATCTCGGTCTGACAGTGGCCGTGGGTGACACACGGGCCGTGCGTCCCTTTGAGGATGTGCAAGGGTCGGGAGGGACGGGGGTTATCGACATCAATGGTCCAGGCAACATCTATTACGAAGCTGGCGTGTTGGCGTCGAACTTGCAACCAGCCACGGTGCTGGATATTCAGGATTTTAGCGACTCCAACCTGAGTGGTTTTGGTGGCCCGTTCCAACGCGCTGCGATGCAGGGGATCGGTCGACTGTTGGGGTTGGGCTTGGCGGACGAAGTAGCTCAGTTGACGGTTCAGTCGTTTGATGGTGCATTCCTGACGCCTGGCGTGGGAAGCGAAATCGTGTTCCCTGGCAACGCGGACATCGTGCATGGCCAGTACCTCTACCGTCCAGATAGCAAGGATATCGACCTCTATCAATTTACGTTGCCGGTGGCGGGGCGGATCTCGATCGAAGCTTTTGCTGAGCGGATGAGCCAAGCCAGTTTGCTCGATTCGCAGATTCGCTTGTTCCAGCAAACCTCTGGTGGCTGGAAAGAAATCGCCGCCAACGACGACTACTTCAGCTCGGACTCGTTCCTGCAATTGGATCTGTCGCAAGGGAACTATATCGTCGGCGTCAGCGCCAGCGGCAATGATCTCTACAACCCAGTAATTGGTGATACGGGCCTGGGTGGAAAATCCCAAGGGAATTACCAGCTACGGGTCGACTTCCAACCCCCTGCCCCATCGGTCCTGCGCGATGCCGATTCACTCACCGGAACTGAAATCGACGGGGACGCCGACGGCCAGCCGGGAGGTACTTTCAATTTTTGGTTCAAACCTTCGACCGATGCAACCACAAAATTTGTTGACAAATCGGCGGCGGCTGGAGGCAATGGATCAATCGGCGCACCGTACACCAACATCTCCACCGCCTTGGCTGCCGCGACAGCCGGCACGGTCGTACGAGTTGTCGGCAACGGCGGGGCGGACAAGAACTTCGCCACCCATGCCGACAATTTAGCCTATGAGATTGGCTTCAATGCACTTGGCCAACCACTCCCCGATGGTGCGACGCTCGATGTGCCGAAGAACGTTACGCTCATGATCGATGCGGGGGCAATCCTGAAATTGCGTCGGGCTCGCGTCGGCGTGGGGAGCACTTCCGTCAATGTCGACCGCAGTGGTGGTGCGTTGCTGGTGTTGGGCACACCCACGTTGCAGACAGCCAGTGGTAGCGTGTTGAAAGACGCTGCAGGCAATCCCATCGCGGGGAGCGTCTACATGACCAGCTTGAACGATACAACCATTGGCAAGACGGCCACGGCAGTCAACGTCGCTCCTCTAGCGGGAGACTGGGGCGGTATCGATATTCGATCGCGCGTGGATGCCGCCAACGGACGCAATCGAGCGGAAGATCAAGGGATCTTCTTCAACTGGATCAGCAACGCGGAGCTCCGTTACGGCGGTGGCCAAGTTGTCGTGGATGGTACGTCCCAATCCATCACACCGGTCCAGATGGTCGATTCGCGGCCCACGGTAGTCAGCAGCTTCATTACACTCAGTGCCGAAGCCGCTTTGAGCGCGACGCCAGATAGCTTTAAGGAATCCAATTTCCGTTCCCCCGCAGAACAAGGCAATACGGCTACGCCGTTCTCGGTTGACTACGATCGAGTTGGTCCCGATCTGCACGGCAATCGCATTGTTGGCAATTCGATCAACGGACTGCAAGTTCGCGTTCGCACTGGCGGAGGAACACAGCTCGAAAAAATGACCGTGCAGGGGCGGTTTGACGATATCGACGTGGTCCATTTTCTCCCTGAAAACTTGGAGATCCAAGGAACCGCCGGAGGGGCGGTGCTCATTCAAACACCTCCTGCTGCGGGGCAAGTCCAATTGACATTGCAGCCCGGAGGTACTCTCCCCTTGGGCGGTTCGTTCACCTATATCTTTTCGTCGGTCGATAGTACGGGAGCCGAAGGAGTTGCATCCAACCCGAGCACTCGTATATCGGTGCCCTTTACACTTACTGCAGCCGAGCGATCGATTGTCCTCAGCAATATTCCTGTCACTGCGCGGAATGTTTACCGCAGTTCGGCCAATGGCCAAGCCCCTTATACGCTAATTGCCCAAATCGCCGCTGGCACTAGCACAGTTGTCGACAATGGTAGCGATCTAGGCGTTGCCCTACCCAGTATCACGGGAGCAGTCCGCAGTCGGCTTGACGCCCGCTTGGTCGTCGATGGTGGCACGATCGTCAAGAGCACTGGCTCGCGTATTGACGTCTCGATGGGCTCGCAGTTGATCGCCGAAGGGACGGCGGGCAATCCAGTCGTCTTCACCTCGCTCAACGATTCACGCTATGGCGTGGGTGGCACGTTTGACACGGCCAATCGCACGGGACGGTTGGCGGCCGCCGAAGGTGATTGGGGTGGTATTTACGTTGGGCACACGTCGACGGCCAGTCTTGACAACGTGGTGCTGGCCTACGGTGGTGGCACGACGCGTATCGAGGGGGGCTTCTCCGACTTTAGCGCTCTGGAAATTCATCAGGCCGAAGTGCGTTTGGCGAACAGCCGACTGGAGTTCAACGCCACCGGAGCGCGGACGACGACCGATGCGGCCCGCGCCGGTCGCGGCTTCAACGAGGCAGCGACGATCTTCGTACGAGGTGCGCAGCCGATCATTGTCGACAATATCATTTCCAATAATCTCGGGCCAGCCATGAGCTTCGATGTTAGCTCATTGAACTCAGTCTCGTTGCAAGATACAGGACGCTCGACCGGAGCGATCGCTAAAACCGACGCTCGTCCGGGCAATCAGGGCCCACTTATCGCTGGCAACCGTATTCAAAACAAAGTTAGCAATAGCGGAGTTCTCGGGGCCTCACCGATCAACGGACTGGTCGTCCGCAGAGGCAATCTGACGACCGAGAGTGTGTGGGATGATACCGATATCGTCCACGTGGTCCAGGGCGAGATCATCGTGCCCGACTTCCAGCACTACGGTGGTCTGCGTTTGACCAGCTCGGCGGAGCAAAGTTTGGTGGTCAAATTTTCCGGTAATGACGCGGGTTTCACCGCGACCGGAGATCCGCTGGACAACGCTGATCGCATTGGTGGTTCGATTCAAATCATCGGCACTCCCAATTATCCCGTTGTATTAACTTCGCTGGCTGATGATTCAGTCGGAGCGGGCTTTACAATTACGGGCGTGCATCAAGTCGATACGAACAACAATGGCAGTGTCCCCGGGCCCGGTGCCCCGGCTCCTGCGGCGGGCAATTGGCGAGGGCTGTTGCTCGAAACCTATAGCAACGACCGCAACGTCGTTATCACCAAGGAGCGCGAATCTTTCCGAGCTGGTGCGCCAGCCGCCAATGACACGACGACTCAAGCGCAATACCTGGGCGTGTTGGCTCCCAATGAAAAGTCGGGCGATGAGAATCAACGCCTCGGTTTTCAAGTCGGTGGGATGATTTCCGCCCCCGGCGATGTCGACGTCTATAGCTTCAACGCCTCAGCCGGAACCGAAGTGTGGCTCGACATCGATCGCACTGAAAACTCATTGGATACTGTTGTTGAATTGGTCGATGCCGACGGTCGCACGTTGGCTTTGTCGGATAGTTCGCTGCTGGAAGAGCGTGATCCGACGAAGCTCTACCAAGTAGCCGAGTTGGCTGCACAATCGGTCAATCCGCTGCGCAAGAGTGCGACCGCGTTTTATTACCAGAGCGCCTTGGGTGAAGCCAAGGATCTCTACAGCACCAATCCTAAAGATGCGGGGCTACGAGTCGTCTTGCCAGGTTCCGCCGGCTCAAACAACTTGTACCACATTCGCGTTCGCAGTAGCAATTTGAATGCGGGCGATGCTGCCACCAAACTACTCGATGCGGCTCAGGTACATGCCGGTTTGACTACCGGTCGTTACCAATTGCAAGTCCGCTTAGGTGAAGTGGACGAGATCCCAGGTTCGGCAGTGACCTTCGGTGATATTCGGTATGCCACGACCGGAGTTCAATTGGTCGGCGTTCCCAGGAATTCGCCGCTGTTGGGCGAAAATGCAGAGGTCGAGGTTAGCCCACAGGGCTCAAACGACACGCTCAGCAATGCGCAGGCTCTGGGCAATCTGCTCAAATCGAACCGCCAAGCCATCAGTGTAGCTGGCAATTTGGATAACTTTACCGACGTTGATTGGTTTTCCTTTGATCTGACTTACGACAAGCTTACCCCAGTCGGCCTTCGTGAATATTTTTCGACGATCATCGATGTCGACTACGCCGATGGCATTGGTCGTCCCGACTTATCGATCTACGTCTTCAATTCGGCAGGCAATTTGATTCTGGGGGGATTAGGGAGCGATTTGGCCGGAGACCAGTCGAGTCCCACCGGTGGCAATTCGGAACTCGATCGCGGTTCGGCTGGAATCAAGGATCCGTACATCGGCCCCTACATGTTGCCGACTGAAACGCAAGGGGGTGGGGACACTACTGGGAATAATATTCCGGCCGGACGTTATTTCTTGGCAGTCACCAACAGCGACAGGGTGCCTGCCGTGTTAGCGGCCTACACCGACCCCAACTTCACAGACACCAACCCACCCGTCCCAGGGTCCGTCAACATCCGGATGCAGCCCATTGAAGGGATCCGTTTGATCGCCGAAGACCACATCAAACTTCAAGGTGGTTCGACCGCGATCAGCCCGATCGTGCCGATCCTATTTCCCACACCGGGAGATAGATTAAATCCTACGACGGTCTATGACACCACCAACGATGCGATCATTGACTACAACTTAAGCGATGTGGTGCTCTATGTCAGTCGCGACGTGGCGGGCTTGGAAGAAACCAATTTGTACATCGTCAATCCCTTCACGGGCCAAACACGCAATCTGGTTGGCAATGGGAACGTTGACGTCCGCGATATCGACTTCCGCCCTAATGGTACACTCGCCGGTTTTGATCGTCCGTTTGAAAAGCGAGTACCAGCCAATACAGATGATGATACGTTGACCAACTTTATCACCATCGACGCGGGAACCGGTGTGTTCACTTCGGGAGCTGGTTTTGGACTACAGACTTCCCACTTGGAATTCCCCGCCGGTGGTGGCGCACCGACCGTCGCGGCTAGCGACGATGGATTTTATATCGAAGCCTTGACGTTCGCCATCGTCAATGGACAAGAACGCGGGATCGCGGTGGGGAGTCGACCCGCTCCCCCTGGCTTCGAGCCACGTTATGAGCCACCGTTTTTTGGTACGCGCTTCATCAACAACAATGGCCAGCCGGGCTTTGATCGTCCAGGTCCAAGCTATTTCAGCAACGTGATTTACGAGTTCGATGAGGAAACGGGGGGAGCGACCAGCAACCCGGCTGCCGATAAACAGAACTTGGCGGTGGGCCTAGGTGCCGGGACCGCCATTCGTGACCGTGGTTACATCGAAACGAATACGATAATTGGCGGAAACATCGTTACTCAAGCGTCCGAATTGGTGACGAAGCAAGTTACACAAGCGACGTCCACAGGTGCGAACTTCTTGATCCGCAATGGTGACTCGTTCACTATTCAAGAGAGTGGAGGTGCGCTCCGCCGCTTCGAATTTGATCTGGGTCCGGAAGTTCAGTTCAACTCCAGCAATCCAGACACCGTTTTGGGTGTCACCGATGGCATGCGATTCACGATTGATGGGATCACCTACGAATTTGACACAGGGGCACCAGCGGGCGTCGGCGTGGGGGCGGTCAGCATCCCGCTGGCCATCAATGCGACGCTGCGTCAGTTCGTCGATGCGGTCGCCAGCCGAATGCCCTCTGGCATTACTGTCTCCTTCGATGGCGGGCGGATGAATTTTGCCGGTGCTACCACGGGGACTTTTACGCAACTGCAAAACGCGGGGATTCTGACCAATCTGGGAAATCCGGGAACACCAGGCTCCTTCTTGGTGACCGTGCTCGCCTCCGACACGGCTGCCCAAGTGGCCATACGGATTGTCGATGCTATCAACGGTTCTGGCCTGCCAGGCTTAATTGCCGCCGTCAATCCCACAGCATCCGATCGCGTCCAACTAGGTAATGCTTCGACGTTCCAATTAACGGGGCCATTGAGTGCATTTGGCGTGGCTCCCGGAGGGATCGTGACCGGCATTGCGATGCTTGGTAATAATGTTATCCCCAATAATTCTCCTGGAGCATTCAGCCGAATGTATGCGGTCAGCGATGCGGGTGGTTTGTACTTTGTCGACAATCCACTGTCGTTCGCGGGTGGCAACGTAGCGACCTATGTGACCACTTCTTATGAATTGACCGGCATCCAGTTCACGGGACTTGTAGAAGGCCCCGTACATGCTGAGCACGGAGCCTTGGCTCAAACATTATTTGGCATCGCTCGCGATGGAACTATCTACGCCTTCGATACATCGGGACGTTTGCTACCGATCTTTGCCAATGGAGCGACCAGTGTTCCCACCCCTCTCAGCGGTGCCACCGGCCTGACCATGCCCTCACTGGATTTTAATCTGTGGCACGTCAGTGGCAATCGCAACGCTGACATTGGGCATGGGCTGCCAGCCACGCCTAACAATTCCCGTGTCGACATTACGGGGGGGCAAAGCCTTTACTACGGTTTCCAAACACCCGCTACCAGCGGCACTTCCGTCACCGGTGGTTTGCAGGATTTGACAAACTTAAATACCACAGGATTGAACGACAGTTACAACTTCCCTGGTGGTGCGGCTGGGGCAATCGAAAGCGCGCCAATTGACCTCTCCTCGGTCACTGCCGGTTCGTTACCTACCTTGTATTTCAACTATCGTTTCGATACGGAAGCGGCACGAGCCGATTTGCCGCTGGGAAACAATACGGATGACTACATGCGAGATTCACTGCGTGTCTACGGCGCAGGGGAAGACGGTCAGTGGATTTTATTGGCGACCAATAATGATGCGCTACCTGAGACAGCCGGCAACATTAGCAACCGTGGTCGATTTGACGATGAATTCGATTTTCTCCTAACAGGCAATAGCGAAACGCAAGCTCTGTTTGATAACACGGGCCAATTCCGACAAGCGCGTGTGCCGCTGGATGTATTGGCCGGTAAGTCCAACGTTCGAATCCGTGTGGAGTTTTCAACTTACGGTGGATTCGGTTTCGGACGCACCGGTGGTAAGGGAGCTGAGATTCGTACCATCAGTGGCGATCGCTTGACCGATGGCGAAAGTTTGATGCTCAATGGTCAACGCTTTGAAGTCGACATGGGACTGTCGCTGTTATTGCCCAGCGGTGCTGCGCTCCCCAATGGGTCCAGCGTAACTATCGAAGGTGTGCAGTATGTCTTTACCGATGGCACATCCCCGGTTGTTGCTCCAGCGGTCTCAGTGACCATTTCGGCCGCGATGGACGGAAATCAAATCGCGCTGTTACTGCAGCAGGCCATACGTGGTGCGGCACCTAACGTGACTGTCGTGAGCGGGTTGTCCTTTGCAGCGGAAGGCAACGACATCACAGCGCGGGCCTTAGCGACTGGTATCACTGGTGATAACATTCGCGTCAGTGGTACGGGGGTAATTGGCGACAATGCTGCCCTGGCCAACGCAGGTGAAGATGTCGACTTGTTCAAAATGGATCTCGAACGGGGAGCAAGCGTTACCATTGATGTGGCCGCCGAAGTGGATGGTAGCACACTTGATAGTTACCTTCGCGTGTTTGATGCGGACGGCACACAGCTCTTCAGCAACAACAACCGCCCCGGTAGCACCGATAGCCAGTTGACTTTCACTGCCCCGACCACAGGTCGATACTATATCGGTGTCAGTGGTGCTGGGAATCAGAACTACAGCCCGGTCATCGCCGGCAAAGCGACCGTGGGCAGCACCGGCAACTATCGCTTGATCGTGAATGTACTGCGAGCGCTATCTCCCATCGTGGCGGGTAATCGTTTGCAATTGGATGGAGCCAAAAATGTTTCGCTCCCCGCCAGCTCACCTGTGATATTGCAAGGGGCGCGGGGTGCCAGCAATGGACAGCCGGTGCGCGTGACCGTTGACATGACTGCGGCACAAGTCGCAGCGTCGTTGCAGCAAAGCGTCGCTAACTTCTTTGGCGGTGGATCGACCAGAGCCTATCCAGTTCGCGACAACGTGCTCGATCTGACAGGCCTGATCAATGTCAATCAATACGATAGCTTTGACTTGTTTAGCGGGCAGCGCACACCTTCCCCCACTGTCTTTTCTCCTGGACCGTTCGGCGGCACGACCAACTTTATCGGCGATTCCTTTAGTGCTTATAACACCGGCAAAAATTTTGACGGCTCCACCAACAATGCCAATCCCGGTGCCTTGGGCGCGCAGATCAATGGCTTTGAAGGGATCTATTTGGATGACTTCATCATCGGCTTGGCCGGTCGTGGCGAGATGGTTCTCAACTCGACCAGCACCGATACTAGCTTCGTGGCTGACCCGCAGGATGGATTGGCCAACCCATCGCAAATTCGAGACGAACTCGAAATCGGAGTTGGTCCGTATCAGTTCGAGCTGCGTGGTGGCGAGAATTATGGCGTACCACTCTTACCTAATCCACAGACTCTCTTTTTGACCAGTGCCTTTGAACCAGATGCATTGCAGTCTCCAGGCTTGGCGATTCGCTTCAATTCCGCAGCGTCGATGGTGGCGGGTGCCACGTTCACGTTGAGCGATGGAACGACTGTCCTGACTTTCGAGATGGACAACACTAGCGATACTGTCGCAGTGCGACCGGGCAATATCGCTGTCCCGTTTAGCACTGCCGTACTCGACCCACTCACTGGGAATCGGAAATCGGAAAGTGGCCGTGTCATCGCGGCTCGAGTTCGTGACTTGATTAACTCCAGTGCTATCCAGTCGCGATTGAACGTCTCGGCCAATCTGCTCAACAACGATCGCAGCGGGGCGACCAGCGATACACTCGTCTTGGTCGGCCAAGCATCGGTCAACGTGCCGAATAGTATCGGTCAAACCATTACCTCCACCAGGACTGGTTCGTCCAATCGCAATCGTCCCCAAGGTCAAGTGGTGATCAGCGGTACCAAGATTTCCAACTCAACTTTCTTTGGTGTCGACATTGCCTCCCCAGGGCGCGATCCACTGACCAATGCCTCACTATTGGGATCGCCGCGCAACACGGTAACGCTCAATGTCGATGGCCTTGCTCCCGGGGCGGTGGTTATGAATAGCCAGTTCATCGGCAATGGAAGTGTTAACGCTGCTGGCAATCCCGTCGGTGGAGGAATTAGCGTCAGTGGCGAACCGCTGACGGCGGGTCTTCCGCGGGCTACAGTTCCATTTGTACGCTTGGTCAACAACACGATCCTCGGTGGAACGGTGACTGGGACACCTGGGGCGGAGACCTACACGGCAGGCGGTCAAGGGATTGTCGTAACCAACAATGCCGCCGCGACGTTGTTGAACAATGTCATTGCCAATTCGTCCACAGCCATAATTGTCGATCCTTCGAGTTCATCCACCACGATCAACGGGACTGTCTATCAGCGAACCGTAGTGGGTGGAACTGTTTTCTTTCAGAACGCACCTCCTGCAGTTGGCAGCGTCGCATTGGGGCAATTCCCAATTAACGTCCCTGCCGGGACGCGATTGTTTGTCGACCCAGCTACGGGCAATCTCTACCCTGCTCCGCTATCTCCGCTGATCGATAGCAGTATCGATTCATTGCAAGACCGGACATCTTTGGTGGCTGTCAAACAACCGCTGGGAATTGCCGCCTCTCCGATTTTGGCACCACAATTTGACATCAATGGTCAATTGCGGGCCGACGATCCAGCTGTCGAAACTCCGGCCGGTTTGGGAGAAAACGTCTTCAAAGATCGTGGTGCCCAGGATCGCGCCGATTTCGTTGGTCCGTCGGTCGTCTTGATCAATCCCGTCGACAATGACTTCGATGGCTTGGATGGCAATCCTGTGCAAGGTATTGTGGAACTTACCGGCGGGATGCTCAACTATTTCGACATTCACTTGGTGGATGGCTTGGAGCCGAGCGACCCCAGTTTGGGCTCGGGCGTCGATCACTCGACGGTGACGTCCTCTTCGGTGCTGATCTATGGACCGAAGGTGGTCAACGGCGTACGTCAGCAATCGCAACCGCTAATCGAAGGTCGCGACTACGTGTTCGGCTACGATTCGACCAACGGCATCGTTCGCTTGACACCACTCGCGGGGATTTGGGAACCCGAAGCCGTCTACACAATTCGCTTCCTGAATTCGGCCGCCTCGGCCGTCGTGGCTCAGCCCACCTATACCGACGGTCAACAAGTGTCGGTGGTGGACAGCAATAATACGACGACGATTTTTGAAGTTGATTTTGGTTACGTGGTCACCGTCCCTGCGCCGCCAACCGATCCGACCACGCTGGATGGTAAAACGTTCACCGTCGATGATGGTGCGCTGCGGGTGGTGTTCGAGATCGACACTAACGGCATCGTCACCACTGGTAACTTTGGGATCAACATTGCCTCGGCCACCACTCCCGAGAGCGTGGCTCGGCTGATTGAAAACGCCATCAAGAGTACGGCACTCAATGTGACCATCACGGAGATTGCTCCTGGACAACTGCAGATCCAAGGTTCGTCGCAAGTGCAGTTTGATCCAGTCGATAGCGGGTTGTTGGTCGCAGGCAAAACCGGTGTGCAGACTGCGTATGGGATTCAGATTCCGCTGCGAGCAGGAGTTCCATTCGGCTTGGTAGACGGTCAGACCTTTACGATCAATCGCACCGGCACTCCAGTTATCTTTGAACTCGATTCCAACGGTGCTGTTGTGGCTGGCAATAATGCAGTCACGATTGCGGCGGGTGCCACGGCCGATGCTGTGGCGACGGCTTTGATCACTGCGATCAACGCCGCTGCGCTGGGGCTAACGCCGGTCAACGCTGGCAATGGTTTGGTGACCATCGGTGGAGATGCTTCGACGGTGCTGGACATGTCGCAAACCGTACTGCGGCAAAGTGGTCTGCCGGGACAACCCGCCGCGATCGCCATCCCTGTCTCACTGGCCACGACACAGTCGAGCGATTCGTTGGCTCTGCTCCTTAAGCAAGCCATCGACGCTCAGAATCTGCCCGGAGTGGTAACCACACTGTTCGGCGATCGCATCTTGATCGAAGGTGCCCAGAGTGCTGGTGGCGTGGGGGCAGCGGCGATCGCTCCGATCCGCGATTTGGCTGGCAATCCACTCAAGGCTAATCAGGCCGATGGAACCACGACTCTGACCGTCTTCATGGGAGAAGGTTTGGACTACGGCGATGCACCGGCACCTTACAAATCGCTGAGCACCGACAATGGCCCGCGCCACAAGGTGGTCAACGGTCTGAGTCTAGGTGCCACGGTAACTCCCGATGCCGACGCGCGGCTGCCAAACGCCGACAGCGACGATGGGGTGACGATTGGGACGCTGTTCGCAGCTTTCGCCAGCAATGCCACCATCTCGGTCACTAACACTAGCGGTGGACCAGCTTACGTCTCGATGTGGATCGACTTTGATGGCAATGGCATCTTCGCCGATTCCGAGCGGGTCGTCAGTTCGCAGGCCGTTACTGCCGCATCGACCACGGTGACGTTTGTGGTGCCACGTAGCACGTCGGACGAAACAACTGCCGCTCGCGCCAAGCTGGGTGCGACCTACGCTCGGGTTCGTGTGAGTAGTAGTGACGCTGCAGTGGCCTCTCCGTTGGGGGCGGCACCAGATGGTGAAGTCGAAGACTTCGCGGTCACGATCCTAGCCAATCCGCTCCACAACGCCAGTGGAATTACCGATGGTTTCGGCAACGGACTGGACGTCAGCGGAGACGGCTTTGTGTCGCCCATCGATGTGCTGCAAGTCATCAACTGGATCAACGATCCGGCCAAGCCCCAATTCCCGACATTGGCTGATGCCACAGGGGCTCCACCGTATGTGGATGTCAATGGCGACGGCATCATCTCCGCCCTCGATTCGAGCATCTTGATCACCTATCTCAATTCGCTACCACGCGTTACTGGCAGCGGAGAAGGTGAAGGTTCGCTCGAAGTGGCAAGTGTCACCAGCTCGGGACTGATGGGGGAAGGGGAACAGGTGGTTCTCTCCAGCAATTGGGCTGGAGGATTGGAAGATGTGCTCCGTCCTCGAGTGGCTTCGCGCAGCGAAACGACCGTTTCGGCACGCGACCAAGCCTTGCTCGAGACCGATGAGGACAATTCCGAATTGGCCGTTTCTGTGGCTTCTGTGGTCGCCACGCAAGCGGTTGATACCTTCTGGGCTAGTTTGAGTGAAACTCCAATTACGACGCATTCGATAGTCGACGAGTTAGAATATGGACTGATCGAAGATCTGTTGGGATAAGTGATGCTTCCTCGCTTCCGTCCAGCATGCCTGGGCGGAGCGGACAACTGGAAGCTACCTGTTGATAGGTGCGAGCATCAAGGGAAGATTTCGCGATGCGAAAAGACAAGCGATCTGCTGCTAACAAGCGATTTTTGGCGATGGAAACGCTAGAAAATCGTCGAATGCTGACCGGATTGCCGTTTGGTGCCACGCCGCTCGACACCGGCGAGTTTCTGCTGGGGACCGTCGCGGTAACACCCGTGCTACTCGAGAGCAATGGCCAGCTCGATGCCAGCACTGAGGATTGGACGCCGACCCATATTCAAGAAGTGCTGGCCAACGTCAATCAGGGACTCGATTGGTGGGTCGATTTGTTGGCCACAAAAT
The DNA here is from genome assembly GCA_041741715.1 of Pirellulaceae bacterium. GTDB lineage: Bacteria > Planctomycetota > Planctomycetia > Pirellulales > Pirellulaceae > Aureliella. The sequence continues at coordinate 13,182 of JBGSJT010000386.1, read as the reverse complement.
CGACGAGCGCTCCGCTGAGTTTTACGATCGACACCACCTATGCCGACACGCCGGTACCCACCAAATATGAACCGATCAGTCGACGTTCCAACGACTACTCGCAGTGGACCGACGACTTCCTTAATGCCATCGGTTTCACTCGTAGCGGTAGCCTCGAGACCGACATGCGGGCCTTCAACCAAGCCCAGCGTCTGAAGCACAATACCGACTGGTCCTTTACCATTCTTGTGGTCAACAGTCAAAACGATGCCGATGGGCAATTCGCCGCTGGAGGTTCATTTAATCGCGCGTTTGCGTTCGCGGGGGGGCTTTTTATGATCGTCCCATCGACGCGTCCCGCTTCGACTTATGCCCATGAATCGGGACATATCTTTTGGGGACGCGACGAATACGCGGGGGGAGGTTCGTACTCGGACCAACGTGGTTACTACAATACGCAGAATACCAATGCGGCCAACAATCCCACTTCTGGCTTCGTGCAACAGCCCAGCATAATGGCCTCGGGCACGTTGCTCGACACGGCCTACGCCAACCACGTCTCACCGGCTTCGACTTTGGCCATGATTGGTTGGCAAGATAGCGACGGGGATGGTATTTTTGATGTGCTCGATGTGCCTCACAAGCTAACTGGTTCCGGTTACCTCGACGCAGCCAACAACACCTACAAGTTCACGGGACAAGCAACCGTGCAAACGCTCCCCAATCTGAACTCGTCTGGCTTGCGGAACGACATTACCATCAATCGCATTCGCGAAATCGAAGTTCGTTTCGACGGCGGCAATTGGCAATTAGTTTCTGCGCCCAACGTGGCCCAAACGTCCCTTGATCTGAGCATCGCCACGCCGCCGACGGCCACTCAAATCGAATTGCGAGCGCGCGACTCGAAGACGGGAGTAGTTAGCAATGTGTTTTCGGGACGCTTGAGCCGCGCAGAGGCCACGCTGGCGGCCGGAATCAACGGCGCGATATGGATCGATGCCAACCGCAATAACCTGCGAGACGTGGCGGAACGTGGGCAATCCGGCTGGCTGGTCGAACTGATCGATGGAACGGGGAACACACTCCCCTTGCGTAAAACGATTGAGCCAGATGGCTTGCCAGCCGGCACCATTCCCTCCAACTTTAGTCCCGACTGGACTCTGACTGCGATTGGTTCCGATACCGACGGTCGGGTGGCCGCGCTGACCGATAGCGGTGGAGGGAGTACCGGTACAAGTGTCTTCAAACCGTACGCCAAGAGTGGTTTAACATTCACGAATTGGAATTCGCTGACTAGGCGATTGCAAGTCACCTTCAGCGCGCCAACCAGCACCGTTCAGATCGATGCGATTGGGGACTTTAACGGTTCTTATGGTCGCCTGGAGGCCTACAACGCATCTGGACAATTGTTGGCCCGATATACCACCGAGCTGCTGATCGCGGGGCAACCCGAGACGATGTCCATCACCCGCGATGTGGCGGACATCGCCTACGTCATCGCGGGCGGGCATGCCAATCGGAACGTGAAACTGGACAATCTGCAGTTTGGCCCACGCGTTGTCGCCACCACTGGTGAGTTGGGAACGTATTCGTTTCCTGGATTGTCCAGCGGTTCGTACTTGGTCCGCGCCACACCTGTCGGCTCCTTTCTGGGAATCGCGCCCGAAGATCGTCTACAGAGTGCGACTGTTGTGGCGGGGACGCCAACGTCTGACATCGATTTTGGATTTGTCGTCGGTTCGAGTCAGTGGCAGAATCAACGCGATCCCCACGATGTCAACGATGACGGGCTCATATCTGCACTCGACGCTCTGTTAATCATCAATGAGATCAACGCCCACGGTTCACGCGATTTGCGCGGAACGAATACGCCGTTTCCTCCCTACATCGACGTCACTGGGGAGAACTTAGTTTCAGGAATTGATGTCTTACAAGTCGTCAACTACATCAATGCCCACAGTGGCAGCGGAGAAGGTGAACGGTCGCCGCGTACGTCAGGCTTTATTGCCTGACTGCCTTCACGAACGTCAGGCTTTCTTGCCTGACCAAGCAGGTTACCACCCGAAAGGGTAGTGTCGGGAGCCCGATTTCTTTTGGTTGACCGCCAAAATCTTGCGGAACTTTTGGACTGGTTGTCGCTCTAACCAGGGAAGGGAAGCTTTCGATTGTGCTGAGGGTAGGGGTTACTACTGCCAGTCAGGGGGGCAAATCGGCCAAGAAACAGTCTGCCCATTTTGCCTTAATTGCAAAAAGCTCCCGCATTGACTAATCTGAAGTATTAAACCGAACTGGAAGAGTTCTAGTTGAAAGTCTCATCGGTCCCAAGGCGACGGTTTGAGCTCCTCCACCTGTTTCGGCGTGATTTCGTGCAAGGCACATTAAACTAGAAGCGGCTTGGTCGCTTTCAACAGACGGTTTACTTCGCAAACTCCTCGACGTCTTTAGGCGCAGTAATGAAAAAACAAATCGGTAAATTGCTTGGAAGATCAAAGAGTGGGCAGCACCGTAGGGTGGAGCGTCACCGTGGGCTGCGAGTGGAAGCACTCGAGGGACGTAGGTTGCTCGCAGCCGATTTGGCTCCCAACCATAATTACTTTATAGCCGAGGATGTCAATCTCGACTTTAACATCTCGCCGCTCGATTCGCTGTTGGTGATCAACGCCCTAAACCAAGGGGGAAGCCGCAGTTTTGCCGAAGGTGAGATCGCATCCGGACTCGCCCATATGCTCGATGTGAATGGAGACAACTATTTGTCCCCTCTCGACGCGCTGATGATTATCAATCGCCTCAACGGTGAGGGTGAGGATCCAGTTGGGACGTTCATCTCGTACAGCTACCAGATCACGACCCCCACTGGGACCGCCATCACCAGCAATAGTGTTTCCGTTGGCGACACGTTTCGCATCAATGTCTTTGCCAAGGACGTGCGTCCTGCCTCGGCGCGAACCATCACCGATCCGGCTGATCCACAGTACGTGCGATTCAACGGTGTCTTCTCAGCGGCTCAGGACTTAGGCGTTAGCGATCTGAGCTTGGTGAATTTTGTCCGACCTTCGAGCTTCTTTTCGGGAGTTCGCTTTGATCAGGAATTTACGAATGACCAGGGAGTCGTCCAAGGGGGAGGGATTCAAATTGGGGGTGGCAAGTCGCCAACCGTAGCCGATGGTCAATTCTTCACACTCACTACCGCGACCGGCACGGCCATCTTTGAATTTGACGTAAGTGGTACTGCCGCTGTCACAACTGGGCGAGTTCCCGTTTCGCTCCGTGCTCTTGATCCGGCCAAGTCGGACGATGCGCTGTCTTATGATGAAGTCGCTACGGCGATGGTCACCGCGATTCAGGGAGCAGGTTTGGGTCTATCCCCAGTCAGTCGCGGAGCTGGAATTGTTGGCTTGCCGACCGGAGATTTCACCCTTTCGTCTGGCAGTTCGTCATTGTCGCTGAGCAACACCTCCGATGAATATCTGAACGAGGTAAAAGCGTTTCAAGATCGTTCGCGTTCGCTTGATCCCGATGGAGCCATCCCCTTCTACTCGGTCGACTTCACCGCCACGGCACCTGGCCAAGTAACATTCACTCCGAATGGTCCCGACCGTCTGGGTTCGGAGAATCTGGTCTTCGGTAGCCAAGTCGTGATCCCGAATAACATGATCAATTTCGGCATGCCCTTTGCGATCACGATCGTAACCGATCCAACTTCCCCTGTGGCTGTGACAGATACCCTGACTACCCCCGAGGACACTGCGTTGGTCATCGGTGCCAATGCGCTCGGCAATGATACAGTGACTTCTCCACGAACCCTGAGTGTCGATTCAGTTTCCGCGATTGCGGGCGTTACGCTGGGAACAGTGAGTGGTACGACCTACACTCCGCCAGCCAATTTCTTCGGTACTGATCGCATAGTCTACGTGGCCAAGGATAGCACTGGCTTAACGTCGGGCGCGGCGACGATCACGATCAATGTTTCCCCAGTCAATGATCCACCCACTGCCTTCAACGATTCGTTCAATGTGGACGAAGGTTCAACCTCCAATATTCTTAATCTGTTGGCCGACAACGGTAGCGGAGCTGACAACGTTGGACCAGCCAATGAGACCAGTGATTCGATCACGATCACGAGTGTTGGCTCGGCGGGTGGAACGACAGTCACCACCCCCAACGGCGGTACGGTCACGATTTCCGCTGGCGGCAAGACGGTCAATTATGTGCCTGAAGCCACTTTCCTCGGGACGGACACCTTCACTTACACAATTACCGACAGCGGAGGGCTAACATCGACTGCTACTGTTACTGTGGAAGTGGCACCGGGTGTGCTTCCTCGCGCTCGACGTGATACGGCTACTGGATCTGAAGGTGGAACCGCTTCGGTTTCCGTGCTGGCCAACGACAGTACCAATCCATCATCGACTCCGATCCTTAAGAGCTTTACCAATGGAGCCAATGGAACAGTCGCTCGCCAAAGTTCCAATCCGGCTGATCCGAACTACAACGTCTTGATCTACACTCCGAACGATCCCGATTTTTCCGGGACCGATTCGTTCACCTACGTTATGAATGACACATCGACGTTGGGAGTCGACTCAATTGGCACAGTCGCCGTCACCATTACTCCGGTGAACGATCCACCAATTCTTGTGAATGACACTGCTTCGACCAGCGAAGATGTTGCTCTCATGATTCCCTTCGCAACATTGTTGGCCAACGATTCACCCGGGAGCGGTGAAGTGTCCGGTGCCGATGTTCAGACGCTGACCATTACCGCCGTTAACGCCGTTTCGACCGTTGGCGGAACTGTAACTATTTTGCCCGGCAATATAGTTAGTTATTCCCCGGCCCCCGACTTCAATGGTCAGTTCATCTTCACTTACACTGCTGAAGACAGTGGCTCGCCCAAGCTGACTGGTACTGCTACCGTGACAGTGACTGTGGCGGCCGTCAATGACAACCCAATTGCGGTGGGTGATACGGTCAGTGGCACTGAGGACACTGTGCTTACGATCCCTGCCGGAAACACGACGATCGTGGCGGGCAATGTGCTCTTCAACGACACACCTGGACCAGCCACTGCTACCGACGAAGCTTCGCAAGTTTTAACTGTCACTGGCGTGAGTGCCGCCAGCGCCAATGGCGGAACCGTTTCGCTCGCTGGCGGAGTGATTAGCTACAGTCCCGCTACCAATTTTAATGGTGCTGACACCTTCACCTACACGATCAGCGATGGTCAGGGTGGTACAGCCACCGGTACCGTGACAGTCAACGTGGCCGCTGTGAACGACGCACCAATTGCAGCCCCTGACAGCGTCAACGGCTTCCGTGACGTTCCGCTGACAATCCAGTCCGCCACACTGTTGGCCAATGATGGTCCAGGGGGTGGAGCGGATGAAGCCAGTCAAACGTTGTCGGTCACTGCGGTTACCGCCGCAGCCAATACCAACGGCCAAGTTGTATTGAACAGTGACGGGACCATTACTTACACACCCACCCCTGGTTTCTCAGGAGCGGCCTCGTTTAACTACACCGTTCGTGACAGTGGCGGAGCGAGCTCGACAGGAACAGTCAATGTTACTGTGCAAGAGTTTGTCCCCAGCACGATCGAAGGGAAGGTCTACTCTGACGATGATGCAGACGGCATCATTGACGCCAACGAGCGCCGCTTGGGTGGAGTGAAGGTACTGTTGACCGGAACGACCAGCCAAGGGACCTCGATCGCTCCTCAGGAGCAGATGACTTTGGCCGACGGAAGCTACTCTTTCAGAGGATTGGGACCAGGCAACTACCAGGTAAGTTATAAGACGCCTAAGTACTTGATCGACGCACCGGGCCCGAATGCCTACAGTGTGGCGGTCATCAATCCGGCTGGCACCACCCTCGCTGATCGCAACTTTGCCGTTCAGGGTGGCATCGATTTGAGCCAAGTGGATAACCCGGCGGCGTATCAAATGATCATTGATCAATTCGCATCGAGTCGCTTTCCAGTCACGGGCCCAGCCGCTAAAGCCACTGATGTGCAGAACATCCTGGGTTCGTATTTCGCAGTCTCCGCCGATAATTCGGCGGGTTGGTCTTCCCTGCCGCTAGCCGCCGGTGCCGTTCCAGGACAAGTTCAGTTCTCGGAATTGGTGTTGTCGGGGAGCGGCAATGACATGCTCGCCTACTTGAGCTTGGTCGATGCGAACCATGTGGTCACGACGCGTACCCTGAGTATGGCTCGTCGTGAATTCTTTATGATCAAGGATCACAATGGCGACATGCTGATTGGTGTCAAGGGAGCTCCGACCGCTTACCAAACTGTCGATCGTGCAACGCCGCCGATCAACATCAGCGCCAATAAGTATCTGGATTCTGTTGACGCTGTGTTCGCGCAGCGCGGCTGGAACTGAGACAAACCTGGGACCAACGGACCATTCCTCTCGTTCGTTCTACTCCTCCCAATTTCCATGACACCCCAAACGCCGCTGTGGTAAATTGAACCCAGCGGCTTTTTTCGTTTGTCTCGCGTGGAGAATTCTAAGTGACCGTCCCTAAGATTCTAATCGACGGTTACAACTTGCTCTTCCAAAGTCAGTTGGTTGGCAAGGGGCGTGGACGCAATTGGCTACCTGCGGCGCGCGGACGGTTGGTGAAGCTCCTACACGACCGGTTGACTGCCCAGGAACTGAGCACGACGCAGATTGTGTTTGACGCGCCGCGCGTCGGTCCGGCACCGAAAATTGATCCTGCTGCGTCGCTCGTGAATATCGTCTACGCCGTCGATCACGCCGAAGCGGATGATTTGCTGGAAGAGATCATTCGCCAGCATCCCACCCCCAAGCAGTTGACCGTCGTCTCGAGCGACCTGCGCATTCGTCGCTGCGCCCAGGCGCAGCGCGCGGTGTCGCTCGGCGCTGAGCAATTCTTGAAGGGACTGGAACGTCGATCCGCTTCGACGGTCGCAGACCAGGCGCAAACCATTTCGTCCGATCAAGGAGACGAGCCTCCGGCGATTTTATCCGAGGAAGAGATCGCTTATTGGCTCAGAGAATTCGAGGATTAGTTGTGGTCCGCTCTGAGTTCCAACGTAAAACACAGTGGCACTCTCCCCAATCGCTTCCACAACAGTCTACAATCACGGAACGTTTCCGTTCCCATCCATGCGTTTTCTCTTTATCCGGAGCATTGCTATGTCCGAACTATCCGACAGGCCCGCCAGGAAGCGTCCCTTGATTTCACTACCGTTTATTCTCACGGCCGGTGTACTTGCCCTAGCTGTCTTCTTCGCGGCCCCTACGGCGATGACCTACCTGTTTTACCTGACCAACAACGTGGCCTCGAACACTTCCACGGCCAGCGGCGATGAGTCAAGCGATATGGCGACCGACGACAGTTCCAATTCGGGGAACGAAGAACAGTCCGCTAGTCCTGAAGGTGAATCTCGCAGCGGGCGAGGTGGTGGATTTGATCGCGAAGCTTTCTTTGCCGAACGCGATACGGACGGAAACGACAAACTCGAAGGGGATGAAATCAGCGAGCGCATGCGAGAGCGCATGGCAGACGCCGACGCCGATAAAGATGGAGCGATTTCCAAAGAGGAATTTATGGCCTCGGCTGGTCAACGCGGAGGGGGTGGAGGTCGTCCCGGTGGGCGTCCAACAGCCGACGACTCAGATCAAACAGCGCCCACGGAAAGTACAACATCGGAAACAACAGAGGCGGGACAAAATTAATGGCGGCCGAAGATCAACCCGCTTTAGCATCAGGCGGCACGGAACCAGCGGCGAAGAGTTCGGGAGTTCTTGTGGGCCAAGCCGCTCCAAAAAACTGGATTTCGCCACCGTGACATCAACTTGACTGGCGGTGTTTCCCAATTCTTGTCGGCTATCCGCTGACGCATGACTTGTGGATGCGAAGCGTTGAATGGTTCGCACGTGGCGAGATTCCAAGCGTAATGGTCGCTCTCTGCCTCCTCCCCGGCACGTACTTGGCGGCCGTCATACAAGCTGCAAAAATAGTCCATCTTGAGCGACATGTGCTGGGGCGGTTTGACGTATCCGTAGTGGTAAACCCAGGCTCCGCTCGAGACGCAACGCAACTGGCGGGCCCCGATCCGAAATCCACATGCGTCGCCGTGCGAACGGACGGAAATCCCCGAACGCACGATGCGCGTTTGACGGCGGTAAGGCAAGGGATCGCGAATGCAATAGTCCGCGCGGAAATGATGATAACGAAAGCTCAGGCCTTCCACCCGCGGATTGTCCAGATTTTGTCGCATGCGATTGGTGATTCGAGCTACATCGTTTTCGTGAATTACCTCGTCGGCTTGGAGATAGAAACACCAATCGCCCTGGCACTGGGCCAAAGCCAGATCGGTCTGCTGAGCCAGGATCTCCCCCCCTGCACGCAGTCGTTCGTCCCAAACCGTGTCCACGATACGTATTCGGTCATCATGGATCGAAGCAATCAACTCGCGGGTTGCATCACAACTATTTCCAACTGCCACGATCATCTCGTCGACCATCGGCAGTAGCGACAAAATACTTTCAACAACCGGATAGTCGTAGCGGACGGCGTTACGAACAATCGTAAATCCGGAAACTAGCATCGCTGGGATTCCTTGTAGACATGATATGCATCGGCGTACACCTGTATTCCCAAAAGTTAGGCGGCGCGATGCAGGCAGCGGCTTAATTGTTGGAGAATTAAACTGCTGCGACAGGACTTGGGGAGCAATCTGGTCATTCGCGGACGTTGCGATACCAGATTCTCGCGCCAGTAACTGGCGAGCATCGCAAACAAATTATGCTCGTTTAACACCGACTGGCGGGCAGCGGCAATAGCTGGCAAAGCGGTTTCATAGGTTGCCGCGCTAAGCAAATTCCGAATGATGGTCAGCGATTGTTCGGGCTGGTAGATGTCGATGGCCGTAAAGCTACCATCGGGAAAACGATGCGGCGCTTCGCTCCCACCAAAGTAGATCGGATAGCTCCAACCCAGATAGGCGTCGCAGATCTTTTCTGTCATGAAGTGATCGCTGTGATCGTTTTCGAGCACAATGTGATATTGGTACGGCCAAATGGCATCGGCCTTGTCGCTCAGGTCGTGCCAGCCGCGACCAAAAACGTCGATTGTGTCCCCCAATTCGGCTTGTAGATAGCGCGTGAACAGAATTCGTTGACGCTGATCGGGGGTAGTTTGTTTGTCGCTGCAAATAACGCTCAATAACTTAGTTTTAGTAGGTCGCCCCAATGCGGCCAGAGCGTTAAATCCAAGCGGCTCGCCATGCGCTTGGCTAGTGTACATCGCATAATGCCATGGCTGGGCTTCATGGCGATAGGTGACGTGCCGGTGTTTTATGGCGGTCTGAGCAGTCCAGACCTGGGCAAACTGGCTGGTGAAACGGCTGCGATATCGACGAAAACTCTTGGGTTCACCCGTGATTAGCAACGTATTCCCTGGTGGGCAGAGCTGCTGAAGCGGAGTTTTGACATTGTCGTAGACGACCCAACCATCAAGCGGTTCGTCAGTTGGCGCAAACATAAATTCGAAATCTTCCCACATGCCACTGTTATCAGGGGTCTGCCGAGCGAGCTCCGATTCAAGGAATGAGGCTGAGACGAGGATACGTGGCATGGTTAAGTCAAGTTGACTATAAGTGACAAAAGATCCGAAAATGGCACCTAGTAGAGATACTCTCCAAGGGGAGTTGCTATCAAGTGCAATCAGCTTCTATTTATGGCAACTCGCTTTCGTACGTCAGGCTTTCCTGCCTGACTATCTCTATTTCTCAACGAACGCTAGCAAAGCATCGTGCGGAAAAATACCAGTCGTAGTTACGTTCGCCAGAACGTTGACCAGTCGTAGCTACGTTCGCCAGAACGTTGACCAGTCGTAGCTACGTTCGCCAGAACGTTGACTCCCTGCGGTCTGGCGACCGCAGCTACGTTGATGTCGCGACAGTTATTTGTCGGTCCATGTTAGGACCTGCCCGTCAGCCAGCAGCTTCTCGCGCAATACGTTGTAATCAATCGCTTGCACCGACACATCCGCTTTAATGGCCTGCATGGCGGCTGTTGCGGCAGACTGGCCCAGGACCATAAAGACCGGCTCCATGCGAATCGAGCCAAAGGCAATGTGCGACGCGCTCAGGCACACAGGGACCAGCAAGTTTGGGCAATGCTCAGCTTGCGGAGTCAACGAGCCGTAAGAAATGGCATAGGGTGAAAAGCCACCCACTTCGACGTCTCCTTCATTGCGTACGTCTCCTTTCCCATCGACGTAGCGTTGAACATTATGCGAATCCATGGTGTACGCCGCCAAGCTAACGGCGTCTGCAGCGACCTGTCGACCTTGGCAATGATGCTGTGTCATGACGGTGTGGCCGATCATCCGTCGCGCTTCACGAATATAAAGCTGTTCTTGCCAACCATCGGCTCGCTCAAACTCGTCACGGCACATTCCCCATCGCGCTACTTCCTGGCGAATGTGCTGGGGGACGCGTGGATCATTGGCCAGCGTCCACATCAAGCCTTGCTGATAGACGCGGTGTTGCTGGCCAATCGACTCGCGCTCCGCATAAGTTGCTTCAGGATAATCGTAGTTGTAACCGATGTAATCGGTCGAAAAGGCGGTGCGGTTGTTCGTATCCGTCTTGCGATTGGGCATGCTCGAGTTGATCCACGGCATCCCCTGCTCACCTGCTTCAAAATTGCGCAGTAACAATTCGTAGACTTGCCGGTCGTAGCCGTCAGGTTTCACAAAGGGGATGCGATTGTCGGGATGATCGGTTAAGCACATGCGGAAACAGTAGGCCTGCACACGGCGATCACCGCTACCTTCGGCACCTGGGCCATTCGCGTCGATACCGGGGAGCAAGCCGCTGGCTACTTGCCCCGGTACTGTGTAGGGATCGACACCTGGTACGAATTGATGGTAGGTCGCGTGACGGGTCTGTATGCCATTTAAGGTCTCGTCGTACTGTTGGTTACTCTCACGACCGACCGTGTAGGGGATTCCCGCACCAGCCAACAGGTCACCTTCGTACGTTGCGTCGATGAAGACTCGACCTCGGTAACGTTGACCACTTTCGGTGCTGATCGCCACGATCCTGGTTCCGTCGAGCATCACGCCGCGCACGCGACTGTTGGTCTCCGAGGTGTGCGTACGATCGAGTCGCTGGTCACAGTTCACTGGGATGCCAACTTCGCGGACCCAATCCTCCAGGATCGACAGAGCCGCTGATGGTTCGAAGGTCCACATCGTATCTTCTGTGGCGGCGGTGCGCGACTGGCCACTGTCACGGAATTCTTGACTGGGCTGCCATCTCCAATTTTGCGGTTGATTATAAAACTGTCGCACGCGTTGATAGAATTCGCGGGCTATTCCTCCAATCGCCGCTTTATTGCCAATATCGGTTTGTCCTAGTCCCCCCGTGGTCAAGCCTCCGATCCTTCGTCCAGGCTCAACGATCACCACTGAGCCACCCATGCGTTTAACTTGGATCGCGGCTGCAATCCCAGCCGAAGTGCCGCCATAAATCACGACGTCGACCACTTCGTCATCTGCCGCGTGACTCGTTTCAGGTAGTGGAAAGTGGCAGAGTACCATGAGGCAGACGATGGTCCGCAAAGTTCTGGAGCACCCCAACCTGTGTCGGAAAATTGGGAGGTAAGTCGATTTCATCGGATACCACGTTGTGAAGGGGAGTGATATGCCGGAAAGTGTCCGACACCTGTTGCTTGGACTCTGAACGCAAATGAAGTGAGCTACTGCTAGTGTTGTAACTTGTCTTGCGGGGCTTGGCCGAGTGGACTTTCAACGTCGTCTTTTCCGCAGAAGCCAAGCTTGTCCTCCCAGTCGACATCGCGGCCAAACCAATTGATGCGACCTTTGGAAAGCGTAAAAGGCTGGGAGGCCGTTGTCGGTGTTCGGCGGTGGCTAGTATAATAAATAATCCGTAGCAAGTTGGGCTTCTAGTACTTCGCACGCTAGGTTTGTGCTTGAGAGAATTTCGGAATGCCACTTCACGATTGGAGCAAAGTAGCCGCAGGGCTGTTTCATCACTTTCACCAGGATTGGTCGATTGAGATTGCGCGAACGCTAAATCGAGGGATTTTACCCGTTGGGTTGGCCGCGCTGGTTGAGCAGCGGGCCGGGATCAAAGAACCCGATGTGCTAGCGATCGAAGGCTTTGAAACGATCAGCGAGAGCGCTTCGGCAGCCTTGGACAACAATTCGGGAGGAGTTGCCACTTTGGAGGCACCTGCCGCCAGCATGGTTCAGCGGAGCACAAACGAGGTCTACTCGGATCGAGCCAATCGCATTGTCATTCGTCATCATCTAGGGACCATCGTGGCGATCATCGAAATTGTTTCGCCCGGGAACAAGGACCGAACAGCAGCCGTCCGTGACTTCGTGGAAAAAACGGTTGATTTCATGCGCGCTGGAATACATGTCTTGGTGATCGATCTCTTTCCGCCAACGGTGCGCGATCCGGCCAGCCTACACAAATTGATTTGGGATGAAATAGAAGACGTCCCCTTTGAATTGCCCCAGGGACGGCAGCGATTGTTGGTCTCGTATCAAACGGGCTCAGAGAAGGTGGCTTATATTGAACCGCTCGGAGTGGGTGAGCCGCTTCCCGAAATGCCACTGTTTCTGACGAGCAGGTTGCATATCAAAGTCCCGCTAGAGTCAACCTATCAAACCACCTGGAATAGTTTGCCAGAACAGCTTCGCAGCGCCGTAACCAAACAATCATAAGTAGTTTTTGAGAGGAATCGGATCGCCAATGCACGATTGGAACAAAGTAGCCGCAGGGCTGTTTCATCACTTTCACCAGAGTTGGTCGATTCGCATCACCGATGCGCTGAACGCTGGCGTACTACCCGTTGGGCTGGCGGCACTGGTTGAGCAGCGTGCCGGGATCAAGGAACCCGATGTAATGGCGATTGAAGGCTATGAAACGATCAGCCAGAAAGCTTCGTCAGCCTTGGAAGATAATTCGGGAGGAGTTGCCACTTTGGAGGCACCTGCCAGCAGCATGGTTCAGCGGAGCACAAACGAGGTCTACTCGGATCGAGCCAATCGCATTGTCATTCGTCATCATCTAGGGACCATCGTGGCGATCATCGAAATTGTTTCGCCTGGGAACAAGGACCGCACAGCAGCCGTCCGTGACTTCGTGGAAAAAACAGTTGATTTCATACGCGCTGGAATACATGTCTT
>JBGSJT010000385.1:0-10984 GCA_041741715.1 Pirellulaceae bacterium | reverse complement strand
CGACGCCCGTAGCCATTCGCGTTTTTCTGTTTGCTCTTAACAGGCTTGTGGCTTGAGGACACTCCCCGCTAGTCGATGGGGTGGACCGAACGGCGAAGGACTGGGGCTGATGAAAAAAACTCACGGGGACACAGCTCTTTTTTGGGTGGTGCGATGGCTATCGGCTAGGACTGGCACATGTATCCCCGTTCCTCCCCACTGACACGACAGGAAAATTTGACGACAGGAAAATGACTACACGAATTGCCTAATTTTCCTGTCGTAAAATCTTCCTGTCGATCCCCGTGGCAGTGTCCCCTTGGACCCTCATTTACCCCGGTCTACTCTTTAGTAATCTACCGTGGGCTTGGCAGAATGATGGAGGCAGAATGATCCCAGTCTGTTATTATTCTGCCCCCGTCATTCTGCAAGTGGAACAAGTTACGAAAAGTGTGACCCAGCGAGCAAAATGTCGTTTTATCTTTGCGTAGACAACGCAGGCTCTCAGGATCATCTGAATGCAAGTCGATCCTGATGCCAAGTCGGTCGATTGTCACAGTAGAAGGCGATGCGGCGGAAGAATCGTCTGGGCTTTCAGCCCCAATGCAGACGAGCGTTGTCTGCTATGGTCGCCATGAACTCCAAAATCTTTCGGTCGACAAATCTTTCGGTCGACAAATCTTTCGGTCGATGCCCGTAGCCATTCGCGTTTTTCTGTTTGCTCTTAACAGACTTGTGGCTTGAGGACACTCCCCGCTGGTCGATGGGGGGGACCGAACGGAGAAGGACTAGGGCTGATGTGAGACGGCATGTGCTCCGGCCGAGCCTTCAACGCTGGCTGACCGGAAACCTGTTTTCCCAGGCTTTCGAGCCGATCGATCTTGCGGACCAGTTCAGCCACGTTGTTCGCTTCCAATTTGCGATAAACCTTCGCCCGCCGCGATTCAATGGTCCGCACGCTGACGCTTAGGAGCTGCGCGGTATCTTTGTTGGATGTTCCAATTAAAATGTAGTTGAGCACATCTTTTTCTCGCGTCGTTAGTCTAGAAAACAGTCCATTGAGCTGTTCGTATTCCTGGTTGATTGCCGCGATTTGAGCGACGCGCTGGAGGACGTACGGCAAAGCGGCCAGAATCCTGGGACGCGAGAGAGGTTTAGGAAAGACCAACGCCGCACCATCCCGCATTAAATCGACGGCATCATCCACGCGTAAGGAGCCCCCAGTAGCTATTACTTGAATCGCGGGGTTTTGCTTGCATAGCGTAGCGATGCTCGATACGAAAACCTGTGGGATAATCGACTGGTCAATCACCAGGATTTGCGCTTCAGGTGCCAGTGCTGACAGCCGATCGGCAATGTGGAAAATACTAACCCGAAAGCCATGTGCGGCGGCCAGCTCTTGCCAAACCTGGCTGGCTTCATGGTGTGCATCGAAAACAAAAACATTCACTGCGGGAGACCTCGATGAGTGCAATTCGACTTGAAAAATACTTGCTTCCCCCCAAAAAACAGCGGGGCAGAAACTCAGGGCAATGGGATTAAGCGTCAACATTCTTTACAATCCGCAGTAGTTTCCGAAAAAAAATTTGCAGTAGTACTTGCTGGCCGTTTAGGCGATCGGCAGAAAAAGGATTTACCAGTCGTAGCCGAAGTCGCGCGTTTTGAACCGGCCCGACCAAAGTCTAGCGACTTCGGCTACGGTAAAAATCAGCTGCCCCTCGCCCTAGCATCGTGCCACCATGAACGCCGAGTCACAACCCAACCAGCCCCCTCCACGCTCTGGCGACCCGTCGCGATGGATCGAGTGGATGTATGACGATTTGCACAAAATGGCTTCGTCCTACATGCGCAACGAGCAGAATACTGTTTCGTTGTCCCCCACGGTTTTGATTCATGAGTTGTATCTGCGGCTCCCCGCAGAACATAATGAGGAGCTGTCGCGGACGCACTTTTTTGCTTTGGCCGCCACCACCATGCGGCGCGCCTTGGTCGATCAAGCCCGGTTTCGCAATCGCAAGAAACGAGGCGGTGAATACGCCCGACAAGCACTTGTTGACTGGGAGGCTATCTCGCCGGCCGATTCGGACCATGTGCTAGCCGTGGATGAGGCGCTTACAGAGCTAGCCAAGTTGGATGAGCGACAAGCCAGTATTGTCGAGATGCGTTTTTTCGCGGGGATGACCGTGGCCGAAGTGGCGGAACAGTTGAAGGTGAGCAAGCGCACCATCGAAGCCGATTGGACGATGGCCAAGGCTTGGCTCCGGCGTTGGTTTGCAGACGAGGGTCTCGGGAATTGACCGCCAACCTGTATCAGCAAGCCAAAGTTGTATTTACCGAACTGCTCGAAGCGGACGACAGCGAACGGAGTCAGCGACTAGCCGAACTGAGAGAGCAGTCGCCTGAACTGGAACACGAGGTCCGCTCGCTGCTCGACTACCATACAGCGCAGTCTTTGATCGCCCCGCCAACGACCCCAAAAATCCGCACCCGTTCGACGCTCAGTACAACTTATCACAGCACGCACAGCTTCAAGTGGTTGGCTGGCCCGTTGCGCGGACTGTGGGTCGCGCTACCGCTGTTTTTGATTAGTTTGCTGCTAGGATATTGGGTTGACCAACTGATTCGCGGCTCCCTCAAATCAGCCATAGCGACGCAACTCAATGAATCGATCGATTTCCGTGTCACCGAATTGCGTCAGTGGGAGCAGGCACAAATTGTTCGTGCGGCCGGGTGGGGGGAGCATCCACAGGTCGTGGAGCAGATTGAAAAACTGGTCGCGTCGGTGCAGGCACTCGCTCCCGAAGATCCGCGCCTGCGACAGGAATTAGCCAATTCCCAATGCTGTGCCGAGCTTTCTAAGCGACTCGGGGAGTTGGCAGGACGCCCCGTCAAGTTTGCGGTATGGGATCGACGGATGGTGACATTGGTCGATTGGAACCAAATCCGATCCCCGGAGCTGATTGGTTCTGGGACCACTACACTTGGGACCAATATGCTCGCTCCGGTACTTAAGGGGCAACCGAAACTTTTCCTCCCTCACGCTAGTTTTGCTATCAGTGAGGGCTTCCAGCCCGAAGAGGGCCTTCCTCCGCTATCCATCTTGGTTCCTGTTACCCACCCGCAGACTCACGCAGTAGTCGCGGCGATGATGGTACGCGGCTACGGCCTTGAGGAAGACTATGCAAACATGCTCGCTCGGTGGGCGGATGTGGCGCAGGGCGAAGTCTACTTGCTAAATCAGGGAGCTGCACTGCTGACCCCCAGTCGCTACGAAGCGAAGTTGGCGGAGTTACCGTTGGCGATTGGCCAAACAGATCGGTCCCGTCGGCCACTTGTCCGCGATCCCGGCGTCAACTTGCTCGCAGGTGCCACTCCACCTGAGAGCTCAGCCGCCTGGCTACCAACACTCCTGGCGCGGCAGGTCACCACTGGCGACAACGGCGCGTATGTGGATGGCTATCGCAATTATGTCGGCCAACGAGTTGTCGGGGCGTGGCGTTGGCTCCCTGACCACGAAGTGGGGATCGCGCTGGAGGAGGATTACGACCACTCTTTTGCGATAGCCAACACTGTTCGCCGGGCGTTTTATGCGTTGAGTGGTTTGTTCGCGCTCTCCCTGCTCGGCTTCTCCGCCGCGACCGCAGTAGGCGAGCGCAGGCAGCGGCTAAAGAACATCAGCGAAGTGGGCCCCTACCACATTCAGGAACTGCTCGGTGAGGGTGGGATGGGGCGCGTGTATCTGGCCGAACATGCGCTCCTCTGCCGCCAATCAGCCATCAAAGTCCTAACCAAGGGGGACAACGACCTCAGCGTGATCAGCCGCTTTGAGCGCGAGGTACAGTTGGCGAGCCAGTTGACGCACCCTAACACGATTGCCATCTTCGACTTCGGCCGCAGTCGCGAGGGTGTGTTTTACTATGCTATGGAGTACATCCATGGTGCCCATTTGGGACAATTGATCGAGTATGCGGGCCCCTTAGAGCCAGGCCGCTGTATCTATCTCCTGCGGCAACTATGTCGCGCACTGCTGGAGGCCCATCACGCAGGGGTCGTGCATCGCGACATCAAACCGCAAAACATTATGGTCTGCAATCGAGGTGGCGAACCCGATTTCGTCAAGCTCTTCGACTATGGACTGGTGAAAGCCTTTGCACCTGGGGTATCCCACAATCAGTCGCAAACCAAAGTGGTCTTGGGAACACCGCGGTTCATGGCCCCAGAACGGCTCAATTCGCCTTGGCTGGCTGATCCCCGAGTGGACATCTACTCCGTCGGTGCACTCGCCTATTACCTGCTAACCGCCCAACTCCCGCCGCTGGTCACTTTTGGCGAAGATATTGAACGCGAGCAGCCAGGGGTGGAGACTCTTGACCTCCCCCCTGCCGTCGTCGATTTTGGTGGGCTACTGAGCGTCTGCATGGCGGTCGAGCCCGCTTCCAGACCGTCGAACATGAACTCCGTCCTCCGAGAACTCGATGCTCTAGCTAAGAAATTCCCCTGGACGCGTGACGATTCGGAGCTGTGGTGGAGCAAGAACGAGGAAAAACTGCTGCGACTGGTGCGAGGCAAACGCAAGCAACTCTCCCCCGATGGCGATCGATTCTGGAAGAAATAGGGCGGAGTAGTGGAGTCGCGGAGCAATGGAGGTATGGGGTTTGGGGGTTTGGCATTGAGCGATTGGCTGGCAGACGGTACCATTTTGGACTAAATACCAGCTCGACGCGCCAGTTTCGAAAAAGCCAGCGGCCGTATCAGCTCGACGCACCAGCGAGTGGGTCGCCGAATATCAGCTCGACGCGCCAGCGAGTGGGTCGAGCTGATATTTACACTAATGCGCTTCGAAAGTGGCGCTGTCAAACGGAGCAGAGCTGGGTAAAATAGCGACTGCACGCTCCTTATTTAACAAGCAACGCCCCAGGGCACCGAGACAGTTTTTCCCATAGAGAACGACCATGAAAGCTGACATTCACCCCAAATACCAAACTACCGCAGTGACCTGTGGTTGCGGTAATTCGTTTCAGACACGAAGCATTCGCCCCGAGCTCAAAGTGGACATTTGCAGCGCCTGCCATCCCTTTTACACGGGCAAATTGAAATTCGTCGACACGGCAGGTCGGATCGAGAAGTTCCAGAACAAGTTTGCCGCTGGTACCTACGCCAGCCTGCAGAAGCCCAAGAAAGCTGCCAAAAAGAAGTAGCTCACCCCCTCGGTTACTCTCTCACTCTTGACGAGTTCCGCACATCCCAGCCCGGCCATGATAGTCAGAGCCCGTCGTGCTTGAACACGTCGGGCTCGCTTTGTTTCTGTACACCTGCACGATCATCACTCACTTTGAAACGCACCCGCAATGAACGTTCGCGATGAACTGCAAGTCAAACTCGATCGGTTTGAAGAGCTCGAACGGCTCATGACTCTCCCCGAGGTGCTTTCTGATTCGAACAAAATGGCCGCCACCGCTCGTGAACATGGTTCACTAGCTCGACTGGCCAACAAGTTTCGAACTTACAAGAAAATGACCGAGGACCTCCAGGGCTTGATCCAAATGTCCGAGAGCAGCGATCCGGAAGAACGCGCCATGGCGGAGGAGGAACTGGATGGCCAGCGCGCCAGTCGCGAAGCCTTATGGGACGAGCTGCTGGAGATGACCATCGGTGGCGAAGATGCGGTCCGTAGTCGCTGTGTCATGGAAATTCGCGCCGGGACCGGCGGTGAGGAAGCAGCCCTGTTCGCCCGCGACTTGTACGAAATGTACAAACGCAATGCTGAGAACAAGGGTTGGAAGACTGAAGTCATGGATATGAGCGAAGCGGAACGGGGTGGACTGAAGGAGATCATCCTGGGACTAGAAGGGGAAGGCGTCTATCGCGAATTGCAATTTGAAAGTGGCGGTCATCGCGTGCAGCGTGTCCCAGAAACTGAAACCCAAGGCCGCGTCCACACCTCCGCCGCCACCGTCGCGGTCATGGCCGAACCAGAAGACGTCGAAGTCGATCTGAAGAAAGACGATTATCGCATCGACAAATTCTGCGCCAGTGGACCCGGCGGCCAGCACGTCAATAAGACCGAATCGGCCATTCGACTCACGCACTTTGAAACCGGTATCGTCGTGCAGTGCCAGGATGAAAAGAGCCAGTTAAAAAACTTGGCCAAGGCGATGCGCGTGCTGAAGAGCCGCATCTACGACTTTCGACGACAAATAGAAGATAAGAAACGTTCCGCCGCGCGCAAGAGCCTCACCGGTTCGGGTGATCGCAGCCAACGCATTCGCACCTACAACTTTCCGCAAAATCGACTGACCGATCACCGCATCAATTTGACAATTTACAAACTCGATCAAATCATGACGGGCGAATTGGGACCGGTCACCTCCGCCCTGATGGCCTACGAACGCGATCAACTGCGTGGCGAAACGGAGGGGGATTGATGAGCACTGCCGAAACATGGACGGTGGGCAAGCTGCTGACCTGGACGACCGATTTCCTCAAGAAGAACGGTGCGCAATCTCCGCGTTTGGACGCCGAAGTTCTCTTGGCTCACGCCCGCAACTGCCAGCGGATCGAACTCTATACCTCGTTCGCCGAAGAACCGACAGAGGAGGCCAAGACTGCCTTTCGCGAAATGGTCCGCCGCCGCGCCGAGGGGACCCCCGTCGCCTATCTGGTCGGCTACAAGGAATTCTATTCAGCCAGCTTCGAAGTCAATCCAGATGTGCTTATTCCCCGCCCCGAGACCGAACACCTGATCGTCGAAGCCCTCGATCGCGCCAAACAGATCCGCGATGCGCGGTGCGATCCTCAAGCCGAATTGCAGATTGCCGATATTGGCACCGGCAGTGGTATCATCGCCCTCACCCTGGCCAAGCACCTCAAGCGCTGCACGCTCACGGCAATCGACCTATCCACTGCCGCGCTCGACGTGGCCCGACGCAATGCGGATAAGCTGGCAGTTGATCCACAGCGAATTCGATTTGTCGCAGGTGATCTCTTCGACGCTTGTGAACCGGCGCAACGCTTCGACATGATCGTCAGCAACCCTCCGTATGTCTCAGAAGCCGAATACGAACAGCTCGATAAGACGGTTCGAGAATATGAACCCAAAGGTGCGTTAGTCGCTGGTTCGCTCGGCTCCGAAACCATCGCCCGCCTCATCGCCACCGCCCCTGCGCACTTGGCCGACGATGGTTGGCTACTATTTGAATTTTCTCCCATGTTGGCTGACAAATTAGAAACCCTGCTCGCCCCCGGTTGGCAGTCTCCCATCATCACCAAAGACTATGCCGGCCACGCCCGAATCGTCGCACTAAAACGTACCGCCCCTGCTTAGCATCGTGCCGAAAGAAACTGACGTAGCTACGTTCACCAGAACGTAGACTCCCTGCGGTCTGGCGACCGCAGCTACTTGCAAGACGCGACAGTTATTAGTCCGTCGATGCTTAGCTCCAAAACTCCATCTCTCCACCTTCGAAAGTCACCACCGATGCTCCCCATGGAAAAGCTGGTTTCGCTCTGTAAACGTCGTGGCTATTTATTTCAGTCGAGCGAAATCTATGGTGGACTCAACGGCTTCTGGGACTACGGCCCACTGGGAGTGGAACTCAAGCGCAACGTCAAAGAGGCATGGTGGCGCGACATGGTCACCGGCCATGATGAATTGTCTATCACTCATGGTTCTCCCAGCCCCTACGAAATGACGGGGCTCGATTGCACAATCATCATGCACCCGCAAGTCTGGAAGTGCTCGGGGCACTATGACCTGTTTCACGATTACATGGTCGACTGCCGCCAGACGCGTAAACGCTATCGCCATGATCAAGTTCGCGGGCGCTGGGCTGAAGCCAAGGGGCAGAAGATCTTTGTCACCACCATGGTAGAAGCTGATCAAGAGGCCGAAGAGTCACAACGCCGTGCCATGAAGTTCTTCAAACTTCGCGCCAAGGATCTTGATCAACTGCAATGGGATGGCGGCTATCGCGTACTGACTGAGATCGACGACTTCGCGCACGTGCTGGCCCCTGACGCCAACGAACTGGGGACGCTTACCGAACCACGCGAATTCAATTTGATGTTTAAGACATACGTGGGAGCGCTCAGTGGTGAAGAGGGGGCCGCCTTCTTACGACCCGAAACGGCGCAAGGCATCTTTGTCAATTTCAAGAATGTGGTCGATAGCTCGCGCGTGAAAATCCCCTTTGGTATCGCCCAGATTGGCAAGAGCTTTCGTAACGAAATCACCCCTCGCAATTTCACTTTCCGCTCACGCGAATTCGAACAGATGGAGATCGAGTTCTTCTGCCATCCCAACGCCTCACAAGATTGGTACCGCTACTGGCGCGACCGGCGCCTGCAGTGGTACAAAGATCTGGGACTGTCGGGGGAGCGTCTGGTCCTACGCGAGCACCATCAGGATGAACTGAGCCACTATTCCACCGGCACGGCCGATATCGAATACGCCTTTCCCTTCATGGCTGAAGGGGAGTTCGGCGAACTGGAAGGGATCGCTCATCGCGGTGACTTCGATTTGCGCAGCCATATGGAAGGGAAACTCGACGAGAAATCCAGTCCACTCACCGTGCAGCTCGGCCCCGATGGCAAGCCCAAGTACCGTGGCAGCGGTAAAGATTTGACTTATCGCGACGAACTAACCAACGAACGCTTCACGCCACATGTGATCGAACCCTCGGCTGGTGCCGACCGCGCCACCCTCGCCTTCCTGTGCGAAGCCTACTGCGAGGACGAGGCGCCGGATGAAAATGGCAACATGCAATCGCGTGTCGTACTGCGACTCAACCCACGCTTGGCCCCAGTCAAAGCGGCCGTCTTTCCGTTAGTGAAAAAAGATGGCATGCCCGAAGTTGCCCAGGATTTGTACCGTGGTCTAAAGAAAAAGTTTAATGTTTTCTACGACGAAAAAGGGGCCGTCGGTCGCCGCTATCGGCGGCAGGACGAAGCGGGTACTCCGTTCTGCATCACGGTCGACGGCCAATCGTTGCAAGACAAGACCGTCACCATCCGCGACCGCGATTCGTTGGAACAAGTCCGCGTCAAGATTGACGACGTCGTCAGTGAAATCGAACAGCGCGTGCTGCAGTCGTGACTCTCAGGACACTATCAGCGCCGACTTTTTTCGATTAAGAGACACTTCTCGCTCAGGCGCCACCCTCTGGTTCCCAGGCTCTGCCTGGGAACCCAATGCATTGCAGGCTCCGCCTGCCGAAGTGTCGTTGGTTCCAAGGACGCGGGAGGCGGAGCCTCCAAGACAGTGCGTTCCCAGGCAGGAGCCTGGGAACGAGCCCGTGCGTGGTGGCGTTCAGCGAGAAGTGTCATTATTTTTTTCTTTTTGCCACACATTTTTTTGTCGGTGAGTAGTCGTCGTGGCCGATTCGACGGAAGATTGAAGTAGACTGTCGCTTCGAATCATCCGCGCTAATTGTCCGACAAAAAAATGTGCGGCAAAAAGATGAAGCAGTCGGATGGACCGTTAATTCAATCGTCACTCTGCCATAAGAGCTGAACATGAATGAACCTCGTAGACCTCATCCGCTCGATGCCGACGATGACGATGACCTCACTGCCTCTGCGAGCTATGAGCCTGCGGGAGAGTCGCTGGCGTATAAGCCGCTTCTCAAGCCCAGCTTGATGGTGGCGGCGGTGGCAACCGTAGTTCTGTTTTTATCATCGGTGATTTCAGTTGTCGCAGCGCTCGGCTCAAGCTTCCAGACTTTTTCACTGGCCATGTTTCGGATTAGTGGCTTGGTGCTGGTACTGAGTCTCTTAGCGGTACTGGTAGCCTATCGCATCCAATTCGTCCGCAGTCCTAGATACCGACCTCGACGAAAGTTCAGTCGCTTCTTTCGTGGCTTCGGGGGTTTTGTGCTTGCCAACCTACTCGTCTCCGGTCTGTTCTGGTTGAGCTTGTTTTTTTTTGGCTCGATCTTTGGTCCCTCAGTCGCCATTGTCACCGCGCCACTCTTGATGATCGCGGCTGGTTTATTGGCCACCATGACTGTCGTGCATCGCGGTTATCTCAGAGCGTTTGCGATTGCCAGTTTGACCACACTCATTCTGCAGCTCTACCCCCTGGCATCCATCATCCCAGTTCTTCTTTTTGGCGGTGGTTTTCCCCGTGGCGGGAACGCTCCAGGAGCTTTTAATATGTTCGTGCTGTCGAGTGGCGGCATCCTCACGATCGCTCAACTATCAGGCCTAATTAGCGCCGCTTACGTCGTCGCTCTCGAGACTTGGACAGACGGCGAACAAAACATGAATAAAACGCCATCGAGCGATAGTTTTCATGAGAAATAGTTTTTTGCTTACATTTTAGTACCAGTGATATCAACTAGTTGCTGAACAGGAATACGATTCTCTATTGACAACTTGTCGCCGTAGATCGTGTCTAACGGCTGCCTGTCTTTTCTTGTCGATTTGTTGAATCTGGTTGCTTCCTTCCTTTTACGCAGGAGAAAATACCATGCGTTGTGCGCGAGATCAGCGTGGCTTCACGCTAGTGGAATTGTTAGTTGTAATTGCGGTTATTGCGATTTTGGTAGGACTTTTGTTGCCAGCCGTCCAGGCGGCGCGCGAAGCTGCGCGGCGCATACAGTGCAGCAACAACCTAAAGCAAATTGGTTGGCGATGCGGAAAAATCGGGGATTGTCATTGATGTCGTCAGCGGCATGTCCTCAGTCGATATTAACGTGACTTCAAAATAGTTCTACATTAATTCTCGCTGTGACCGTTAGACTTTCGCAACCTTGTTGGTGTTGAATTTTAACGCCGCGCAAGTCGCCTTTCACTCCCAAAACTTGGCACTCAACCTTCGAAATCGTCGTTGATTGAGGACGACGTTGAGCGCTCGCCACAGGGTGAATCTGCCGGGCCTTCAGCCAACGCTGTGAAGCATTTTTAAGCAGCATTTTTTAGCTCGTGGGATCGAAGTTTCTTTTTCTCTTCGGGCGTAAGCTTGCGTATAGTTGGATCTCCAAGTGGTTTGATGCCAGGGTTCTTG
>JBGSJT010000384.1:0-2686 GCA_041741715.1 Pirellulaceae bacterium | reverse complement strand
GAGTTTCCATAGTTCAGTGCTGTCAACTCGCGTACATGTGCGTCAAGAATTAGCTGTCTCTCCGTGTTCGAGATTTTCGGTCTTAAGAACTTTTGGGGACCACGATTTAATGCTGGCAGTGCAATTTCTGGAATCCCAATCCTTCGGCAGACAGAGTCAAAATCTTCTTGAAGGGACTCGTATTTGCCAACAAAGTCCACGAGCATTCTACTATTTTCGTCCATGATGTAATCGCACTGCAGCGGACATTGCAGTAAATCTGTTCGAAGGAACTCTTCAAACGATAGAGTGTGAGTTGAACGCGATGTTGCATCACTTTCTTGCGTTCGTAACGATCTGCGACTTCGGTATCGATACCAAGAGTAGCACCAGGAAATCGGATGGCGAACGAAAGCGAATTTAAAGCATCTATCCCAAAGGTCTTGGTCGATCTCAGATTTTATTTCAAGAGCTTTTCGGTGTTTCCCATCTCGAGTTTTCATAATCGCTCGCCCATACCCCGATAGTGCGTTTTCAATGCTCGTCGTCGCAGTTTTGGGAACCGCAATAAAAATAAAATTGTGCTTTTCGGAGATGATCATTTGACGCCTGCTACACCTCGTCGATTTTGATTCCGAACGCTCCACTTACTGTCGACGGAGATAAACCCTTCACCACTTTTTGTGACTCTATCCGTATCCGATTCCATCAATGATACGATATGCATGGTTAAGGCGGCCTCAATCCTGTCAAGCAATCCGATTGATGACTGACGGCGGAGAGATATATTGATTAGGTATTCGCCCGGAAGCAGATTAAGTTCTGGAACGGTGCATCGCAATTCATTTTCGCCTATCGATAGAGGGACTCCCTGAGCGAAGCTTTGAGTACTTTGCAAATTGAACAGTTTTGTACCCAACAGATCGTATACCCCCAGAACCGCGACCACATCATTAATTTGGGACTTCGCGTTTACTCGAAGGTCGACGAAAAAAGGGGTGCCCATCGGTATGGACGTAGCGGTTTTCCCGTCTGCTAATTTCAGGGTGGCATGGGATACTTGTGCCTCTCCATTCCCCTTCCTTTTCAAGTTTGGGCTAGAGACAAATACGCTATTTTCAACATCGCTTCCACGTAAATAGCCTTCTACCACTGATTGGACCGGACCAACACAGCGGACAATTCCATCAAAAATTTCCACTGCACTACTGCAGAGATCGATAACCGCGGACATATTATGGCTGACAAACATGACCGTTCGACCACTGCCGGCAACATGCTGCATTTTACCAATGCATTTCTTTTGAAATTCACTATCTCCGACCGCAAGCACCTCGTCTACGATCAGGATCTCAGGCTCGAGGTGTGCAGCGATCGCAAAGGCCAAGCGGACTTGCATGCCAGACGAGTATCTTTTTGTCGGCGTATCCAGAAACTTCTCGACGCCACTAAATTCGACGATCTCGTCAAATTTTCGATCAATCTCGGTCTTGGTCATGCCGAGAATCGTTCCGTTCATGTAGACGTTCTCTCTTCCTGTCAATTCAGGGTGAAAGCCTGTGCCTACCTCTAGCAGACTGCTCACTCGACCTCGTATCACAGCTCTGCCGCCGGTTGGCTCGGTTATTCGACTTAGGATTTTTAGCAGCGTGCTCTTTCCCGCGCCGTTACGGCCAATGATGCCGACGACGTCCCCTTCGTTGATCTCAAACGAAACGTCACGTAAGGCCCAGAGGACTTCGTCGTCCGTATTGGTTTTATCCGAGCGAGAGAGCGAGGCAGTGGCTGAGGAAGATGCGTGGCTTGTATCGAGTGAGCGGAGATTCTTGAGGTTTTTGAAGGGAGCGCGGAGAATGCCTTTAGCAGCGCCGATGAGCGTGTCGTGGACTTCTTCCTTGGCACCAATGCGGTACGCCTTGGAAAGGTTTTCGACGGAGATGATGGGTTTCGCCATGGCCAAAGGGCAGTGGGTGAGTAGGGCAGTGAGTTACGAATTCAGCTTGCTGCGTACGGATTTGCGCAGGGTGATCAGCATGCGGCTGTTGCTGGTGAGGTTGTTATCGAGCGTTTGGTGGTCACTTCTGAGAAGATAGTTCAGCCGCCGTGCGATCTCTAACTGAGTGTCGAGTTCGGAAACATAGCAAATTGCTATGGTCAGGAACCGTAGTAATGCGAACGGGAGCTCTTTGCAGCGCCTTCGACGATGTTCGATGAGATCGTTACGGTGCATCGACGCATTTGCGATGTGAGTCCAAATCGTTCTTCGTCGGGGAATTTGCTGATTGCTTCATAAACCTGCGTCACCTACTCCATCGCTTGCTGCCACACTCGCAGATCGAGATCGGCTTTATGCATGGGGGGTAATAGGCAGTCGGTGAGCGGGGCAGTTGGATAGCAGTAAGTACGAACAGCATGGACGCCTTAGCTTGATCAAAACACCCACTGCCCTACTGCCCTCTTAAGCTACGTCGGCGAAGATTTTTTCTTTGCTGCGGAAGAAGGCGAGTCCGGTTAACAGCAGGACGCTGCTGCTGAGAGTTCCGACGGCCAATAGGTCCCATGGGATGGGTTGGGTGCCAAGCAAGCCGGCGCGGAAGCTCTCGATAACGCCTGCCATTGGGTTCAGGCCGTAAAGCAGTCGGTATTGTTGTGGGATCAAATTGGTCGGATACACGACCGGACTGGCATACATACCCAACTGGACAAG
>JBGSJT010000383.1:0-4426 GCA_041741715.1 Pirellulaceae bacterium | reverse complement strand
AGTCAGGTTCGTGGCCCCCTCGACTCCATGGAATATCACAACGGCGGGATGGGGTCCATCGCCTTCCGGCAAGAAGCAATCCACGTGTATCTCGTGATCACCAGGAAGCTGCACAACGAATGTTTCGTCGGGCAGCGGTGTTGGATAGGCATATGCAACCGAGAGGCACGCAGACGTCACCAGGATTGCCACCAGACTGGCGAGTGTGGCGACTCGGGCGGATTGGAAGGCGAGCCAAGAAGCCGAGAGACCGGCAGCGACGATTTGCAGTACTATTTGCATCGCCCACACACCAACAACTGGCAGCGTCAATCTCAAGGTTAGCATGGCTATGACGAGCGTTATCAGAGAGCCGATTGAACACCCGACAAATACAAGCACAATGTTGCTCGCTATTTTTCCATGAGGACGTTGACTGTGTTGTACGCCGAACACAGACAAAGTAGCCACCAGCCCGGCTAGCACTGTTGTTTCGCGAATTCCCAATCCCGCCCAACTGCGAAATGCTCCGCCGTCTAGGCTCGCAACCTGTACTTGCGGAACAGTGAACGACACGAGCAACTGAAACGCGATACCAACGCAAAGTGTCAACAAGAAAACAACAAAGCACCGCGCCAACGCTCCAAGAGTGTTCAAGACATATCTCCTTGCAAATGCAAATCCGCAATTATCGTCCGTAAGGTAGTCATTTGAGCCCAATTTCTAGTAAATCTATACGGCCTGCTGCGAACTGTTAATTCGTAAGGTTGCGCTGGCAAGTCCAAATTCAATTGGGTCTACCAACTGATATTTGGTAGCGGAACGGCTTGCTTCGGTGCATCTGACTGTTCCAGCAGCTTTTCTGAACGACTAGCCAGAGGATCGGATGATCACAGCGGTAGCCGCAATCACAGCATAGGCTAAGACGCTCCCCAATAGAATCCAGAGTCCGCGTTTCCAGGTACTGCTCTTTGAACGCAGCAAGCCGACAGATACGAGCGCAAGTGCGGTCGAAGTCGTCAAAATCACGATGGTCATCGCGATAATGACAACCCACTGCCAAGTCGCGGTCGGCCGAGTCGGAAGCCTAGCAAGAGTGATGTAGTTGCTAACGATTGCAACCAGCATCAGCAACGAGAGAAATCCCGTAAAAATCGCTAATCCAGTCTGCACGCAACCGCGCGCAAACGGCTTGGATTCGTCGCAGGGCGGAGGCGTGTACGGATTCTCCATTTGGCACCCCTTGTTGCGGTACGTATCCGCAACTATCCAGCGACAACAGGTCGAAGGACAGATTTTGCATTGAACCATCCGCTCTTGCTTAGAGATGCAAACTGCTTGGCTCTAGCGGAATACGAATTGGCTAAGATATCGTCAGAGAAGACCGCTGTCGAGCTTTGAGCCAGTGGGAGCGTTTGCGGAGGTTGCTTGAAATGCTGAGGATAGCGTTTTTTTCGCGGTGCGCGTAAGGCAATGTTGCCGCGTTAAGAGTGATTTAGGCTGGCTTGTGGGAATGACTCAGGCCTGAGCGGGAAGGACCCGCGCTTCCACATGGCGGAGAACGAACGGAGACCATGCGGCCGACGACAACGCGATGAGCCGCAGTTTCTTCGAACGCGACTACGCGTCTCTAGCGGATCTGGATTTCGCAGGTAGGCGAGCGTTGTTTCCGGTGGACCGCTGAAGCCATTCACTTCATGTGCAATACACCCGAAATTTCGCGTTGTTGCGCATCGGTGAGTTTCGAAGTTGGAGCGAAATGGTTCTGCTATTTTCAAGGACACCGCCGACCTAGGTCGACACAGGTTGGCTCGCTCTCTGGGCGCTCGCGCTCGAGCAAGGCTCACGCCAGCTTGCAGCTGTCATTCGCCTTGCAAACTCGCTACCGCTTCCGCCGATCGATCCAACCTGCGGCAGAACGCTTGGTTTCCTATCGGTACGCCGGACAGATATCTCTGCCATTGGTTTGCTGTCCCATCTGCTCCCGCTCAATTGTGCCAACATCGAGGTGAAAGGCACCAGTCGCTGGAAGCTATCGCGGGCAAGCTCACGCCAGGCTGCGCCCGTCATTCGCCTGCTAAACCGCTACCGCTTCCCTCGACTGGCACCTTTCACCTTGTTTGGATTGTCTTGTTTTTGTCCCAAGCAGTCTTGCACTGTTTGTGAAAGACCGCTTGAAACAAAAACATGTCGCAGGCGGTCACTGAGAAAACATCGGCACACAGTGCCAAACAATAGGTGACACATGAACGAAAAATCAAACTTGTATCCGAAGTACACGCCAACCATTGTGATCCAAGGGGCACGTTTCAACCTAGGACAACTCTTTACGACACCCGGCGCTCTGGAAGCGCTCAGCAGACCGGAAATGCTCACCATGCTTCGGCGTCACGTAAAAGGGGACTGGGGTGATTGCTGCCCGCAGGATTGGCAGAGCAATGACGAGGCACTTGTACAGGGTACCAGACTATTTTCCGTCTATCATACTGCGAAAGGGGAAAAAATTTGGTTGATCACGGAGGCAGATCGTAGCGTGACCACCTTCTTGCTTCCGTCAGAGTACGAGGGATGTACGGACGCAACCAAGCCGGGCGAATGCCCGGCCCCGGACCACCAACAGCCAGATGAAAGATCTTGCGAGCCATGCGCTCGCAAGATCCACTGCGCGGATTCCGCCAGGTTTCGATGTGAACCAAAAAAACGAGAGCCGCCTCCGTTGGAGGCGGCTCTCGTTCGGGTAAACACAATAGGTGAAGCGCCGGTTGAATCCCTGCGCTTTAATGACCCCATGTTTCTACCGCGAGATGCAGTGGAAAGGCAAGTTTTGGCAACGAGAAAACGCTTCAAGCGGTAGCCCTATAAATTCGACGCCGCTGTACGCGGCTTGGCCTGTACGGCAGGGCATGACCGGCCTTGGAGCCGGTGCATGCTGCGGCCTGTACGGCCGCATGGCTCGCTAGGTCGCTCGCCTGCATTTGAGCCAGTTTGGGCTGGCTGCAAACGCTGTCGGCCTCCGCTGAACGCTCCGGCCTTTTTCGGCGGGCTGAACGCCCTCCTGGGGCGCAATGCGTGATGCTTGGCACACGCCTGCGATGTTGGTTTCTTCAATTGTGCCGAGCCGCCACTATCCGTTTCTAGCTTTTACAAGGGCAGCAGGCCTTCGTTCTTGATTCGCTGGACTTCGTCATGCGAAATCATCCATTCCTTGCTCAGCCCGCGGCCACAAGCACGCTTCTCGGCGAGGATACGGCTAAGTCGACACCATTCTCGAACGGTGAACTCAGCTTTTCCAAGCAAGATGGCAACTTCGGAGGTCGAGTAGAATTCGCGTGGTGCCGCCCATTGCCCAAGTATCGACTCAAGCATCCCCTCGATCCTCAAAAGCCGTTCTTTAAGTTCATCTTCTGACACTTTGGCGCGATCCTTTCCAATCTTCAATGCGGTCGGCAAGGCTGTCAAATTAGAACAACCGGCGTTCCACCTGGTTACCGTAGATGGTCCATGCCGTACTGGGATGCTCCACGCGACCGTAGACTTCGAGATACGGACCGGGACTGACCTGCTCGATCAGCTCGCGAAAGCAATACGGTTTAGCTCGCCATCGAAACTCATAGCAACTCGCCACCCTGGTTAAGAATCCAAGTGTGAGCCTTATTCAACAGCAAGCGAACTAGAGGAATATCGTCGCGACCCAACCGAGTGGACTCCTTCCACTGATCGCCATTTCGAAACAATCGCACGACGGTCAGCGAAAATCGCACTCCATTCTTTGACTTCCGTTGCCAAATGCGCACCTTGATCAGGCCGCGACGTATTTCAAAAATGGGCTTAGCCATCGGATTCGGTGCTCCACTTCCGGGTGACACCATCCAACTCATCAGCCAGTTCGAACCGTTCTGCTCGCGTTTCGTCCGAGAGCCAGCCATCGTCTGCAATGGTGAAGGCAAGTACTTGGCAGAGTTTGACTAGGTTGCGAAGATCGGTCGGGCGAAGAACATGCGTGGCTTGCATATCCTCAGCAAGACGAAAGGCGTTAAATTCGTAGTTTGATTCGTCTGTCTTGTTGTCTAGACGCCGTAGGTGTGAAACCAGATCGCCCGCACCAAGCACGGCGATTGGACAACGTGACTTCGTAGGTTGATCAGGACAGATCATCGTATTGGCCTCCGCTACTTTCACCGTTTTCCCAAATCCAGGCGTAAGCCATCTCTGCTGCCTTGGAAACCAAGGGCAGGTCGTCTCGTCTCATCGACGAAGTGGTTTTCCATTGCTCGCCGTCTCGATACAGCCGCAAAATGGAAACGTTGAACCAAGCCGCGCGACCAACCATGGTGTTGCGCCAAATGGCTGCTTGGATGCAGCCCAACTTGATCTCGTGAACAGGACGCATACGAGATGCCATCGAATCTCTCAGATGTTGGTACTCAAGAGGTAAAAATCTCAGACC
>JBGSJT010000382.1:0-11340 GCA_041741715.1 Pirellulaceae bacterium | reverse complement strand
GCCGCCGAGGAAAATCGAAAAGCCGCGTTCCAAAACCCAAGAAATAAATTTGTAACCGTTCACGAGAAAGTCGCTGATCGCTCCGCCGGTCAGTCGCTTTGGCGTTACCCTGTAGCTTGACGCTACCGCTATGCCTTTTGCCAGAAGCACTGATCGTCGGAGCCATCGGCGACTTTCGGGCAATTCCGTGAACGGATACGTAAATTTGCTGTTGAGCGGCGAAGCGCCATAGCTTGCGGTCGAACGAATTGTTGTACTACACAAACTAAACCGAGGTCGCTCCGCATCCGCCCCCTTCGCCGCTTTATCCGGCAGGGGCGAACGTTTTGTTCGTTAGCAACGCACGGCACCTTCCGACCAAAAAATGTGCGGCAAAAAGATGAAGAACTGCTGCGGTCCCAGCTAAACAAAGGGCACCACGTAGGGCCCCTCGGGGATGATGGCCAAACAATTCGAATCGTGCCGATGAAGACTAGCCCGAATGGCTGCTTCCACCGACTCAATCCGCTGTACACCGATCGGCGATTCGCTCCCAACGGGCAAACGATCGCAATAGAGATGTACTTGGCCGCGCGCGAGGGCCTTCAACAGCATTTGCGTCTGCCACTCGTCGATGCTCGCCCGCTGCTTGTCATGCAAGCCGCGTAAAAAATCTTCGCGCCCGAGACTAATTAGGCTCCGCTGCGCGGCGATGAACTCACTTGATCCCATCCCTTCAGAACATTCAGAAGCGATAATGAGGTCTCCTCCGGGAGCCAAGATCTCCATCCCTCCCACCATCCCCTTGATGGTCTGATAGTAGGTTTTGTCGAGCGGATAACCGGCAGCGCAGGTCACCACCGTTTTGAATTGCCGACCCACTGGGACTTCGCAATACTGACGCACATACTCGACAGCTTGCTCATGGCTGGCCACGATCTCGCCAAAGTTGACAAACGACAGCTGACGATCTTCGTCGATGACGGTATTGAGTCCCCAAGCTCCGCCAAGCATCTCAATGATCTGCAACTGCTCTTCATGCAGCGGATTGTCAATAAAATTGCAGTTCGCGGCGGCTGGATCAGCCATGACCCGCGCGCTATGAAAGGTGGTAATTGTCTCCGCATGCGCCAGACCGGGTGCGATCACCTTGCGCCCTCCCGAATAGCCAGCCATAAAATGTGGCTCGACCAGACCCGTTGCGATTCGCACGTCTGCTTCGACAAATCGCCGATCGAGTCGTACCAACGTACCGCGCGTGCGAGTTTCCCCTAACGTCACATGCGCCGCGTCGTCTCGCGCATCGTGGTTGAGAACCTGTACATGCTCCCCGACCCACGGATCTCCCAGCAATTCATCGAGTTCAGTCCCCAGGTTGGGCCGATGCAAGCCAGTAGCCACCAGCACGCGAATTCCCGAGGCGGGGACTCCTGCGGCTAACAGCGTTTCAATCATGGGACGCAGGAACAAATGATTCGGGACCGGTCGCGTGATATCGCAAATGGCGATGCACGCGCTCTGTGCGCCGGTCGCAATCTGGGCCAGTGCAGGTGATGCGACCGCTTGTTCTAGGGCCGCGCCAACGGCCGCGCGGGAGTCACTTAGAATGGGCATCGCTGGTTTGCGGATACTCGTAACTTCAACTCCCGCCGGAATCCGCACGGTTAGCGTGCCGCGTCCGTAACGTAGTTGGTGGACAACATCATTTTCATCGATCATATTCCATCTCCTCCATGCCACCTTCGCCGGCACTGGGCTGCCACCGTGCGAATGAACGCGCGAGCAGTCCGATGTACAGAGTGCTGGACAACAACATGCCTAGCGACGCACCGATCAGCGTGCTGGTTAGATTGGGACCGAGCCATACTCTCGCCAACAGTGCGCATAGCGTGGCGACGATCACGGCTGGAGTCAACATGGCCATGAAGATCCACACACTCGCCATTGCCCGCCCCGCCGCCAGAGCATCTCGCTGTTGTAGGGCCCGAGGACGAATGATATTCCACGAACCGAGCAGGTTAATATTGGCCACCAGCAGCAGCGCCGCTGGTATCAGGGTTAGTGATGTCTGCCAGACATAGCCGCTACTCTCAGGAGTCAATATCAGAAACAGGATCGTTACCAACAGATGCAATATGGCTAACGGGATAATAGGCCCCGCCATTTGCCCCAACGCGATTCGCCACGCCGGGATCGGTAACGACTTGAGCATCTCGCGCTGAGCCACCGGCCCTAGAAATCCAACTGGCAATTGTAGGAGCAGTAAAAAATCTGCGTAGGCAGTCAGTCCCGCCATCCAGCCCACGACCGACGTGCCTGCCAAGCGCGCGGTGTCGACCATCAACGGGACAACCAGCACCACACCCACGATGGCTGTCGTGAATGCCAGATAGCGCGGCAGGATGCGCAGCGAATGGACCATCTGCATCCAAGCCACACTCCCTGCGCCACCCAGCGGATAAAACATTGGGAGCGACACGCGCCGCGTCCAACTCGACATCATCGTCCCCCCCGTCACGCCACTCCGCAAGGCAGCGTGGCGACGTGCGATCGAGGCGTCGGTACGACCCGTCGAAGTCTCCGCGTATTGCCCACCGAGTCGATACACCAAACCGACCAAGCCTCCAATCACCAGCAAACGCAGTGGCAACATTTTCAAAGTATCGAGCAGGAAGCTCCCCGCCGACAACGGTGCAAACATCCAAGCCAGCGGTGGCAAAATCAACTCCCCCACTGGTGTGTGTACCGCCGTTGCCGCCACCGTCGATATGCTCGGCTCAAAGCCCTCGTTCTGCAACATCCGCATCGATTGGATAATTAGTGATAACATCCCCAGTAAGGCCAATAGCGACAACATGCGCCGCGCGACCCCAACAGCTCGGCCATGTACCTTGCGGGCCGAGAGAGAGACGATCATCCCGACCAGCAGCGAAACCGAGATCAACAACCACATCCCGCAAAGTGCTGATAGGTAGCTCGACACGTACGCCAAAGCGATTAATGACAACACCACCGCACTAATCAGTGCCCGAAAGGCTAAACGCACTAGGTTGAGCGTAATCACATCGCGATTCGGAAATGGCCCGCCGACAACAAAGTGTATTTCTGCCGGGCGCATCACCAAGCCGCGATCCGCCGAAGCGGTCAGCCACGTTGCCAATAGATAGATCAGCGCCCAAAACGGCATCGCCTCTCCAAAGCGATCACCACCATTGCCAGCGCCACCCCAGGCGCGGGCCGACACTAGAAAACCGACGAACAACAGCATCAACAGCACCAACCCAAGCTGCCGCCAATTTCGATGCACATTCAACAGACCACGAAATGACCCTCGCAGATCAAACCATAACAACAGCCACAACGCTCTATGCATCCGCTCGCCTACGATCTGATTGTTCTAACCGCATGATTTTTTCGATACGTCTCGCTGATCGCCGGTTTAGTTTCGGTGCAACTCACCCTCCCACCGTAAGTTACGTCGTATTCGGTGTAACTTACGGTGGGAGGGTAAATACCCGCAACTCTCAAGTTAAATGTGGTTGAAGCACTAGCTGCTTCGCAGCCCTTCGCGGCAACGTTCCAATTCAACGTCGCGATCGACGGAGGGCTGATAGTCCAACAGCTCTCGCGCGCGATCGATCTTGAAATAATGATCCAGGGCCAACTGTGCCGCGACAAACCGCGTCATGGGTGGTTCACTTCTCAGTCGCAACAAACCATACAATCCTTCCAGAGCTCCGCCCAAACGATAAGCGGCTGGAAATGAGATCGTCCGTTGTGGCACCGGAACTTCGGCTGTTTCTAAAATGCGGGTGATCCAATCCCAACAGGCCAGCGGTTCTCCATCGGAGAGAAACAATGCTTGACCGTTCAAATGATCGCACCCATCGAGCAGTTTTTGTACGGCGAGGACATGCGCACGGGCCGCATTGCGGACGTGCACGATGTCGATCAAGTTGCGACCATTTCCCACTCGCCGCAATCTCCCTTGCCGAGCGCGTGCCACGACGCGCGGGAACAGGTGAGGATCCCCGGGGCCCCAGATCAAATGCGGCCGCAGCGCGCACGTTTTTACTAGTCCTGCTTCTGCCGCCGACAAGACTGCTTGCTCGGCTAGCGCCTTCGTCTGGGGATAGTAGCACAGCCACTGTTCGGGATAGGGCTCCGCTTCGTCGACCCCCGATTGTGGTCGTCCGGCAAAGGTCACACTGGGGCTGCTGGTATGCACAAAAGCCGCCACCGTATGGCGGTGTGCCCCTTCCAGGAGATGCGAGGTGGCCAAGGTATTGACGCGATAGTAATCCTCCCACTTCCCCCACACTCCCGCCTTGGCCGCTGTATGCACGATGGCATCACAGTCCGCAGTCTGTTGGAGCGCGGTTCGGCGATCGCTGACATCTCCGATAATTGTCTCCACTCCCAATTGTCGCAATTCTGGATAGTCGCCACGCGCCAGACCTCGAACGTGAAATCCCTCCGCCAACAATTGTCGCGTAATCTCCCCCCCCAGGAATCCACCGTAACCAGTTACCAACACTTTGCGCATGAAATGACTTTGAAGTAACTTTACCGTACCCGGAGTCGCCAGACTTCGGAACTTGCAGCCTGAAGTCTGGCGACTCCAGCTACGACGGTTAGATGTTCAAGCACCGGTCGCCCAACAGAGCCAATGTATGAAAATTCCACCCAAACGTCAAAGACTGCTTTTAAGATGGATGCCCAAATGAAACATTTTATCTCTTGACGGGTCTCTAACATGAAAGGGTAAGCGGAACTGAGTACGGATGCGAGCCGGCAGCTACCCCACACACAGCCGCTACACCATTCCCGAACGATCTGAATCACCCATTTTGTAGGCGAGCACAAAACAGGTCTGCGTTATTTTTACGCATTCTGTAACTATCGCCAGGAGATATCGAAAATGAAAATGTTCCTTTCACTTGCACTAGCTGTCGCTACTCTAACAACCGTTAGCACTGCAACCCGCGCTGAAGATGCTAAAAAAACCGAAACCATGACGATTGTCGAAGTGGCCGCTGGTAACAAGGACTTCAGCACTTTGGTGGCCGCCGTCAAGGCCGCCGGTTTGGTAGAAACGCTTAGTGGAAAGGGCCCCTTCACCGTCTTCGCACCGACCAACGCAGCCTTCGAAGCTCTCCCCAAGGGGACCGTCGAAACTTTGTTGAAGGAAGAGAATAAGAAGAAGCTCGTTAACGTCTTGACCTACCATGTGGTTGGTTCGAAGGTCTTGGCCGCCGATGTGGTCAAGCTGGATGAGGCCAAGACAGTTCAAGGTCAAAGCGTCAAAATCGTAGTTGGAGATGCAGGCGTGAAGGTGAACAACGCCAAGGTCATCAAGACTGACATTATCTGCAAGAACGGAGTGATTCACGTCATCGACGCCGTGCTACTCCCTAGCGACAAGTAGGTTCAGTCGACGACTTTATCCCAAGGCAACTTGACTGAAATTTGAGCGCCGCGTCCACTTGGCTAAAGAGTGGCCGCGGTATTTTTGCAAATAACGTTCTGGCGAACGTAGCTACGACAGGTACTTTCGGCACGCTGTCTTAGCAAATAACGTTCTGGCGAACGTAGCTACGACAGGTACTTTCGGCACGCTGTCTTAGATGTTTTGACTGGCTGCGACGGCCATGACATCGCAGCGTTCGTTTTCGGGATGACCGCTATGACCACGCACGTGATGATAGCTGATCTGATGTCGCCCGACGAGCTGATCGAGTTCTTGCCATAGTTCGACATTCTTAACGGGCATTTTCTTGCGACCTTCCATGCGGACCCAGCCCTTCTTCTTCCATCCCGCCATCCATTCCTGCAATCCCTGTAGCACATATTTGCTGTCCGAATGCAAGGCGACACGGCAACGTTTCTTAAGCGATTTAAGCCCCTCGATGACCGCCTTGAGCTCCATGCGATTGTTGGTCGAATCGCGTTCGCCACCGGAACCGGTTAGTTCCTTGTTCGTCTTGCGATCACGTAAGATGAAGGCCCAGCCCCCCGGTCCCGGATTGCCACTGCAGGCTCCATCGGTGAAGAGATCGATTTCACGCAAGCCCACAGGCTTGTTGTCTAACGGCTGCTCGGAGGTTGAATCGGGGCTTGAATCGGACATGGATAACATTCAATTGTTGATGTAAAGATTCAACTATTGTTGCCGTAGTCGCAAACAATACAAGCCCGACGCCCCATTCGCACGTGCGTCGTTCTTGGTTCACCAATAAAGTCATGCTGACTAGACGATTCGATCGCGCGCGGTGACTGACCAGCGGTCAACCACGCGTCCATCCTCGACCACGATCAACTGACTGTGGAGTGCCACAGTCGGGCAAACATGGGCGGGCACGACATACAGAGTATCACCCACGCTCAATTCACTCGCCGCCGGAGTTTCAATCACAAGATGTTCCTCGCTGTGTTGAATCTCCTTAGCCTCTGGAAGATTCAACACATGGCAGCGTCTTCCTGCGGGCGGATCGGAGGCGACCGCCTTGTACCCCAAGTCGAGGGTGGCTCGATCAGCGTGCTGTCGCGAGATGACGCGCGTCAGCAACACGGCGGCAGGTTGGAAGCCAGACATGTCGGAGTAGTCGCGTCCATAATTGAAATCAGATAACACGCATGTTCCGGGGGAACACTCGATATTCGCTGGCAGGTCGTGTGGATCGAGGGCTGAAAAAAGAGGGAAGGTGGGTGTACCGCCACAGACTAAAGTTGGTAGTGGGGCATCCCGTGCGGTCAATTCCCGGACCATGTCTACTACTGGTTGCCACAGATGGTCAACCGCCTCCCGCCGTGCCTGCAAATCGCTTTGATGATTCTGCCCATCGTAGACGTGCAATCCACTGGGGGTTAATGAGGTCGCTTGGCAGAGCGTGAGGTACAGTCGTTGAGCTTGCGGGCCAACCTCTATTCCAGTGCGATGCATGCCCGTGTCGAGGTCCAGTAACACGTTTAGCCGCACTCCGCGGCGCGTGAACTCATCGTCGAGTTGTTGCAAAGACTGCGCATTGTCGACCACGGTTGAATATGTGGTCGTAGGATACTCACACACTATGTCGGCTAGTCGCGCGATAGCCGGTCCGACTTGCGGGTAGGCTACCAGCACATCTTCTGCCCCGCAGCCACCCAACATCCGCGCTTCCGAGAGCGTCGCACACTTAAATTTGGTAATTCCTGCTTCGCGCGACAGGGCGACAATCTGCGGCGTCTTGTGCGTTTTGATATGCGGTCGCAACTTGTCGACTGAACCGGCAATCCGAATCGACTCGGCGATATTCGAGCGTATGATTTTGGGGTAGACCAGCAAGCATGGTGTGATCAATCCGCTAGGATCATGCAAGCGATACTCTTCTAGATCCAGCATCTAATCTGTCTCATTTCTTTCGCAGGTAATTTTGGCCACCGCGTATCTCGATTTTCCGAGGCTTGCTCTCCTCAGACTTCTTAAGTGTGAGTGTCAACACGCCACCCTCCAACTTGGCCTCAACGTCAGAACCGTCGACGGTGCGAGGCACCGTGAATGCGCGTTGCACTCGGGTGTAGCGCCGCTCGCTCATATGGCGTTTCTTCTGACCGCCATTCTGCTTGGGCTTTCGCTCGGCTTTGATCGTCAAGACTCCATTCTCCAGATGCACATCAATCTCTTCGCGAGCGAAGCCAGGCAGCTCGGCTTCGATGATGATGGCGTTGTCATCTTCCTCGACGTCGACCGGATAATTGCCCAGCCCCACCTCGCTGGTACCGACACCATCTAACATACCACGAAACAATTGGTTCATGCGACTCTCCAATGAACCGAAGGGATCATCATAAAGCCGCGCCACATTGCTGTTCTCGTTTGAACGAGACATCGTTCGAGACATCTTGTTTCTCCTACAACTGTTGTGATAACCGCCGCCAGTTTGACAGTTTTGGCGACACCGTCGGTTGAAGTTGCAAGCTGCGTGCCAAAAGTTTTACAGGTGGCGGAGAGATGCGCTGGATGGTCGATGACGTTGTCGCCGCTGCTTAGGACCGAAGGGAATCAATCTTTACAAGCTGTCTGCGCTGTTCAAGCTTTGGTCGAAGTGCGGAGTAGGCGACATCTTGCACCGCCACGTCGGCACCTACTGCTTCCACGGCCGCCAGTCCCGCACTTTCGCTGATCATCATGAATACGGGTTCCATGCGAATGGAAGCAAAGGCCATGTGCGATGCCGAGACACAAAAGGTTGCCAGCAAGTTGTCGCACTCTGCCCGCTTGGGAGTGATCGCTTGGTACGGAATTTCGTAGGGGTTATGCCCAGGGGTGAAGTCATTGGGGTTCCCTTCGTTCCTCACCACCTTGCCCTCCACGATGCGTTGCACTAAGTGGCTGTCAGCTCCATACGAACCGATGCCAATCGAATCGTCTTTGACACGTTTGGTCTCGATGTCATGGCTGGTCATAACAAAAGCGCCCACCATCCGTCGCGCTTCACGGATATACAACTGGGGCGTCCAATGGCCGATCTCGGGATACTCGTCCCGCGCATAGCCCCACTGCTGCATCTCCGCGCGGACCGACTCTGGTACTCGCGCGTCATGTCCGCTGAAGTACAGCAAGCCCTTAGTGAAGTCGATATGGTTCTGAAGTATGGCGCGGCGAGTCGCTGCGTTACCATCGGGGTATTCCCAATTCATACCAATACAATCCGTGGAAAAAGGGCCGCCATCGTTGATGTCTGTTTTGCGATTGGGGATCGCATCGACCTTAAACAATCCCCAACCGCGCGGCGACTGCACAAGTGGCACGATCCCTTTGGCGGCGATATAACGCGCGAGCAGGTCGTACCGTCGCGGGTCATAGTTTTCGGGTTCCTCGATCGATAGCCGATTGTCGGGATGATCGGTCAAACAAATGCGATAGTTGTAGGCCTGCACCTTACGATCGCCACTACCCACTTCGCCGCGCGGGATCTCCATCACGCCGAACGACAATTGTCCATCGTCGCCGTACGGACTAACATCCGCGTCCCATTGCTTGCGGGTTGAAACTGCGGGGGGCAAGACACCGGCAAATTTCTCACCGTACTCGGCAGATGATTCACGTCCCACTCGATACGTGACTCCGGCTTGGGCCAGTAGATCCCCTTCGTAGGTCGCGTCGATGAATACTCGACCACAGGTGAGCGAACCATTTTCGCAGCCAATCGACATGATCCGATTATCGCGTTTCTGCACGGAGGCTAGTTGCTCCCCGACAACGACCTGCACCCCCACTTCCGCCAACATCTGCGCAAAAATTTTGGATGCCACAGCCGGTTCGTGGTACCACCATTTGTCCTCCATAACGCAGTTAGGCTGTTTTTCAAGATAAGCGTCGCGCGACTGGAATCTCCAAGCGGCGGGGGTATCGTAGTGCAATTTCACTCGACGATAAAATTCCGCTGCCATGCCTCCGATACTGGCCGCAGTTCCCAGGTCGGTTTTTCCCAAGCCGCCCGTCACCATGCCACCGATGTGTTCGCTCGGCTCGAGCACGATCACCGAGGCACCTGCCCGCGCGGCCGAAATCGCCGCGATGATGCCACCCGCCGTAGCGCCATAGACGACGAGATCATAGGTTTCTTTATCAGTTCCAAACGAAAATGGAACCGCCATGTTAGCCAAACAGGGCATAGCCAAAAGCGGCAGGAAATCACGACGTTTCATCGGGCACTTCCAAGTTTGGTGTTTGATGGTGTAGAGCCTGCTTTGCCTTCATAACCCGCAGGGTCGCAGGCTGTGGCTGGGCTGTGCGAGAAATAGCAGTTTATCAATTTTTTGTTCAAGCGAGTTTTGTTCTGAATAGAGTCTCCTGTCGCAGTGACGTGCGATTGATTAGAGAAATACTCTTCGGGCCGAAGGTACAGCCGATTACCTAGCCCAGGGCAAGTCAACGCGAGTGGGGCGAGCGTTGACGTCGCCCTGGGGCAGCTTGGGTTTTGGCGGCGTATGCCGCCAAAACCCAAGGTGGGGACCATGAATTTCTTGGGCCCGAGTCCCAGTCCAGCACTTCGCTCGCAAGCTCGCTACGTTTGGACTGGGCTAGATAATCGGCTGGACCTTCGGCAAGTCAGTACTTCCACATTTTTTTCGCACATCGCTCCACGACTAAGAACAAGATCCGTTTTCGCATCGTGCAAGAACAACATGCGCACCAATGATACTGAAAGAAACTAGCTGAAACTGCTATTTGTTGCTCAGCTCAGGCTGTGGCTGAATTGAGCTGTGCCCCATGAGCGGGCGAGTGACGACCACCGTCGCTACTTGTGTTGCCAGCATCGCAGGTGATACTAGTTCTAAAAACCTGAGGTTCACGACGGGATTGAGTTGTGAAAGGCTGCAATTAAAATAATGATCAGACTGCTCCGTAAAGCGCGACGCAAGATCAATTTCATGTCGCAATTTCGCGACTTCGCGCAGCGCAATCGCGAGCTGCGTCCCGAGTTTTCAACGACTTGGGCGGATCGCTGGCCGCGACTGGATGACAATACGGGAGACCTGCCGTTTGATGCGCACTACGTCTATCACACGGCTTGGGCAGCGCGAGTAGTGGCTGCCCTGGCGCCCACCAAGCA
Source organism: Pirellulaceae bacterium (assembly GCA_041741715.1). Taxonomy (GTDB): domain Bacteria; phylum Planctomycetota; class Planctomycetia; order Pirellulales; family Pirellulaceae; genus Aureliella. Next base: position 763 of record JBGSJT010000382.1, on the reverse strand, counting down.
CATTGACATCAGCTCTTATACTTACTTCGCCACTCTGGTATCGGCGTTTGTCCCGGTCGAATTCTATGACTATCGTCCGGCTGGCATTGTGTTACCGAACTTGAAGTGCGGGGCTGCAGACTTATGTCAGTTATCTTTCGCGGACGCTTCGATTGAAAGCCTCTCGTGCATGCACACGATCGAGCATATTGGTTTGGGGCGGTACGGTGATCCGCTCGACCCCACCGGTGATCAACGCGCCTTGGCCGAGTTGCAACGTGTGCTGGCACCCTCCGGAAACCTGCTGGTAGTAGTCCCCGTTGGCAGGCCCCGTATTCAGTTCAACGCACATCGCATTTACGACCCAGCCATGATTGAAAGTATGTTGCCAGAGTTGTCCTTGCATACCTGGGCCATGTTGGCCGATGATACCACGTCAGGTTTGATTGAAAATCCAGACCGCGAGCTGGCCCTGAGACAAAGATATGGTTGTGGCTGCTTTTGGTTTCGGCGCACCCCTCACGCTGGCTAACCTCAAATTTCCTTAGCCAATTGAACCAAATTCTTCCCCACTCACTTGATCTCGATGTCCAGTGTGGAGGGCTCTTCTGGGACGGTATGAGTGATCCCAGAGGTGTTTGGGTTTTCGTACTTTCTGGGGAGTAGATTCCTTGGCATTGGAACGGGAGGCCCTTCTCCTTGATAGGCTGCCTGCTCTTCTTCATAAGTCATATTGACCACCTGCTCTTCTGGAATCACAACCGGTTTGTCGTACTGCGATACC
>JBGSJT010000381.1:0-3724 GCA_041741715.1 Pirellulaceae bacterium | reverse complement strand
GACGCCCAGTTGCGGGACTTTCGTAGTCGAAAAAGATACAAAGATCCAAGGGCATGTTTTTAAGCGTGGTAAGTATCAAATAAATACCTTTGGCATAGCTTGCGAAAAGGTCATGGGTAAATACGGATTATTCGATCAGTTCTTAAGTCAGGATGAAAGCACGCCGCTGCCTAAACCATGGAAATATCTGTCTGAGGCGGTCGGTGCGCCAAAGTTTGTAGCAGCTCCCGGAGTTGGATTCCGGGCGCAATGGCTGTCTGATTGAAGTGTTTTTTTGCTTATCGAAACGACAATGAGTGACTGTAAGGAAGCGAGCACTGTTGAAGGTTCGAAGATTACCATCGAAGTCAAAGATGGCTCGGTTATTCTGAATGGAAACACGAAAGTGATCATTACAGATGTACACTGCAGTAACGGTATCATTCATGCGATCGATACTGTCCTCATGCCTTGAGGCAAGTAACTCTGCGCTCGTCGATTATTAAAACTCGTTTGGGATGCAGACGAGTTTTTTCGTCGATGGGCTGGATTAAAGCAGACTTAATGCGACTGCATTGCGTCGCTACCCGACGAACTATTGACCCGCGTGAAATACGAGAACACACTGAGGATATCGATCGTGCTTGAAAGGCGCTCCGGAATTTATAGCCCGAATTTGGCACTGTCGAGCAATGCTGAGGAATCTAAACCCCAGTCGCCAAAAACTTCGTCGACTGAGCTTGCGTCGCTGCCGCTGCTTGCCGATCGTGCGGGCAGGGAGTCCGTGGTCGGAAGTAAAACAAGCGTTGATTGAGCTAGTAGCGGTTTATCAGTTGGCGCGGCGAGAACTGGTCCTGCGATCCATGACGGGTTTCGCAGTTGCTCTTCCTCTGTGCTCGACTGATCGAGAATCGAAGTTGTCGCGAAGCTGCTGGGCGGCGGCGCGAGCGGGCTGCTGAGACTGGCTGGGGCTGTGGTAGTGCGAATCAGCAGTTGATCGACGGCCAGCACGTCGAGCGTCTTTTCGTTGTTGGAACGATTGGTATCGACAACGCGAACGTAGACCGTGCCACTAAGGCTGTTCGGCAGTGGGTAGGAGCTGGGGCCGAGATTGCCGAGCGTGGTCCAGTTGGCATTGTCCGTGGAGTAGCTGAACGAAAACGTCTCAACAGGATTGCTGTTGGTCTGGGCTGCGGTGACTAGTAACTCGACGCTGTCGCCACTGGTCACGTTATCAAACCGCCAACGATGTTCCAAACGCGTGCGGCGGTTACTCGAATAGCGCTCTTCGGTCAGCGTTTCCACTATACCATCGACAGCTTGCATGCTGAGATAGGATCCGGCCACTGAGCCGTAGACGTTGCTCTCGCTGGTGGCCGATACGTCGACTTGCGGTGGAACTTCGTTGTCAACGATCGTACCGACGCCTTGAGCGTCGACAATTACGCCCCCGACTGCGTTGGTGAGATTTACGTAAAACGTTTCGTCGCCTTCAAGGTCCGAATCGTCGATGGTTGGGACAAGGATCGTATGGGAAGTTTCACCTGGAGCAAAGGTGATCGTGCCACTTACAAAATCAAAGTCGGTGCTGGTCGCAGTGCCGTACTCTGTCTGGTAGTCAACGGTAACCGAATCCGCGCTTGCACGGCTAAGTGTAATCGTAAAAGCAGATATCGACGCCGCTCCATAGCGCAGCACTTCGTTCGATTGCTGGCTTGCGACATAAAGACGTCCCTGGCTGTCAAAGGTGAGTCCACCGGTACTGTTCAAGCCGCCTGCGCCGGACGCAACAACTGTCTCGATGTAATCACCACTAATTCCGTCAAATCGCATGACGCTACTATTGTCTCTACTGCTGACGTAAAGGTCGCCGTCGGGTCCAAACTTTAGACCTCCCGAAGATATCCAGGAGATTCCGCCAATCCCTGACTCAACAAACGTGTCGATGAACGTCCCTGGCGCCTGATCCGCTGGCCCTTGAAACCGAAGTACCGTATTGTTCCCACTGCTTCCGACGTACACATGACCGTCACTACCAATCGTTATTGCGTTGGCCCGCTGCATACCGCCACTTCCATCTTGAATGAATACTCCGATAAAGTCACCTGACTGGCCGTCGTACTCCAATACCTGATTTGTAATATTGCTCGTCACGTAAAGCTCGTCATTCGGTCCGAAGGTGAAATCATGAATGCCATCAAGAACTCCTTGATCGATAGGTGTCACAAAAAGCGCACCATTTTTGCCAGCAGCAGGTATCGGGCTTCCTGTTGCGGCATCGAATCGTAAGATCCCGTTTCGCCCTGTCGCGACGTACATCTTTCCCTTGTGGAACATCACTCTTGACGATTCGTCTGCAACGCTACTTCCGTCTGCGAAAACACCAAGAAACTGGCCCGACACTCCATTGAACTCGAGAACTGTCGACGCCTGGCGGGAGTTCCAGTGACCGACATAGAGATTACCATCATCGGGATTAAATTCCACACCGCGCGGTCGCAAGACTCGTCCACTATTTGCGGTTACAAACGCGTCCAAGAACTTGACGGCTTCACTCCCCTCGATCGCCGACGCATCGCTAATCGAAATCTGCGGCACGCTGGGAACCCCGGTAACGGCGATGTCGTCGAGGTACCACTGATCGCTCGTAGCGCTCATGCCGGCGTCGAAGCGGATGTAAAGCGTGTTGCTAGGATTGGCGATAGCAATGTCATAAAAATGATACTGGTTATCGCTTTGCGCGCTGCCGAATTGTTGTACTGTATTCCAACTGACTCCATCGGAGCTAACCCGCACCTGAGCCTTGTCGGAGCTCTCGAAGGAGCTGACTTTCGACCAGAATTGCAAATGCAAATCGGTTTGTCCGCTAACATCAACGGCTCGAATCAAATCACCGCTGCTGGATCGTAGGCGGGCTTGGTACTGACCGGCGTGCGGACCGTTGCTGGACAGGACCGTGGCGTCTCCGGCAACTTGCCAGCCCGCTCCAACCCAGCCGCTGCCGCCGTTGAAATTGGCCGACTCAAAGCCGTCACCGGCGAGTACGGCCAGCAACTTGCGATCTTCTAATTGCTCGACGAGCAAGCGACGCTGCGACGTTGAACGGTCTTGAGTATTTTGATTTTTGGTTGGTGATGGGCGCAGCATGTCCGGGGACTCCAGGGAGGAATTTTTTGTGAGGGGTTGAACGGTTGCAGTAGAAGTTTCCAAACCACTCTGCTGCGGAGGTCCGCGCGATGTGAGCGACGGGTGTCCCCCATCGGCAAACCAAAAAATCCCTGGGATTAACAGACATAACGTCAACACAGCCACCATGCCCAGCGCCGAGCGTGGATGCGCATGGATATAACGCGATGCGCGACGCACCAAGCCTGGCGAACTGGCCACGACAGCGCGTCCATCCAAGAATCGCCGCAAGTCGTCAGACAATTCATCCGCCGAGCGATAGCGATCCTGCGGATCGGGCTGCAAGCACTTGAGTACGATCTGTTCCAGCGGTTGGGGAATGTTGGCATCGAGCTGACGCGGCGGGACGACTTGCAAGTTGTGCAGTTCTCGGAGCGCAGCGGCGCGGTTGACTGCGCGAATCACGGGCTGCAAGGTAATCAGCTCGTAGATCGTGGCTCCGAGCGAGTAGATGTCGGTCCGCGCGTCGAGAACTCGCGGACTGCCCGTTGCCTGTTCAGGACTCATGTAGCGCGGCGTCCCCAGCAGTTCGCCGGTCCGCGTCAAGTTGATGTCGGTG
>JBGSJT010000380.1:0-2112 GCA_041741715.1 Pirellulaceae bacterium | reverse complement strand
CTGCTGCCACTTTGTAATTGTAGTTTGATATTCGCTTCTGGTTCCTCGGGCTAGGTTTCGTGCTTGAATATACTTCTTGGTGGCATTTTTCAGAGATGTCGGCATCAGAGTGGCTCCGGCATCCGCCACTTGCGTCAATGCCTTTCCTACATGGACGGAGCGATTACTTTGCGTCTTGCGAGCGAATGCGTTGATCGTCAACGCAAGGGGAAATCAACGGGCAGCGGAAAACTACTGCCCACATGATTCCACTATAATTCCGTGCAAGACGTACCCACGGCGTTTCACTCCGACGCGAGTTGGCTTTCGTTAGAAACTTTCAGTCGAAACGCAGGGTTTGCTTGACCGAGTACCAACAGAGGGCTAACCTGGACAATTAAACCGGTTCCTAATCGCGACTCTGAGTCGGCGGCAGGCATTCGCCGAGATTCCACTGTTCGTTCTTTTGGAGTTTCACGATGCCGACATTCCGTTTTCTGCCCGCCCGGCTATTTCGATGTTCGATTAAATCGCTGTTCGTTGTAACTTCGTGCATTGCGTTGCTCTTATGGCTGGAACTACAGTTTGACTTGTTCTCCCAATCGTCAACACGTGGTTTAGGAACAACGGAACTAATTCTTGCTGTCCCGCTCTTGATTTTATTGACACTACGGGTCGTCAAACGCAACTAGGAATGAGTCTCTTTCGAAGAGTGGCTGGAATCCTCGCGATTGTTAACTCGCAACTTTCCAATGACCAGCGTCGGCTTCATCGTCCCATGTGCCTTCGGCGTTTCACTCCTGAGGCTCAACAAATCCATTTCGAGTCGCAGGTCGAGGTGACCGCCGCTGGGACTAGTAGCTCAGCGGTCGGGCACCGTCCGAGGGAGCGTAGCGTAGTGCTTGGCCTGCTGATTGACCTCGGAATGCAGCCACATTTCAATGGGCGTATTTATTTGTAAATTGTTGGCGATTGCCTTGATCTGTTCAACTCCCTCGGTGTTCGCCTGCGACCCGTAGATGAGATAGATGGCTCTCTGATACCTGACTTCCCGTACAAAGAGGTCAAGCGTTCGCAGGTCCTTTTCGACACCAGCACGGGCCATTGAGTGCTTTACCTCTATGATTGCGTAGTTCCTCTCCATTGCTCCGGGATTGTGAATGAGAAAGTCAGGTTTTGCAGAGTCTGCTCCAAGCCGACGCAGGATGGGGTGAGCCTGCTTGTCGACTTCGCCGTTGAGATGAAATTGGCAGTCGACCGGCCAGTTCTTACGCATTTGGTGATACAGTTCGTAGCAGTAGACTCGCTCCCGATAAACGGGGGTTCCGCCAGCAACCTGCAAGTGGAAATATCTTGCCTCTACACCCGCTGTAGCTGTTTGGAGGATTTCGGAAAGTACGTTCACATATGCTCCTACGCCCAACGACACCGTTCACCCAGAACTTTTCGATTGTACCAGCACCGATTGCCCACTACCGGCGATGTGACACGTTTCCCGCAGATAAGGAAATCCCTCCTAGCGATGTTTCGGCTTCATCGACCGAATGAGATCCGCAGGGCATCGAGCCAGACGTAGCCGAACCGACGCTTTGCTCCATTTTAGCTATGATGCATCGGCAAACTGCCTCCGGCAACATGGGCACTGCTCGTCGAATCCCTTCAGCAGTGCGGAGAATGCCGATGGTTGCGGCAAGGTATTGATTGCCCTAAAAGCCAACGGAGCACGATGGGCATAGTGTCGATAAGTAACACCGCCCACAGAGTGGCCCAGAATTTCGATTGATGATTCTGGCATGTGCTCGTCGTAGTGCGTGGCACAAGTCTTGCGAAGGTCCTTGAGTACCCATGGCATTTGGTCTCCCGTGTCACCATCTGTCTTTGCGGCGATTTCGGCGAGATGACAGAGTTCTCGGAATCTCACATTCGGTCGCGAGCCACCACCCAAGAACACGGGGTCGTTGGGGAGATTGTGTTCCGCTCGGAGGCTCTTAATATGGGCGTGGACAACTCGATTCATCGGGCGACAAAAAGCTTTTCCGGTTTTGACCCGACGGTAAGTCAGCCAACCCCATCTCGACTGCTCTTTTACTTCGCGATTGGGCGCGGTCCTATTCCAAGACACATGCCGCCAGA
>JBGSJT010000379.1:0-22432 GCA_041741715.1 Pirellulaceae bacterium | reverse complement strand
TCCCACTCCCACTCCCACTCCCACTCCCACTCCCACTCCCACTCCCACTCCCACTCCCACTCCCACTCCCACTCCCACTCCCACTCCCACTCCCACTCCCACTCCCACTCCCACTCCCACTCCCACTCGTACTCGTACTCGTACTCCCACTCGTACTCCCACTCGTACTCCCACTCGTACTCCCACTCGTACTCCCACTCGTACTCCCACTCGTACTCCCACTCGTACTCGTACTCGTACTCGTACTCGAGACGCATTGGGCGAGTACGAGTACCACGGGAGCTGAGCACGAGTACCGACAATTTTTTCTCAGATTGCCGTTGACCCATTAGCCGGATTTCTGCCATACTCGCAGCAGTGTAATGGATTACCCCAACGGATTTGCCCGCGACCCCAGATTGCCTGCAAGTTTTGTTGGACCGGATGGAACCCTTAACGACACGGCGACCCTGGTCCTAGCGACAGGTCGGTGAAGCGATAGAATGAAGCGACTGGCGGATTGCTGGCTCTTTGTTCTTGATCATCGATTGTCCCCGCAGACTCAGTTCGCCTATGGAGTGCCTGTGTCGTTCACTTTTGACTCTGATACCAAAGAGCGTGTCCGCGCCGCTACGGACATTGTTGACTTGATCGGCAGTCGCCTTGAGCTGCGCCGCCAGGGACGCAACTTCGTAGCCCTCTGCCCTTGGCACACGGACTCCCGACCGAGCTTGCAGGTCAATCCTGAGAAGCAGATTTGGAAGTGCTGGGTCTGCGATATCGGTGGCGATGCCTTCAACTTTGTGATGCAAGAGGCGGGTATCTCCTTCGCCGATGCCCTCAAAGAATTGGCCGAACGGGCTGGCATTGAAATCACACCTCGCAAAGGTCCAGCCGGCAAGTCGTCGGGTGGTGGTCCCGACCTGAAATCCGAAATCTATCGCGCGCTGGCCTGGGCCGAGGAACTCTTCCAGCGTCACTTGTTGGACAGTAGCGAAGCAGCTGTGGCCCGCGACTACCTGGCTCAGCGCGGCATCTCGAGCAGTTCCATCAATAAGTTCGGTATCGGCATGGCCCCCAATAACTGGTCCGCCATGCTTGATAGTGCCAACCAACAAAAGCTCACACCTCACGTGCTCGAGTCGGCCGGCTTGATCATCAAACGCGAGCGTGGTAGTGGCTATTACGATCGCTTTCGAAACCGCGTTATGTTCCCGATTCGCGACCGCGAGCAGCGGCCGATCGCCTTTGGTGGACGCGTTTTGCCCGGCTCGGATGAGAAAGCCAAGTACATCAACTCGCCCGAAACCAGGCTCTTCCAAAAACACCAACAACTCTACGGCCTCGATCTCGCTTACAGTTCGATTCGACGCTCCAAGCAAGCTATCGTGATGGAGGGTTACACCGACGTCATCGTGGCCAATCAATTTGGTATCGACAATGCGGTAGCGGTTCTCGGGACAGCCCTCGGCGCCAATCATCTTAAACTCTTGCGGCACCTGTGTGACACCGTCATCCTGCTGCTCGACGGCGATGAAGCTGGCCAGAAGCGGAGCGATGATGTGCTCGAGCTATTCCTGCATGCGCAGCTCGATGTCCGCGTGCTCTCGTTGCCTAATGGCCTCGACCCTGCGGACTACTTGCAACAAGAAGGTGCTGAGCCGCTCAAAGCGCTGATCAGCAATTCGGTCGATGCGCTGGAGTTCAAGCTGCGAAGAGTCAGTGCGGGCTTTGATCCACTGACCGATACGCATCGCGCCAATTCAGCCATTGAAGCCATGTTGACATTGCTCGCTAAAGTACCCAGCGAGGGTTTGATCAGCAACGAAGCCTTTCGCTTGCGGCAGAATCAAGTTTTGCCGCGCCTGGCTAGACAATTCTCCATTCCTGAGGATACTCTGCGTGAGCGACTAACGCAGATGCGCAATCGCCAAACGCGTTACCAACGTCGCGATGAGCCAACCAACGAATCGCAACCTACACGTTTAATGCGTCCAGGGGATCTGGCACCTTTTGAGCGTGAGTTATTGGAGTTGATTATCGTGGCACCGCAAGTTGCCCCGATCGCACTCGAACGAGTGCAATCGGGCTGGCTTGAGTGCGAGGCGGCGCGAGCCATGCTCGACGCCTACCAACAACTCGAGTTCAGTGGTCAGTCGCTGGAATTTGCCAGCGTACTGAGCGCTCTCGAAGATCCGTCTTTGAAAAGTTTACTCGTTACCCTTCACGAACAAGCCAACGCAAAACTGCAATACACGCGCGACTCAGCCGAGCATCGCTTGCGTGTGCTGACGCAACGGATGGGTGAACGACAAGACCTACTCAGACGGCAACACCAAATGGACTCGTTGCAGAAAGGACTCCCAGAAGCAGAAGAACTTGACATTCTGCAACAAGTTGTAAGACAAGCGCGACTTCGTCAAGGTTTGGAGGACGTTCCCGCAGTAGCACCGGCAGCTCCGCACGCCGTGGCCACTGAAGCATCCACCGAAACCGCGAGCGACATGCCATCCACTCGGCAGTCCCCGCCACGTTGAGCGCAAATCGAAAAGCAATGCGTCAGGCTGAGCACGAGGCTCAGACAACACACTGCCACTCAGGAAGACTGAGACGTTTGAAAAATCACTGAAATAAATCCACTGCCCCGCAACCGACCCATGGTATCGCGGGGCGCATCAAAAGGAGTTGAATTGTGGAATTGATCGACCTGGACCTTCGTAACCTGATCGCTACCGGCCGTGAACTCGGCTACCTCACCTACGAACAAGTTGGCAAGTACCTGCCGGACGAAGACAGCAGCAGCGAGAAGCTCGACAATCTGCTGGTCACCCTCGAACGCAAAGGCATTCTGCTGGTCGACAAGCCGCCGGTTGGAGCCAAGTTGGCGGAAAAAAAGCTCCATTCCTACGCCGAAGATCTCAGCGATGACGACGACGGCCTGGGAGAGGAACCACTGGGCTTCGAGTGCGACGACGAAAAGGAAGTACGCACCCAGGCCGCACACAGCGAAGCCAAACTGAGCGATGACCCGATTCGACTCTACCTCAGTCAGATGTCCGAGATCCCGCTCTTTTCGCGCGATGAGGAAATCGCACTAGCCAAGAAAATCGAAATCACCCGCAAACGCTTCCGCCGCAGCCTGCTCGGGAATGACTTTGCCCTGCGTTCCACCGTCGAGATCCTGCGTCGAGTGCACAATGGCCAATTGCCTTTTGATCGGACCATCAAGGTCTCGCTGACCGAACGCTTGACCAAGGAACAAGTCTCCGCCCGCATGCCGAGCAACCTCAAGTCGCTCCGCCACTTGCTCTCGAAAAAACGAGTAATCTTCGCCCAGATCGTCCGCCGCAGTATCGATCCCACTATCAAAGCGGGGTTGGTACGCGATTACGTGCGGTTACGCAACAAGTGCATCGCTCTGGTCGAAGAACTCAGCTTGCGCTCGCGACGGGTGGTTCCCAACATGAAACTGCTCGAACAGTTCGCCGAGCGGATGGAAAACCTGCAAACGCGGATCGCCGACCTAGCCACCGAACCTCAGGACGCTTCAGAGTGCGAACGGTTGCGTGGTGAACTTCGCAAGCTGATCATTCAGACTCAGGAAAGTCCCAACAGCCTGCGTCGCCGCGTGTCGGAATTCAAGCAGCACTACAAGGAATACGAAACAGTCAAACGCGAACTCTCCCAAGGAAATTTGCGACTGGTCGTGTCGATCGCTAAGAAGTATCGCAATCGCGGTCTAAGCTTCTTGGATTTGATCCAAGAAGGGAACACCGGTCTGATGCGTGCCGTCGACAAGTACGAGTACCGGCGGGGCTTTAAGTTCTCGACCTACGCCACGTGGTGGATTCGACAAGCCATCACTCGGGCAATCGCCGACCAAGCCCGCACCATCCGTATTCCTGTCCACATGATTGATGTGCTCAGTCGCCTGCGCAACATCCAGAAAAATCTTACCCAACAACTGAAGCGTGAGCCATCGACCGAAGAGATTGCCGCCCAGTGCGACTTGCCGGTCGAAGAAGTTCGCCGCGTGCTCGATATCGGACGGCACCCCATCAGTCTCGATCGTCCCGTGGGTGAGGGGGAGGACAATAGCTTTGGCGAGTTCATTGAGGACAACGATCACGGCAATCCCATCCGCAACACCAGCAATGGACTGCTACGCGACAAGATCGATATCCTGCTTAAATCGCTGACCTTCCGCGAACGCGAAATCATTCGCCTACGTTATGGCCTCGTCGACGGTTACTCCTACACATTGGAAGAAGTGGGACGTATCTTCAAAGTAACGCGTGAGCGCGTCAGGCAGATCGAAGCCAAAGCCGTTTCCAAGATGCAAAACCCGGTCCGTGCCCAACACTTGGCCGGCTACCTGAAATCCTCCGCTGCGTAGCAGGCGATCAGCATCTCGCCTCGCTGAATGATCCAACTCAAGTGATCTAACTCAACGGCTCCTGCCATCTGCGGCAGTGAGCCGTTTTTCGTTGGGTTGCAGCCGGCTTGCTTTGATGAACATCGTAGTGGATCGCTCCGCCGATCCAACTGACCTGACTCAACTAACTCAACTGACTCAACGCGCATGCAGACCACAAGGTACTATGGAGCGGCGGTGCGATGCATGGACCGGCGAAGCGATCCACTACCTTTACCCAACATCGAGACTCAACGAAAGGCCTGGCTGGCCTCAACGGCCATGACATCGCAACGTTCGTTTTCGATGTGGCCACTATGCCCCTTGACATGATGATAGCTGAGCGCGTGTTTGGCGATCAACGCGTCCAACTCTTGCCACAGCTCAACATTCTTGATCGGCTTCTTCCGGCCACCCTCCATCCGCATCCAGCCATTTTTCTTCCAGCCCACCATCCAGGATTGCAAGCCCTGCAGCACATAGTTGCTATCCGAATACAGACTCACCTTGCAACGCTTTTTCAATACCGACAGCCCCTCGATAACCGCTTGCATCTCCATGCGATTGTTCGTGGTTTCGCGATCCCCGCCCGAGCCCGTCAATTCCTTCTTCGTTTTCAGATCGCGCAGAATAAATGCCCATCCCCCCGGTCCAGGATTGCCACTGCAGGCCCCGTCGGTAAACAGCGCCACGGCTCGCAGTGCGACCGGCTTGGACGACGCGGCTGGATCTGCTAACCCATCACCCGCCACAGATTTTCCCGCAACAGTGCTAGGGACGTTGTTGTCGCTGGTTTTCATCCGTGGAGGTTCTCCGTTAAGCGAGCGTTTCACAACAAAACCGCAGGGCAGCATCCAAATCGGCCATCAAGTCCTCGGGATCTTCCAAGCCCACCGACAACCGAATTAAGCCATCGCTGATCCCTGCCGCTACTCGGGCCGCCGGATCGTAGCTGGCGTGGGACATCGAGGCGGGTTGCTCAATCAACGACTCAACCGCCCCCAAACTCACCGCCAACCGAAACAGCTCGGTTGACTTGACGATCTGCTTGGTGGCCTGGAAGTCGCCGAGGGCTTCAAAGGTAATCATCGCACCAAATCCGCCGCTCAGCAATGCGCGGGCGCGGTGGTGATCCGGGTGCGAGGCCAAGCCGGGATAAAGCACCGAGCGGACGCACGGATGCGACTCGAGATACTCAGCAATCATCAGCGCCGAACGACTTTGCTCGCGAACCCGCAGATCGAGCGTCTTTAAACCCCGCGCCAGCAAAAAACATTCAAAGGGTGAGAGCACCGCTCCGGTCGCATTTTGTATGAAGTACAGGCGATCGAGCAAATCTTGGTCGTTGACCGCCAGCACGCCAGCCAAACAGTCGCTGTGCCCCGCCAAGTACTTGGTGGCCGAGTGCATGACGATGTCCACTCCCAACTCAAGCGGCCGCATCAATGCGGGAGTGGCAAAGGTGTTGTCGACGCCGACCAGCAAGCCATGTGCATGCGCAATGCGAACAATCTCCGGCAGATCAGGGAGCGATAGCCGCGGATTGCCAATGCCTTCGAACCACAGCATCCGCGTCTTTGGACGCACGGCGGCTGCAATGGCCGAGGGATCCTGCAAATCGACCAAGGTGACTTCCACACCCGCCGAAGAACAGACCTTGTGAAACAAACGATAACTACCACCATAAATATCCATACTCGCCAGCAGATGCTCGCCCGCCTTGAGCAACATCGTCGCGCAGTGCGTGGCGGCCATGCCAGAGGCAAATGCCAACGCACCACAGCCACCCTCGAGCGAGGCCAGCGTCTGCTGCAGGGCCGTACGTGTCGGGTTGCCACTCCGCGAGTAATCGAACTTACCCCACTCGCCCGCTCCCGGCTGCACAAAAGTGCTCGACGGATGTATGGGGGGCACTACCGCTCCGGTCTGCGGATCGGGCTCATTGCCAACGTGAATCGCCCGCGTACGGAACTTCATCGAACGTCCATTCATGAATCAAGTGCCTGCTGCAAGTCATCGATCAAGTCCTGGGTATTTTCGATACCGCAAGCCATGCGAATCATATTGTCGGGAATGCCAAACTTCAGACGGTTTTCCGGAGTTTGATTAAAATAACTCATCACCAACGGCTGTTCAATCAACGACTCCACCCCACCCAGACTCGGTCCAATCTTCGGAATCTTGACTCGGTCGACAATGTCTGCCGTAGCCCGCCAATCGGCATCTTTGACCAGAAACGTAATCAAACCACCAAAACCATTCATCGTCCGCTTGGCAATCTCGTGCGACGGATGTGATGCCAACCCCGGGTAGTAAACATGTTCAATCCGCGGGTGCTGCTCGAGAAACTCAGCGATCGCCATCCCGTTTTCATTGTGTCGCTGCATCCGCAATTCGAAGGTCTTCAACCCGCGCTGCAGCAAGTAGAGATTATGAGGCGAATTGATCCCACCCATAATCCCTCGTAGATTGCGAACGTCTTCCAATTTTTCTGCGGAACCCACTATCACGCCAGCCAGTAAATCGTTGTGTCCACCGAGGTACTTGGTGGCGGAATGGAGCACGTAGTCGACACCGAAATCGAGGGGACGAATGTTGAAAGGGGTCGCCAGCGTTGCATCGATCAACGTTTCAACTTCCCGCGATTTACCGAGTGCAACAAACTGTTCCAGGTCGATGCAAGTCAAATGGGGATTGGTAGGCGATTCGCTAACCAGCATACGTGTGCGATCGTTCATCGCCGCTTCCATCGCAGCGAAGTCACCCGTGGGAACTTGATGCGTCACCACCCCAAATCGCGACAAGTGCTTAAAACAGAACTCGCGGCTGCGATGGTAACACTGGTCGAAAAAGACGATCTCATCACCCGCGTTGAGTTTAGCCATGAGCAAGCCGACGATGGCCGCCATGCCGCTCGAATAGACCACGGACGACTCCCCTCCGTCGAGCGCGGCCAGCTTACCTTCGACCACCTTTTCATTCGGATTGCCGTACCGACCGTACTCCTCGCGCGGCTCTTTGTTCTCGATGAAGTTGATGATCGACTGGGTATCTTCGAAAGTGTAGGTGGAACTACAGACGATCGAATCGGTGATCGCGTCCGAGGGCTTGCTCCGCGATTCGCCGCTGTGCACGCTGATCGTCGAGGCACCCCAGGGTCGCGGCGGGTTGCCTGGCAAAGCCGAATTCGGCTGAGTACGCCGCGCTCCAGGGCGGGAGCCTGCGGCGGTTTCACTCTGCTGGGGATCGTTGTCGGAGAGATTCATCTTGGTTTGAAGCCTCATCAGCTCACCGCTGCTCGTGTGGTCAAGGACTCTTGGCCGCGGTACGAAAAAAGCCGCAGCTCCCATGTCATGGAACGCGGCTGGCAAGTGCTATTAAGAAGCTACAGAGTTCTGTTGGCCCAGCGATCCGAAGAGCGACCGCAAACCGTCAAGCAATACAGCTGACTAAACTCATGGTGGCTCTTTAGCAGTGGAGGCTGCAATCGGCCGCAAATCCCTCGATGACAGGATTGAGTGTAACCGGTGTTCCCCCCGCCAGCAACTCCCAATTTTCACTGGAAAAAGGCACTGACCCATTGGGGCAGCTCGACTCGCCAAATAAGTGGCTAGATCTGTCCATCTATCGGCAGCGAATTTGTCCTTTGCTGGATGCCAGCGATGCGAATGCGATTCGGCTTGTTGAGTTGCGGATAGGTAATGACCGTGTAGAACTTTCCATCGCCTGTCACCAAAGCAAATGTTTTCCGCGCGGCTTCTCCAGGTAGACCGGCCGGTTCGGCTCCCATCCACGGATCGTTAAACGGATTGAAGCCGGAGCGAGTTCCGAGCGTTTTACCTGCAGCAAAGTTATTCCAAGCCGTCCGAGCAGCGATCGACGCGGGGTCGGTAGCCGTCATGACGGTACCCACATGGCCGATGTACCGCACACCCCCACGCATGTACTCAGTGATCCAACAACCAGACATCGGACCTGTAAGTACATCCATGCCGTTTGGCGCTACTTCGCTAACCAAACCACCCAGCCACTCTAGCCAAACAAAATTTCGATGGACTTTGGCAACCTGCCCAACTCCCGTAGCACTCACACGTTGTCGGTCGAATTGGCTAGCAAGCTGCTGCCTTGCGCGCTGCGCACCAATTTGTACTTTCTGTGTTAGCGTGGGATTAAAACCCACCATCGGATTGTTAGGGGCCACTGGTGCCGCAGACGATTCGGACTCGGCAATGTTCAAAACAACATGACTCACCCCTTGAAAGCCGTTAACCGGGGGCCCGGTTAAAACCGGTGGCGGTGTTGTCAGCTCAAGATATCGACCAACTACGATTTTCTGTTCAATCATTGCAAGTACCAGCCTGGAGTAAGTGAATCGAGGGTAACCCAAATGGATCCGAAGTATTCATTGCCGAGCTTCAAACGCCAATCTGTTCAAGTGCCTCACCGTCTTTCATGAACAACGCGAGAAAGGACAAGAACGGGTACCGGGGCGGAACGGCTGATTTTACCTCTGAAATGACACTCTCAGCGAATCCGTGTACATCCCTCCGTTTGCGTAAACGACGATGTAGTCTAGTTTTTTAAATGAGCCGCCGCAAGTATCAAAGTCGCGGCGATAAGCTGATAGCACCAGCCATTCCATGTTTCCAAAGATGACTAACCATTGGTATGCTCCGCGCTCGAGTCGCACGATTCAGCGGCGCACTCGCTTCGAAGAGGCCGCCAGCCAGGTGCCCCGATTAGCACAGATCTACCAGGGATGAAGCTAGCGATTCGCTCCATGCAGCGACGTTTTGGGGTCGTTAATGATCTCGCCCAGCGGTTCAATGAAGCATCGAAGGTCCTCTGCATTCGGAGGATGGTCTATGTGCAATTCGTGAAGTTCAATCTTCCGCGTATGTCCCAACTGCTCTAGAAACTTAGGGGTTAATGGATGCCAGTTCCTTACGTACCACGGCTCATGCGGGTCGAAGTAAGCATGCCGAAGCATGTGCCGGCTATCCTTTTCATAAGCCACCGTGAAGTAAAGGAAAAGCCGCTTGTCCTCCTTGTCTTCGAATGTTGCCGTGGCAACCATCCGCGGTAGTGCAAAGCCAACCACTGCGAGGTCGGATTGGAACCGCTCTGACGGAGTTTGGTAGTAACGAAATACAACCGGAAACAGAATTGACGTTGGAATCGCAACGGCGGTCATCAGCAACAACAGATGGATGGTGCGAAACTGCATCGAGATCCCCGCTGGACGCTTGACCGTCAACAGACCAATTGGACTGGCTGCCTTCTCACGATCGGGCATTTCATTAATATTGGGCTCAGGTGTTTCGATTTAGTAACTCAGCAGGATCGAAAGGAAGTCGGCGGATCGAATGGGTTTTCAAACATAGCTTGTTCCCAATGAAATTTCGAAGGTGCTTGCAGTGCCGCGATTCAGTCGATCCACCTTAACGCAAACAACAAAAAGGGTATTACGATCCGCTGCAGGATCAAGCTCTCAAACCAGTAGGATTTGACCGACACAGTCCAGTCACCCCCCAACGCTCGTAGATACGAAATGGTCGACGCAATTGCCCCCAAACTGTATCGTCAAGGCTGGCATTATCCACCGCGTCCGATTTCGGATTCGCTTCTATGATGGAGAGTCTCTGTAGAACTGCTCGATGATCGCCAGCGACTCCCGCTCCGACAACGTAAAGGTGAGTTGCATTATTAAACTTCCGTCTGAATTGAACTAGGCCTCAGTCAAACTTTCTTTGATCCTCTGCTACCCACACCATCGTTTAACCCGCAGCCGCAGGCGAGGAACCTCTTTACTCACAAACTGGTTTACCCCGACAGCCGTCATGGATCCTTGGAGTACAGTCGCTTCCGACACGTCTCTGCAATGTTTTGGTAATGTCCCTCCGCTGCCTTCAGGAACTAGGCCCCCTTGTCCGGAAAAAAGGTCGAATCATTGGTATCCATTAGAAACCGAATACCCTGCTTAACGCATGGTTTTAGGTCGAATGACAAAAACTTCAGCCAGTCCGGCTTGGACTCACCGCGAATCCAAGCGGTGTGTGCAAGTGCATAAGCGAACATGGGCAAAGTCATGTATTCGGGGCGTCTGAGGTCAGTGCCGGGCCAATTGCTGTATTGGCTCTCCCAATTGCGTGGAGAGTTCCCGAGGAAGATACCAAAGCCGTGAAACACAGCGGCCAAATCGGTCAGTAGTTCATTGTCGTACTCTTCGCCACTGACGCGTCGCTCGCCCATTAGCCGCACGTGAGCGAGTTCATGAGCCATCGTTCCGATGAGTCCCGAGAGATTCATCATTTCGGAGGTCTCGATATGGATAACCGTTTTTCCAACCTGTTCGTCGTATAGCCCAGCTGCACCAGTGGGAATGTATTTGCCGTCCTCGTTAACTAGCCACAGTTCACCCTTGCTTGTGAACAGTTCAAGGGCGACGCAACTTGGTTTCACGTCCATGTACCCGCAGACTTGATCCAGCAAGTTGCGAACACTTGCTTCACTTCCGTCAAACGGATCGGGAAAAAAGTCGTCCGTTGGAAGGATGACCGCGCGGCGAGTGAAAGTATCGCGCCCAAATTGTTCGGATAGCCATTGGAGACGACTCTCGACCCATCGTTTAGCGGCAATGTCTACCGGACACTGCGGTTTGAACCAGCCGAACATAAACTCTCTCATGGCGTAAGGACTCCGTTCAGACAGCCCGCGCCATGAACGTCGTTTTTTTGATACACCCCTTTTGCTGGCAGGATTGCATCGTTTTCTATGACTAAGCACTCTGCCTCAAACCCGAACAGTTTGCCGCAAAGGAAAAGGCTTTCAGCGGGGGGACGGTAGGGGTTCACACTATTGAACTCAAATATTTCCATTTAGTCAGTCAGTCAAGAAATCCGTTATGGCCAGCCGGCCGCTACGAGTCGCGAGCTAAACGCGACTGCTGCATTCAATCGAGGCCCGCGCAGAAACCTTCGCCCAGTGCTCGCTGCCTACCCTGGATAAGATTCCACCTCAATAAACCATTCGAACACAGCTGCATCGACTTGGCCTCCGGTATCGCGGTAGAGTCGAAACTCCCGCGCCCCAAGGTTCCTTCGCGGTCGCTTCCGTGGGCGAACTGATCAATGAGATCAGCAGAATCAACTGCATTAAGTAACAAACTTTTTGCGTTGCTAGATTAGCTGGACAGCGCCAGGTTTGTGAGCGGCAAGGCGCTAGCCGCCGGTTCTTCTCGTTGCTTTTCCTTCATTTACCGGCGGAACTAGCGCCTTGCCGCTCACATTACAGAAAACCGAGTAAATTACGGCAATTGGACATAAACCTGGCGCTGTCCAGTTAGGACCCGTCCGCAAAAAAGTTACCGGTTCCAATATTTTCTCCTTAGTAAACGCAGAACGACCAGCGCTCCGGTTGAGCAGATCCCGGCAGCGACGATGATGATTGGAATCGCCAATACCCACTGTTCGCTCGACCACCCATATTGAGCCGTCGCTCTCCAAAGCTGAAGAAGCACACCTGAAATGCCCACCGCTACGCATATCAGCAGGGCAATTCTCGAAAAAGTCGTCGTGGCATGTTGGGTGTTAGTCACTTAAGTCCCTCCGGAATGCCTGCCGCTTTGTCCATCACTTTGTGTCGCCGTCGCCTTCCTTCTTTTCCTGTTTGCTAGCGGGTGATTCGAAGTAAAGCCGAACATTGGATATAACCGAAATCTCGGGATGCATCGGTAGTTCGCGGGGCTGGACATCACCATCGGAGTAGAGCCCACGGTAGTAAGTGTTGCGCGGGCGATAAGCTCGAATGACGGGTGTATCGCGCCGCCAGCCTGTCTCGAGCTCTTCGGCGTAGGTGTTCACAAAAGAGTGGTACAACGATTCAGGATAGCGAATCGTGGTCTGCTCTTGTATGTTGATGACCGGTGGAACGGAGTCGAACACCGCGGCGAACAGGAGTTCCGACTTGCTTCGAGCCGCTTTAACCGCGAGCTCGCGGGCCTGACTTTTGAAATCGTCCAACTCCTTGCTCCAGTAATCAAAGGCGATGATATCGGTCACCCCTTGTTCAAAAGCCATCGTCAACGCCTTGGAGGCAGTCGCGTCGTTGGGTACAGCCAAGTGGACGTTGGTTTGCATGCGGAAACCAACTTTCTTTTCCACACCAATATCACTGTTGCCGCGCTTCTCCAACTCCCACTGATACAACGGCAACACGGCAATAAAGTCCTCGACGGCGCTCTCCGCCGGAATTCCCATCTCCAGCCACGATTTCTTCAATTTGATCAGGGCTTCATTGATCAACCCATTGCACTCCTGGGCAGTTAGCCCTTCACTGGTTACCGCCAAGACGATTCGAATCTCCGTGGGACGTACCCGAACTTCGGCGCGCCCGTCAAGAGCAATGAAGCCCTCGACGACCTGACGCTCCAGCATCGGCAGCCCTGCCACGGCTTCGGAGTTTGACTCAACTCCAGCCCGCGAACCTCCGAACTGGGCCCACGAGGCTGATTCCGACAGACATAGAACCAGCAAACCGATGGATAAGCGAATCATCAAGCGGCACATACTTCGACTCCTACTCTCAGTTGGACGTTGCGAGAAACAGTTGTGAAGGGGCGCGAGATGCGTCAAGCGCTCTACAAAACAAGAATGATCAACAAAACATGTCGGATCTAAGCAGTATACAACGAAAGTGTCCGCATAGCACTTTCCACGGCTACCAGCAGTAACCGAGTCGCCAGACGACCATGATATCAAAAAGCCGCGCCTTTGTCCACTTCGCTTGATCACTATATTGTGTGGCTTATCGCGGTCGACATACGCGCGGATACGAAAGGACAAATCCCATTGCGTTATAACACGTTAAATGCAATGGCGCGCGTCCTATCGGCATTGCTTTTCTTTTGATCAGATAGGTTCCGAGATAGCAGTCTCTTAGCGACTGACTTTCTGAATCCGCTCCAAGCCACAGCAGGTCAAGCACAATACTGAACGGCCCAAACATCCACATCATCATTCGAAACGTCATGTTGACTAAAGTTGGTCTTCCGCCTCTTGCTGAGACGAGTCTAACGGCGAATATCCTAAATCCAATTGTGCCAAAGTTGGATCGCTTCACGGGGCCTAGGTAAATCCAAATTACGAACAGATACACGAGCCAAAAGTACCCGCTTGGGTCAAATTCAATTATGCCCGCCAGAAACAACGCGACGAGTGGCATCCATAGTGCCACGCCAAAAAGAACAAGGACTAAAGAGTCTACAAACATAATCAATAGACGTGTCCCGAAGCCAACATAGTCTTCGGCGGCGTAGTATTCGGCATCTCCCAACGAGTGGTCGACCAAATCCAATCTCCTTTTGATTCATTCAAAACTAAGAAACGAAATCTATGACAATGGTGCACTATTCGATAACAGCAAAATCGAGTCGTGGCCCTAAGGTACACCCGTTCTAAGCTTCGCAAGTCCAACCGCAAACACAGCTCGGCCATTGGAATTTTACCAGACGTTTAAGACGTCTCCACACCAATTGAAACGGTCCAATTCTTAATTGCCTGCGAGTTGCGGACGGAACAGTTCGCGTTGACTCAAAACCGACCCAAAGCAACGGTGCGTGGATGGCGTTAAGGCAAATCACAAAGAAGGACAAATGACAATACCAGCGGCTTGGGCTCACCGCCTCGTTCGTCGGCTCGTTCGTCGCCTCGTTCGTCGGCTCGCGAGACCGTCGATTGCGCATGCGATAATTGGGAACATCAGAGTTAGCGTCGAACGTACAGCGTTGTTGAGCTCGGTTGGCCACGTCCATGGTATCAGATTCCAGCGACCCACCGAATACAAAACAACGGTGTAGCCTATGATAGTAACACATCCGAGCATCCACCATCGCCTGTGGGATTCATCGGAATCAACCCACTTTATCGTCGCAATTGCAACGATGGTCGCCAAGGTGAGGTTAGGAATGAATGTTGCGATCGTATTGAGTGATAGTTCGCGATGGATGTGTACTACCCTTTTCAGATTCTCCAACGCAACAGGCCACCCATTGGTAAACCATGCCATCAGAGCCAGGGCTACAATCGGCGCACAATATCCGACACTTCCTGCTAAGGGAGCGATTACGAAGTGCAATCGTCGTGGCTCCGTCGCCGAAAATATTGAAGGTGTTTGGTAAGGATTGATCATGCCTGTATCGACGAACGTAAGGAGACCTAACCCGACTTGGAGGGAAGGTTAGCGCATGCGATGGACTGGGCCGCTTGGCTCGAGGGTATTAGACCGGGTCGGTGACCGATCTGCCTGAGTCGACTGGCTTTGGCGAACAGTAACGACTGGTCGATTCCGGTCATCCCTCAGTTTAACTGCTAGGTGTCATTTTGTGCAGTCCTCTGCTCGATCTAGGGGGAGCCACGCTGTTGCGGCAGGACTGCGTCTGCGGCTGGCCAGTGAAAAGGCCGACCCGCGAGCGATCGCAAAAAAACGGTGCTTGTCCTTGAAACTTTGCTTTCCATTGCCCTCGGCCATGTTCAACGGAATCGATTGAGCCGCGCGCAGCCATAGATCACGAATGTGTCGAATCGTCCCGCCAAGTGACTTGGCGATCTGACACGAGAACGCCACGTAATCGATCGAGAGCCGATAAACGTCGAGTCGTTTATGATCGAAAGCTGGCTCTGCCATCACGATCGTTTCGAGTACGAGTACCGTTGCACTGAGTACGAGTACGAGTACGAGTACGACTGTACTGACGAACGCTCAAAATCACGGGGTTGCTGCGAGAGAACTCGCCATCAGCAAACACGCGACCCGCAACGCTCGTGCAGTTATCTGTTCGTTCTCATTGTTCGGCGATAGGTCGTTCATTGTTGAATTGCATTCGGATTGGCGAACTTGAATTCGGCCGAGCCATCAGGTTCAGTTTCCCAGTCGATCGTTGCCCCGTCAAGATACAACGAGCAGTTGACGTCCGTAACCAGCAAGAACCCGTGCGTGTTGTCCAATAAATCAGTACCATTCCGTGCTGCGTCGTCTATCTTTAAGTCGTACATGAATCCAGTTGACCCATCATTCTTCACCGAGAGTCTGATGTACGATTTCTGGTCGCCGTTCAGAAACGATTTCATTTCTTCGGAAGCAACGTCTGTAACGGTGACCACTCAGGAAATACCGATCCAGCCCAGCAGATTGTTCAACTTAGAAAATGGTGCCTTCAACGAGATCATCACGTGCCTCCCCCCTGAATTCGACGTGCATTCAATCGTTCCCTGACATCATCGAAGGCAGCATCGATTGGAAGTCTAGGCTCGCTAGAAGGACTTGCGATCCGATTAGCCAATACATCGCCATGCCAATCGGGCGAGGACAGGCGAGCAGGATTCGCTGACAAATCCCGCCACAGAATGTCCATTGCGTTTAGCTTCTCTTCAGGCTTAAGTGACGCAAGCATACTTTCAAGTGACATTGGTTTTCCTCCGTGCGGTATTATAGCGTGCACGCCGACACATGGCAAAGGCTGAGTGAAGGACAAACGCCTGCGGTAACCGGGCGGCGACGAAAGACTAGGATTTCAAATCCTGTATCGGCGGCGCCTCCGGTGCACCGCTGCGTTCTGCTTGAATTCGAGATAAGCCGACGGCTGAAGCAAACTCATCAAATGTCGGATGAGTTTCAACCCATTCATGATGAATATCCTGACCGTTTCCGATCCAACGCAAGTACATCACCCGCGGCGATTCAGCGACACTGTAGTAAAGCACGACTGGCGAATCAGAGCCCATTCCGAAGTCCGCAATGATCAGTGCTTTGTCGTAGTCGATTTGTTTTGGATTGGTCACTCCCGTTTCCCAGAAGCGATTTCCGCCACGAACCTCGTCGCCAATTGTGTGAAATGGCGGCGGTATCAGGACAATTCGATCATCTTGGGACGATAGCTTCTTTGCGGCTTCTTTGCCGAGTATGGGTTTCAGTTCCTGCAGGTTGGAGGTGTCGGTCGGCCACACGCCCGAATTGACCATCTCGGCCAGAAGCTTGGGAATCGGCAATGTTGGACAGTCACTCATTGTCATGCAGTACAACTACGCTAACCCGGTTGCCGCGAGCGAGCATCCATTTCAAGAACCCATTTGCGGCAACGCGGGGGCAGCGTGCTGTTATGCCAAGTCCACGTCTCTGAGGTTGCGTGCCCTCTGTTTAGCAAAGTGTTCATTGTATTGACTAAAAGCCGCCGGTGCATCATTTAAGTGCAGGAAGGACATGACCGCCGAGCCGATACAGTCCAGCCACTCCTCTTGCACGGCAAATATTCGTACTGAATGGTCGAATCATTCACATCGCACGCATCCGCCGCTCGCCTTGAAGTTATGACCTTGTGGCCGAGAATATCAGCCATAATCATTTCTTAAACGAGTCCAGGCCGCAGAATATTATGAATGCCTACATCCCTGGCTAATTCCGCAGCATGCAGCACCAAATCTACGATCTTCTCGTCCACTTCGCCTGACATATCAAGTGTTCAACAACGCCCATTTCGAGTCTTCGGATTTGAGCCGTGCATTTCCACACTTCACAAATTCGGGATTCAGTTCAAACGCGAAAAATTCCCTCTCATTCCGGCGACATACAACGGGGCATGTCCCCACCCCCGCAAAAGGATCAAGAACAAGATCTCCAGCGTTTGAACTAGCAAGAATGAGGCGTTCAATTAGTCGCTCTGGTTTCTGGATCGTATTTAGGGCGTCGCGGCATACTAGCTCCTTTGATTTGTATGTAAGTTGTTTGATGTCTCCCCAAACATCTCCTGGATTCTTGCCCTTGTCATTAAATTTTGTCCTGCCGTACTGGCCGTTCCGTACCGAAGGTACGTTCTCGCAACGTAAGCGGTGCTCAAGCTCCACAAGTTGTGCAACCCTAATCTCGTCCAAATTAAACGTGGCAGGCTTCCTCCCTTTAATGAAGTAGCAGATCACATCGTAGTTGTTGGTGAAGTTGAGACGCCCTTGCGCAAGGCGACTCGGCTGGTACCAAACAATCTTTGAACGCAGATTCAAAAAGGGTCGGTAATCTATGAAATCAATGCAGTCGGGCTTTCCAAACAGGTAGAGTGCACCGCCGTCCTTGAGTTTGGCCGAAAACCGCTCAATCAGTTCGAGATTGTAGTTCTGAATTGAGGGTACCCGGTCCCAGTCGTTCTGCGTAACGCCGTAAGGGCCATCGCAAATAATCAAATCGACAGAGTCGTCGGCGACCTGGGACAAAAGCTTGTGCGTATCACCGCACGTTAGGGTATTTCGCTGAATCATGGCGGACCACATCCTTCGCGCACGGTGACTTTTGCCCTTATTTTAGCAGTTTGGACGGTGTTCGCAAACGTACGGTCAGCTAGCGGCTTCGCTCAACGCGATAGAAGGCGCTTCAGTTGACGAACGTTGACGATCAGCGGGCGGCGGGAGTTGACTCACCCTTGCCAGAAACGTCGCCACCGCCGCTCCGTTGTATCGTTTGGTTCGTCGTTTTACCCTGCCAAATTGGTCGGCCAGACGCTTGCGCACGGCGGTCCGCGTCGGCAGCGATTTCAGCAATGTCGCCACCGAATCGGTCCGATATCTCACGTCGGACGCGGTGGATTTCTTCAATTGGCGTTTCAGTCGTCGATTTCTGAACCATTTCCAAGCAACTCGTCTGGTGTGCAAATCACCGCAATGGGTACCCCAACGTCGGTGAGAACCTGATGGATACGGGGCAAGATTCTCGCGTTTGCAATGTGCTTGCAGTTCCAAGTCAATAAGTATTCTATTCGATGATGGGCTACCGTAGCGATGTGCAACGCGTCAACCTGCGCTTTTGGAGGCAAAATCGCCCGAGTCATGATCTCGCTCGCAATTTGCGCAATCTGTGGAGCATTTGGAAGTAGCGGAATCCCCGCCACTGCCTGCACGCGTTCGGCAGCCAAAATAGGATCCCCGCCCGATACCTCATCGAGCACGTATTGCGACACAACAAGTTCGTAGTTGGTTCTCTCGATTTCCCACCATTTGCTCGTCAATAGCTGGCGCGCTGCCACCACCAACTGAGAGCTCGGGCGTTGCCAGAGATAGCTAAAGATAGATGTTGCAATGTAAACGGTGTTCATCGTTTAAGTCCATCAGATCGACGGACGAATTGCGTTCAACGAATTGAGTTCAACGAATTGCATTCCATGCGGGAGGCGGGCACGAGGGGACTTTACTTTGCGTTGGATGCTGGCTGGCCCGCCCCACGGATAGAACGTGCGTTGAACTTTGTCGACCGCCCCTGATCGAGGACTGTAAATTCGACAACTTAATGGAACTGGTGTCACTGCTTTGCATAAGCAGCACACTGGCTTCGCAGAATCCTTGGGGGCTTTCTGAATCGACTTATCCGCATAGGTCTTGTCGGGTGATTTGCCTAGAAAGATCAGCGATGTTGGCTTGTACTGTTTCCAGTAATCTCGTAGCTCGTTGAGCAGTCTGGGTGAGAGTGGCACTTGTCGCTGCTTGGCCCCCTTGCCGTGGGTGATGCGGATCTGCATTCGCTTTGAATCGATGTCGCTGATGTTAAGGTTGGCCGCTTCGGAGAATCTTATCCCCGTGGCATAGAGGGCGTAGCCGATCCAAAACTTTGAAAGACCGACCGCACAACGTCAGTCCGGCACGCCGCGTTTGGCTGGTTGCCAAGAATGAGTCCAGCGTGTGAAAGAAGAAGAACCGGGCACGCGTTGATGCCCGTTGGCATGGATACCAACTCGTCTTCCACGCAGGAAGCGTGACGCCACACCCGGGCATGCCGATTAAGTTCAACGGTGGCGATCACACAGTCGCCGGAGAAAGTTTTTGATTCAAATTCGCGGTCGACCGGCAACTTGCGTGCATCGCTTAGTTATTATCCATTCAACGATAGAAGCCCGAATAGTTCGGGTTCTTTGCGAAAAGTATTTATGTGGTCAACTGCTACGCGATTGTCGTTATCTCTGAGGCTCTTGTCTGCACCGCTGTCGAGCAAAATCCTAGCGCAGTCGGTTTGAGAGTACCATGCTGCTATCATCAGTGGCGTCTGTCCTTTTGAGTTAACCGAATTCGGGTTTGCACCTCGTTCAAGCAGGATTTTTACCATGTCGACACGGCCATACACCGTAGCCTCGCTGACGGCCGGTCGATCCTGGGCGCTGATGACTTCGATATTGGCACCCAATTCGATAATCTTTTGGAACCTCTGAAAGTCGTTCTCTTTGATAGCCACAATCAGTAAAGTGTTTCCGTCATCGTTAACTGCACCCGGGTCGGACATGGCGAGATCGTAGAACTCGCGCTCCTTCCTATCAACCTCACGAAGTTGATAGAGCAAAGTATCGAGGAACTGTTCAATTGAATCTGTAACATGCTCCGAATACTCTGCGACAACCGCCCTCGCACCGCCCAGTTCATCGGCATTTTCGGCGATGAGTTCTTCCCAATCCTCTTCATGCGACACCAAGTAGATGTCACCGCTGATCACATCAACGGTAAATGCATCACCAGAGAGGTCAGAGCCGAACGCTACAAAACCATAGTTTAAAATGTAGCAACTTGGAACGGCATTCATGTTCATGTCGACAAGGTCGCGGAGTTGATATAGGCGGCACAAGTCGCGGCTGGAACAAGTTCGCGCGAAAACGGAAGTTTCAGGTACGTTTGAGTTAAAGTAGTCGAGAACAGACGGAGCGACATCGCCAAGCTCAATTTCAAGTAGAGTCAGGTCAAACCGTCCTACAGACACGATAGCCTTGCGACAAAGTCTCGAAATCTCGAATAGCGTTTCTTTTGTAATCATGTCTTTCGAATCATAACGACGGAGTTCAGCGAGCCCGAGAGATTGACTCAACGCAAGTCAAAACGGCCGATCGAGGGCTTCGTCTACATCCCATTGTTCGGCTTAGGCATAGTAGTGCTCACCGCTTTGCAGCTACTTGTGGGCCGCATCGGCTTCTAGCAATCGCAGTGCGGACATCACTTCACCCACAGGGAGTACGATATCCTCAACCGTTTCCGACTTTGCGATGAATACACCAATGACATGGCCATGTACATCGATCACCGGTGCTCCACAGTTCTCTGGTCTGCTTCGGAAAAACTGCCCGATGATTGCATTCTCGAATCCAGTTGCTCGTGCACTGGAAGCCCGAACGTAATGCTGGGCATTGTGGTTGAGAGCGAGAGACACAATCACCTCAGATGGAACCCCATCGCGCGAATACACGATCTTCACCTGCTCGCCAGCGATACGCGGATCTGCACTACTAGTAAGCCAGCTTGCATGCAGAGTTGACCAATCGGCAGTTGTTCGGATCCGTGTCGTCCCAACATGGGTTATGACGTCACCTTTTCTCAATGGAAAGCGAAACTCATGTCCCGGCAGGAATACCTCTTTCACTATACCGACTACGTTAACGCCATCCTCGCCATTTTCAACAATTACTGGAATGGAACCCTCTATCGCTGGAACATTGGTGGCTCCCGTTGCGATGTTGCCCAACTGTGATTCAAAGCCAGCAGGTGGCACAATTGCTGCCAAAGTGCCAGGTGCGAACTCGCTTGATTGTGACCAAGGTACCGTAGGCGTTGCGTCATCTGTATCACTTGTGCCAATTTCGAGTAAAGCCAAATCTCTCTTGCGGTCGACAGCAATCACACGCGCATGGGCTACTGACTCGTCAGTAAAAGCAACAGTTAGGTTTGGTCCCAATTCGCTTGCTTTGGTCAATACTCTCCCTCGAGCAACGATCAAACCGGAAGCGATCGTGCGAAAGTTTGATTGCACATCAACGACCAAGTGCTGTACCTCTAAGGCGCGAGGGCGGATCACGGCATCAATTGAAGGAAGCTCGGAATATACCGCGAGTTCGATTGATGGCAGTGGCCGATCACTTCCCAGCAGACTCCAGCGTTGTTGAAGAAGATCGACCGTGTTGAAAGTCAATCCGACCCCTCCGTTTTCGTAGTTTGTTGCGACGCCAAGCAGGCGGCCATCCAAGTCAAAAATTGGTCCTCCTGAATCTCCCCCAAACATACGAATCGTAGTTCTGATCAGACCAACTCTGTTGGTGTGTTCGGAAAGCATCTGGTAACCAATGCGCAATTGACGCGAGGGCTTACCCTGCTCACCAGACAGAATACCTGTCATCGGATGCCCCAACATCATGAGTGGTTGTTCTTTCGTAAGTCCTTCGGTTGAAGCGATCTTGACGAAAGGCCATGGACCCTCACTTGCGAGTTGAACGAGCGCAAGATCATCCCCAAAATCGCCATTCTGCGTGGATTTGCCCAATACCCTTCCTTGCAGTTCCCTACCGTCGAACGTATGGACGACAAGCTCATCTCCCACCTGGGCATTGATGTGAGCACAAGTCAAAATGAGGCCGTCGGCCGAAATGAGGGTGCCAGAACAACCGCCAGGACTTTGTGGATGAGCCAAATACACGACTGCTGGTTGAAGTTTCTTAGCAGCTTGCAAAACGCCCTGTTGAACATAAATTTGGTCGGGTTCGTCAACTGCAAGCGACCGCTGCATGGGAAGTGCATGAAGAACGACGGCTATCTGTAGGAACAACATCCAGCGCATACTCTACCTCCGTAGCGGAACGGCTGCGATCAGCCGGTTCGAGGGGTTGATTGTTTAGTAAGTTGGACGGCATCGCGAACTGCCGTTCAACGCTTGGTTCTCTGGCATTGTAGTTTTTTGGTCAGACGGGAAGTGTGGAACGGGGAGGTGCGATTTGTTTAGAGGTGGGTTAAAAAAATGGACTGAAGACTATTTTTTTGAGGGGGCCAGCCCCCGGGCCCCCGGGATTTATCGCATTGAGGTCAAAAGCAAGCAGCAGTGGCAGAGAGCATC
Source organism: Pirellulaceae bacterium (assembly GCA_041741715.1). Classification (GTDB taxonomy): domain Bacteria; phylum Planctomycetota; class Planctomycetia; order Pirellulales; family Pirellulaceae; genus Aureliella. The sequence continues at coordinate 150 of JBGSJT010000379.1, read as the reverse complement.
GAGCCCTCTGTCACACTTGCTTTCGACGCTACAACGGCGCTCGGGTTGCTTCCCAGCAGAGCCCTATCCTCCGGTGTAGTATCTTGAGTATAGCTCTTCGTTTGCGCTGGTGTTGGTGATGGTGCTGAGTTCGACTGGGATTGTCTTTGC
>JBGSJT010000378.1:0-11414 GCA_041741715.1 Pirellulaceae bacterium | reverse complement strand
GTTCCTTGGAAGAAAAGGTGACGGTGAACCCGGCTGGCAAACCATCTGGCGCGGATTTCAAAAATTGCAGTCACTACTTGACGGCATGCGCCTAGTTGGTGCGATTTAGTCTTATGAATTGTGGGTAATGACAAGGCCTGCAGCCTGGGCTAGAAAATCTCCCGGGCTTTCAGCCCTAACTCCCTAACTCCATCACCCCATCACCCCATCACCCCATCACCCCATCACCCCATCACCCCATCTCTCCATCTCTCCATCTCTCCATCACTCCCACTCCACCTCGCCAAACGCTATCGTTTACATTACCCTTGACTTATCGATTCAGACCACCCATTGCCATTCCACTCCATTCCACTCCCCCACTCCCCATGGCCATACAACGCAATCCAACTCGTTCTGTTCGCATTGGCTCGATCCAAGTTGGTGCGGAGCATGATATCGCAGTGCAAAGCATGACGGCAACTCACACGCAAGACATTGACGCGACAGTGGCGCAGGTCAATGCCTTGCACGCTGCCGGAGCGGATGTGGTGCGGATTGCCGTCGATAGCGATAAAGATGCAGCCGCCTTAGCTGAGATCCGGGCACAGACCGAAGCTAATCTTTCGGTCGACTTACAAGAGAACTATCGATTGGCGGAACTGGTCGCGCCGCATGTCGACAAAATTCGCTACAACCCAGGTCACTTGTACCATCATGAAAAATCGAGATCGTGGCAAGACAAAGTGGCTTACATCGCGAAGGTAGCGTCGGAGAATGACTGCGCTATTCGCATCGGCGTCAACTGTGGCAGCGTCGATCCGGCTAAGAAGGAAAAATACGGTGATGACGATATCGCTCCCATCCTGGAAAGTGGATTGGAGCACTGCGATCATCTGGAGAGCTTAGGCTTTACGCGCTTTGTGGTCTCGATGAAGGATAGCGACCCGGCGACAGTCGTGACGATCAATCAGCGCTTTGCCGAGCGGCGGCCCGACGTGCCGCTGCACTTGGGAGTGACCGAAGCGGGTTTGCCTCCAGACGGAATCATCAAAACTCGCATCGCGTTTGAACAGTTAATTGGCCGCGGCATCGGTGATACCATTCGCGTTTCGCTGACTGTTCCCAATCCACGCAAGCCCGAAGAGATCGCGGCGGGACGCGAAATCATCCAAGACATTTTGGCGGGACGTCTGCGTAGCGTGGTAGCCCTTGATCCAAATAAACTGAACATCATCTCTTGTCCGAGTTGTTCACGAGTCGAGAATGAAGCCTTCGTGGAACTAGCACAGGACGTGAAAGCGATGACGCGCTACGCCCAAGACTATGCGATCACGATCGCGGTAATGGGCTGTCGGGTCAATGGTCCTGGTGAAACCGATGATGCTGATCTCGGTTTATGGTGCGGACCAACGCGGGTCAACCTCAAAAAAGGGGAAGAATCGTTGGGGGCCTTCACCTACGATGAGATCCTCGGGCGGCTACGTGGTGAACTTGATAAACTGATTGCACTGCGGCAGACGTCGTAGCTACGTTTAGGTCGCGACAGTTATTAGTTATTAATCGGTCGGTGCTTGGCATAAATTGTCGGGCCCACGAATAATTGGGGCTAGAGAGTTGTCGAAGTGCTCCCCAGCGAGCAAAATGGGGTTTGGTTTTGAGCGTTGTTGGTTTTTGTCTATGCGAATAGGTTCGGCTCCCCATGCCCATCAAGTTTAAATGTAAATGTGGTCATGTGTTGACCGTCCCCGATAAGTTCGCTGGCAAAAACGGGAAGTGTCCCCAGTGCCAAGAAACGGTAAAGGTTCCAGTCCCCAAAGCGACAAACACTGACGCAGCCAAGTCAGCCGATACCAAGTCAGCCGGTACCAAGCCAGCCGCCAGTTCAAAGGGACCCAATTCGAGTGCAGACAAAGGTGCCGCAGCGGTCGCGAAAATGGGTGTGATGGACGAGTTGTTGGAGGATGCTGGACTCAAACGTCGCGTGGGACCGATGTGTCCCAAGTGTGGCAGCGACATTCGGGCTGGAGCGGTTGTCTGTACTACTTGCGGACTGAGGTTCGAATCGGGGGAACAACTGACCGGATTCGATGCCAAGAGTTCGCGTCCCGAGTTCGACAATCCCTACTTGCAGGAAGCGTCAGACAATATGGTCCGCGACACCGTCCTGGATCTGCGTCGTGACCGCGCCGCCATGCCCTGGTGGGTGATCATGTCCTTTCTCATCGGAGCAATTACACTGGCCGCAGCCGGCGTCGTGATCGTGGATGGCAAATTCGGCGAGCCTGAGCCTGAGGGGACGTTCATGGGTAAACTGCAACGTCTGCAAGTCTTCACGACGTTGGGGGTCACCGCCTTGATCACAGGGCTAGCCAATGTGACCTTCGCACACTTAAGTATCACCTTTTTCGGCTTTACCAAATCAGTAGTTCAAGGGCTGGCCTGTTTCTTCTTGCCAATCCTCTACTCTGTTCCGTATGGGATCAAGAGTTGGAGTGAAAATAAAGCTCCTATTAAAGCGATCATGATCGCCAGTCTGTTTATCGGCTTTGGTGTTTTTCTGATCGTGCGCGGCGACGGCTTTGCCAAATTGCAGGAGTTGTTTTGAGTATTCGTGTCAACACGCCCCAGCCCATAATTCTCCTGGTGGCCAGTGCGCTGGTTGGCTGCACGTCGAGTAACAAGCCGACTTCGTTTGAACTGTCGCGCGCCACGTACGTGGGCCAAACCGCGTGCGTCGAATGTCACCGAGAGCAGGCTGACCTAATGCAAGGTTCGCACCATCAGCAAGCCATGCAATTGGCCACGGACCAAACGGTGCTAGGGGATTTCAACGAGGCCACACTCGTCCATCACGACATGCCCAGTCGCATGTTTCGAAAGGGGGACAAGTTCATGGTCCATACGGAAGGTCCCGATGGCCGCATGACCGACTTCGAAGTCAAATATGTCTTCGGTGTCACCCCCCTGCAACAATACATGGTTGAGTTCCCCAGCACCTCCGCGACCATGCTGGACGGCGAAGTGCCGCGTGTGCAAGTTCTTCGCATCTCCTGGGATACGGAGAAAAAAGAGTGGTTTTACTTAGCTCCGCCAGATGTCCCTGAAAAGATCGCGCCGACCGATGATCTGCATTGGACCGGGATCGCACAACGCTGGAATACGATGTGTGCCGACTGCCATAGCACTGACTATCAAAAGCACTTTGTTCCACCCGAGCCTAATTCGAATCCCAGCCAAGTTGCGACCAGCGATATTCCCGGTGCCTACCATTCCACGTTCGTCGAAATCAACGTGACCTGCGAAGCCTGCCACGGACCAGGGAGCCTTCATCTGGAACTAGCTCGGCAGTGGTTCCCCGGCTGGAGTCGCGAGCGAGGGTACGGCTTGGCGAATTTAAAGGCGTCGGCCGAAAATCAAATTCAGGCCTGCGCGCCGTGCCACTCGCGTCGTGGCGTTGTACAGGGAGGCTTTCGCGCAGGGGACAATTACTACGATTACTTCTCCAATCAACTGCTCACCGAAAACATCTACTACCCCGACGGACAAGTGCTAGATGAAGACTATGTGCATGGTTCTTTCATTCAGAGCAAAATGTATCACAAGGGGATTCGTTGTACCGATTGCCATGATCCGCACACCGCTCGCTTGAAGCATCAAGGGAATGAAGTTTGCACATCGTGTCACCAACACCCAGTGGCCAAGTACGATACCGTGGCCCATCACCGGCACCAATCCGACGGCGTGGGAGCCCAGTGTGTCAACTGTCACATGCCCACCACCACGTACATGGCCGTCGATGCGCGTCGCGATCATTCATTGCGCATTCCGCGCCCCGACCTCAGTACATCACTGGGGACTCCCAACGCTTGCACCGGTTGTCATTTGAAATTGGAAAACGTGGCCGCCGAGAAGCACGAACAGCTCCCGCTCTATCAAGACTGGATGTTAGCCGCGCGGGCCGGTGACGCGGAAGTACAAGCGGAATTGGAGCGAGCCAACGCTTGGTGCGACGCCGCCTGCGATCAATGGTACGGCGAGAGTCGACGACGCGATGAGCATTTTGGAATCGCCATTGCGGCTGGACAGCAGGGCGCTCCGACTGCCCGCGAACAACTGCAACGACTACTCGCGCGGCGCGGCCCCGATGCTCCTTATATCGCTCGCGCCACAGCCTTACAAGTGTTATCGCAAGTCGATCCGCTGAGTGCTGGCGTCGAAGCGTTGAAGGCTATCGAAGACGAGCATCCATTGGTCCGCAGTACCGCGACTGGAGTGTTGGTTGGTCACGGCAGTCCCCTTCAAAGTGTCAGCTTGTTGGAAAAGGCCTTGAGCGACCCAGTGCGGAGCGTGCGCACAGAAGCGGCGCGCAACTTACTTGAGTTTCCGCAAAACATGTGGAGTGAAGCGAGTGCCTCTGCTTTTCGACGCGGGCTGAGCGAGTTGACGGAAGGGATCGAATTCAACAACGATCGCGCTGGCGCGCACATGGCGCTTGGAATACTCGCTGCCTTACAGGGGCGACGACAACAAGCGATCACGCACTACGAAACCGCGATCGCCACCGAGCCACTCGCCACTGGCCCACGTTCGAATCTCGCCGAGTTGCTCGAGCAAAATCAACCTCCAGTCACTCCGGGGGCTACCACTGAAGATATCTCTCCCCTGCGTCAAGAGATTGTGCGATTACGCCAAGCGGAGCTGCCGCTGTTGGCACGCGATGCTGAATTGCTCCCTGACGCCGCCCCCTTACAATACCGCTACGGATTGGCGCTCTATTTGGATGGTCAGAAAGAACAGGCGCTCGTCCACTTGGTGAAGGCGGCCGAATTAGAACCCAACGATGCGGGCTTTGCCGAAGCCACGGCGATGTTGCTCGAGGCGCTTGAGCGTTGGCCAGAAGCCCTCCGCTGGGCCCAAGAAGCCGTGCGCCGCTCCGCTGATTCACCTCGCTCTCAACAGATTTTAGAACGGATCGAGCAATCAGCTAAGGCATCAGCCCAGTAGAAATGGAGGATGTTGACTCCATCGCAATTTTTCGCTGTCCAACTACGGTCAATCGGCGTTATCTTTATCTTTTTGCCGCACATTTTTTTGTCGACACCGATTAATGTTGGCCACATCGCCGTGAGTTGAACTTGTGCTTTCTAGCATTAGTTGCTCTGGCAATTGCGAAGGACGAACTCCACCAACTCTGCGCACTCAAAAAATGAAGTCGAAACTTTGTGACCTTCACCGGGGATAACCTTCACTGTGATTTCACCACTCAAGGCCTGGTAACGACTTTCCAACAGACCACTGTTTTCTTCGAGTGGCACGACGGTATCCGAGTCACCATGAACGGCAAATATCGGAATGTTATTTTTGACCAAACCATCGAGATGATCGATGGGATTGTATTGCGAAAGGTTGGCAGTCAACTCAGCTTCCGATAGGCCGTAATCAGCTAACGTTGCGAGCTTCGAATTTTTCAGCGGCCAGCTACTCAAATTGCACACGGGATAGATCCCAACGAAAGAACGAAGTTTGTCGGGATGTTCGGCAGCGAAGCTCAGCATCATTAGCCCACCGCGACTTTGTCCCAGCAGGATAGGTTGCGGAGAGTAACCACGGCGCACCATCTCTTGGTGGAACGCAACGAATTTCCTATTGCTCGCAGGCGAACCACGGACCTCTCCCAAGTCGATCCCGGCGATACTGATTCCCGCCGCTAGAAATTGTTCGAAGTACCAGCGATGTCCTTCACCCGGCAAATCGGCTCCCAGTGTTGGAGCGTACCAGACCCAGGGTTGACCTGCGGTTGGTTGCGGCGCTGCAATCACAAAAGCCGGATGTCCGTCAACTTGAAAGGGAACTTTCGTTAGCGCTGGATTGGGAGTCGAGTCTTTTAAGAACTCACTCAATTCATGGAGCTGGTCGGTGTTGATCCAATCGACCCTCGCGTCAAGCAAAACTTTCCACAGTTCCCGGTTTTCGGGTGTCCCCCAGAAACGCACGCTGCGCCCTTTTTCATGAGCACCGTGGACGATCTCCTTTAAACGTTGCAGTTCTGCAGCAGGCATGGGGCCAGAGCCGCGCCATGTAAATCGCAATCCCCAATTGTCGCTAATCATGGGCATCAAGTGGGCGGGTTGAGCGCTCTCCAAATCGCTAACGCGTCCATCAATACCACAATAGCGTTTGGCTTGCGCCGCGATGAACTCCAGTGGGCGATTGCCACTGACGACAACTTGAACCCCCTGCTCGGTCACTTGTTCACCTTCGACGCTGGTCAGGATGTCCGTGTAATCTTCCAGAACCGCGTGCAATTGGCGATAGGTCTCCAGAGCGTCCGATTTGATATCGATCAACAGATAGAAAGGTCGCGATCGATGCTTTGAATCTGGATAGACCTTCCCCCCTCCAGCCGCCATGCGTGCCTTAAGCGGGTCGAGATACAGTTTTTGCAGCGACCGTTCAGGAGAGATTTCACTCGCGGTATGGGCGACCAACAGTTGGCCATCGACCAGAAACACATCTGCCTCAACGCTTCCCATGCCCGCTGCGAGTGCATCCAGCAGCGGTCGTTCATGCAGATAATCGTTGTGCGCGTGCCCCTGCGCTGGCCGCAAGGAGTCTTGTGCCAATGTCACTGTCGAGGTGCTGGCCAAGGAGATAAAGGCACTCAGGCCGATCAAAACGCAAGTGATTCTCATTTACTTCCCGATCGTAGTTCTGGATTCCGTTGTGCAAATACTAGCATGTCGTTCATGTGACTAAACAGCTTCGCGACAGCACTGGTATAGCGGCAATGAACAGTCTACGATTGTAGTATGCGATATCTTCGAAATGTGACGGTGCTACTATTTTGGGCAATCCCCATCGTCTATCTTGGCGTGATGCTGAATGACGACCAGCCTCCTCCGCTGGCCTCGGAGTTTCTTGAGCAATTCAGATCTCCGAAGCCCAGAAGCGGACCTAGTACCGAACCTATGCAGGCCCTCATCGATCAATTTAAGTCGGATGTGACGCATGCTTGGAGTCGTCAGTACTTGGAATCGAATCCCGCCGACTAGTCAAGGTGCTTGCTTACTCAGACGAACGACACTTGACTGGTTCGACACTGGCGACACTGGCGACACTGGCGGCACTGGCGACATGCAGCAAATCGCAAATCCGAAATTCAGCAGGGACACCATCACCTGATTCGCCAACTCCAACCAACAGATCCGAGCGGTTAACAGTGCCACCTCCGGGTGTCGTACCTCGTACTCCTTGCCGCTCGACATCATCAGCTGAAACGGGCTGAAACAGGCGACAGGGCGGAACGTACACGTTGGGAGCATTACCTGCCCCAGAACTCACCCACATATTTTTCTGACGAGGCTAAGAATGAATTTCACCCAACAAACCGTTCCACTACTCTTCGCTATGCTGCTGACTTTCGCGTCACCCGTCTTCGCGGTAACAGAAGCTGGCCAGAAGCCCAACGTCGTAATTTTGTTCACCGATGATCAAGGCACACTCGACGCGAACTGCTATGGCTCGAACGATCTCCTGACGCCCAATATCGACAGGCTGGCGACGTCCGGGATTCGTTTCACTCAAGCCTATGCGCACGCTGTCTGTTGTCCGTCGCGAGCTGCCCTCTTGACCGGACGGCATCCACAACGCGGTGGCGTCACGAACTGGACGCAGGGAGATCGCCACGGCAGCGATCAGGGCAACGTGAACATGGCGACCGAAGAACTAACGCTGGCTGAAGTTCTCAGGTCCGCAGGTTACCAAACGGCCCTGTTCGGCAAATGGCATCTCGGTGCAAAGCTAGGGCATGGCCCGCTGGACCAGGGATTCGATACTTTTTTCGGCCACCTCTCCGGATTCATCGACAACTACCGTCATTGTTTTCTGCATGGCCACGGTTACCACGATCTCTACGATGGCAATCACGAGATCTTTCGGCGCGATGAATACTATCCGGATCTCATGATTCAGACCGCGCTCGACTATGTCGACGCAAACAAAGACGCTCCGTTCTTCATGACGGTCGCCTTTAACCTGCCTCACTATCCCGAGCAGCCAATCGAAAAGTTCAAAGAGGCCTACGCCGATTTAGCAATGCCGCGGCAGTCCTATGCACGTGTTATCTCGTCAGTCGATGATCACATCGGACGCATACTCGATAAGCTAGAAGAGACTGGCCTACGCGAAAATACAGTTGTGATCATGATGAGCGACAATGGCCATTCGACGGAAACGAACGCTGGGATTCAGGTCGAGAACCACATCAGTGGTTACCCAGTCGGTCACTACTACCTTGCCCATGAAGGTGGCGGGAACACGGGAAAGTGGATCGGCCACAAAGGGGAGTTTTTGGAGGGGGGAATTCGCGTGCCAGCCATTGTCAGCTTCCCACAGAAAATTCCTCAAGGAGAGACGCGCGACCAGATCGTGACGGTGATGGATTGGTTCCCAACAGTTTTAGATCTATGCGGCATCGAACGCGCCGCAGATGGGCCTGAACTGGATGGCCATAGCATGATTAGTATCATGACTGACCCAAACGCGGCCAGCGCTCATGAAATCCTGCACTTCGCGTGGGCGAAAAGCTGGGCAGTGAGAAGTGGGGAATGGAAGTTGATCTGCGACAAACAAGAAAAGATCTCGCTACGGAAACTGACCGATCCTAAGCCAGAGGTGACCGACTACGTCTCCGATCACCCCGAAATCGTCGCCGAACTCACATCGCTGCATCGCGAATGGGAAAAGAACGTCAACTCGAAATAGCAACAACGACTGGTTACATAGGCGTACTCCGACTCGGTGTACCTCATCCCGAAAATCATTCTGCCACCATTATTCTGCCATGCGATGCCGAGGGGCTGGTATCGCGGCGAATCCATAGGAATCGCGTTTTTCCGGACGATAATTGATTGGATTCGAAAAAAGACTACGATAGCACCCAATTCTGCAGCCATCATATAGCACCCCGAGAGGAGCAGCCTCTTAAAGTACTTTCGGGTTTATGACGGTGTCCAAATTTACGAATACGTTTCGCAACAACTAGTCCAACTGTTCTCCTATGCCCCTAACAATCATCACAAATGAGCGATGCTTCAATTCTGACACAAGCACATCCGGTGATCGCCACCTCGGGACGCGTGACAGGTTTGATGTTTGCATTCAGTATGATTATCCAGGGAAGGCCAATGGGTGCCTGAAGGCAGCGAGGATGCTACAGCACCGAACTCTCCCAGAATCGGTCTCGACCATGTTAGGGCCGCTCGTAGATGGCAAAGGGAAATCGCTTGCTCCGATATGCTGGGTTAGTTCGAACCGCATGCCAGACTTGAAAGAACTCGAACAGGGGCACGATGCACAATACCTTAGCAACCTTGCGGCGTGTGTTGCTCATTCAAAAGCTTGTTCAATTGCCGGTAAGGATCCATTCATATCTGATTTTGGCAAGGAGGCCGATATTACTCCTGGCACGCTGGATGCAGCCCGCCTCGCCGTCGGTGCCGCTTACGATACGATTGATACCCTTTTCCAATCGTCGAATGGTGACACGGCTTTTGGGCTGGTATGGCCGCCCGGCCATCACGCTGAGCGCGACCTCGCAATGGGCTTCTGTTACCTCTCTAACATCGCGCTCGCAGCGCTTTACGCGAGGGATCACAGAGTCCAGCTGCGCCCTGGTCAGCGTAATAGGATCGTCGTTATCGATATCGATCACCATCGAGGCAATGGAACCGCCGATGTTCTTGCCAACCAGGCGGATACACTCTTAATTGATGTTTCGTACCGTTCCCCTTACGACGAAAATCGCAATCGCTTCACCGATGGTCTTTATGATGCGGTTCAAGATCGATATCAACAGGCGGGTAAGGAGTATCCCTATTCGCGGCCTGATAAAACGTTAGGGCTTGAAGCTCACCCGATGACAACCGCGCCGAATATCCTGTCAGTCGAATTGGAAGGAGAGCAGACGCCTCAAGCGATTATGGAGCGATTTCTCGGGGAGGTTCTTCCTAAAGTGCAGGACTTCAGCCCTGATTTAGTATTGTGGTCGGTCGGACTCGACTCAGCGATGGGCGACCCAATCGGCGGGCTTGGCAATCTTCCCAGTTCATTCTACACGATGATACGCGGCGTCAGGCTTGTGCTACCAGATGCCCGACATGGGGGCCTTCTGGAAGGAGGCTATGATGAGCTTCGGTGGTTTACCTGCCTTCCACCCGCTCTATTAGCTTTTCATGAATGCCCTCAGGATCCCTTAAACCGCTGCAAGGCATTTGGCAAATATCGGCGAGCATTCACGTTGCATTCATAGAATTAGTCGGGGTGACGGGTCGCCCCCCGCTGGGTTCAATAGAATTCTTGCAGGAACTCTTCGGCAAGCCGTCTGTAGGAGGCGTGGGGACCAGCACTAGATCCAGCATCGAGCATTTCCCGCCACATGCGGAAGGCTGCCTCTTCGTCTGGGTCAAGCCTTAACTTCCCGACGAGACCCTGGATTCAGTGACATACCAGCAGCCACGAGCTTTTTTGGTAACCGTTCACGCGATCAACACATAAGTATATGGATTTCCGAGGTGATCGTTGAGGGTTGAAGTCATGCTGAGATCGCATTTTTCATATTCGCGCTTGTTCGCGCTATTCGTGGGCCGTGTTTGTTTTTGCCCGCGAATCACGCCAATGAGCGCGAATTCATGCATTGAGTAAGGAGCACCGGGGAAGGAGGAGCACCGGGGACACAGGGAGCACCGGGGAGGAGCACCGGGGACACAGCACCGTGAGATGGAGCACCGGGGACACAGAGATGGAGCACCGGGGACACAGCACCGAGATGGAGCACAGATGGAGCACCGGGGACACAGCACCGTGGAGATGGAGCACCGGTGAGGGGCAGGGAGCACCGGGGACACAGCACCGTGGGGGATGGAGCACCGGGGACACAGCACGAGCACCGGGGACGAGCACCGGGGACACAGCACCGTGAGATGGAGCACCGGGGACACAGCACCGTGAGATGGAGCACCGGAGCACGAGCACCGGGGACACAGCACCGGAGATGGAGCACCGGGGACACAGCACCGTGAGATGGAGCACCGGGGACACAGCACCGTGGAGATGGAGCACCGGTGAGGAGCACCGGGGACACAGCACCGCGGCAGAGCGCCGGGGACACAGCACCGTGATGGAAGGACGAGTGCCGGGGACACAGCACCGTGATGGATGGTTGAGGTGCACCCGGCTGGAAGGAAACGTACTGGGGAACTAGAGCGAGCCGAAGAACGAATCCAATCAAGACATGCAATCGACGCCAGCGTGCTGCGAGCGTGACGCGAAACTGGAGATGACGCGATATGCTGAGAGGTCCAGGTCAATGTTTGACTGGACTGGCTATAGAGACGCTAGTGAAGCGTGCTAAGATTCGTTGAGCGCCAGAATGG
>JBGSJT010000377.1:0-1954 GCA_041741715.1 Pirellulaceae bacterium | reverse complement strand
AGTGGTCGTCGAAGGAGAGCAAGAAATGAAAAAAGGAAGCCGTGGGAGGTTAGCCGAACAGGTACGAGAGCTACTTCGGGAAGGTAAGCTATCGCAACATCAAATTGCCAGAGAAACGGGCATTAAACAACCTGGTCTCAGCAAGTTTATGAACGGTGGATCACTCAAGATCGAAACGCTGGACATCCTGCTCGACTATATGCAGGTTGGACTCTACAAAAACACAAACGGTGCGTCGGTCGTTAAGGAACCGAAGCCGAGATACGGCAAAGATCAAATTGAGTTCGGGGATGAGTTGGAAGGCTTGGAGGGAAAGAAGTTTTCGACGATTCTAATCGACCCGCCTTGGCGTTTTCAGAATCGAACTGGCAAGATGGCCCCCGAACATCGGCGGCTCAATCGTTACGAAACAATGGAGTTGGAAGACATCAAACGGATGCCCGTTGCTGCGCACGCCGAGAAACCCTGCCACCTCTACATGTGGTGCCCCAATGCTTTGCTACCCGAGGGTTTAGCCGTAATGGACGCTTGGGGATTCAAATACAAAACAAATTTAATCTGGTACAAAATCCGAAAAGATGGCGGACCCGATGGTAGGGGAGTTGGATTCTATTTCCGCAATGTAACGGAAATGATTCTTTTTGGAATTCGTGGAAGCAAGCGGACCCTCGACCCTGGGCGTCGTCAAGTAAATATGATTGCAACTCGAAAGCGTGAGCATTCGCGAAAACCGGAGGAAACGTACAGCCTCATTCAACGGTGCAGCCCAGGTCCGTACCTTGAAATCTTCGCAAGAGAGCCATGCGCAGGCTGGGTTTCTTGGGGTAACGAAGTTGAAACCTATGAAGAAACACGTCCGCTACATAAAGGTTACAACAACCAGCGATCGAAGGACGCTAAATCGAAATCAGCGGACCAGCAGTTGTCACTTAATATTTCTTGATAACGGCATCAAACTCTGTAGGACGCGGCATCTAACCAGACACGACGTCCATCGGAATTCCAATGAGCAGCAACGGGCAAGGATTGCCAACCCCCCGCAGAACCCTGTCTTGAAGCTTTCGCCAATGCGTTGTCGCCTCTCCAAATTTGTCGCTCACAAATACGTTCGCCCAACCTTTTGCAAAGGAACCAGCTCTCGATTCTGCACTCAATATCAACCTTTTCTGGCGCGGAGTTGGTGTATGATAATGAGCCAAGTCCTCCATTGATGCAACGCCGTTTTTTACAGCATAGGAAGCGATGATCGAACGCAAGGACTCTTGGAGTGACGTTCCGCGAGTGATGATCCCGCCGATCGATATGACTCCTTCTGCATGAAGGCGCTTGAAGTTTTCCAGGTCGCGATCGTAAAAAGGGTCTTTGTTGTTCCACTCAATTTCCAAAGCGAAAGTGCCGGTCGAAAAAGTTTTCACATGATCAATCTCATGTGAGATAGACTCCTTTTCAACGCCGTCAACAAACTTAGTCACGGTAAAATTATGCTTCTTCCAACCAAACACATCGGAAAGATCACGTCGTAAACGCTGCGTCATATCACCTTCTCCGCCACCACCCCTGACAAGTTCCTCGGCGGCTATCGAGAGTCGATCGAGGATAACCTCAATCTCAGAGACGGCGTCAGGCATATCATGGCTTAAGATTGCTTCCGCATGGTGCAACATAAGCACTTCAAAGTTCTTCTCGCGAAGCTTGGCGAACATGGTGCTACTTGGCTTACCGGCGCGTCGTTTCGTCATTTTGGCGATTTTAGTCCTGAAAACGGGGGCCGCCTATCGGGGCTTCAGAGAAGATTACACCAAAAAAGACTCCGGGGTGGCGACGGCGTTTGCTCTGATGTAGCGGTCGCACGTTCTCCGATCGCTGCGCGATTTCGTTGCGAAGTTGGAAAGCACGACGACACTTATTTGTCCGTCGGAGTGTGGCCCAGATGCAGCTCACGCAACATGGAACT
>JBGSJT010000376.1:0-6967 GCA_041741715.1 Pirellulaceae bacterium | reverse complement strand
GCAGTTGGTCCCGGCGGACAGGCAGTCGCCGCCCGCGGAGCCGTTGGCCCCGGTGGATTCGGTGGCGGTGGGATGGTTACCTCGGGTCCGGCTGGAGTTGGCGCGGGATTCACTCGTACGACGCCCTCTGGACGATACACCGCTGCGGCTGCTGTGAGAGGCAATTACAACAACTGGGGAGTCTATGGTCGGGGCTGGTATGCACAGTATCCAGGCGCGTGGGTCGCTGCTGGCTTGACCGCAAATGCTTTGTGGAACTCGGCGACATGGGGCTCGACCGCCAGCTACTGCGGATATTACGAGCAACCGCCCGTTTACTATGACTACGGTACCAGTGTCGTTTACGAAGACAGCAATGTTTACGTTAACGGTGACAACGCGGGAACGACTGAGCAGTATTACGATCAAGCATCGAGTATCGCTGCTACCGGTGCACAAGCAGATGCGCCAGCCGACGGAGATTGGCTACCCATGGGTGTTTTTGCATTCACGAAAGCGGAAAGTCCGACATCTAACATCACGATCCAGCTGGCCATCAATAAGGAGGGAATCCTTCGCGGAAACTACACGGACACGGCGACGAAGCAAAATCAAGTTGTCCAGGGATCGGTAGACAAGCAGACCCAGCGAGCTGCTTTCACGGTAGGCGACAACAAGACGGATGTCATCGAAACCGGTCTCTATAACTTGACCAAGGACGAAGCTCCTTGCCTGATCCACTTTGGAAATGATCGCACCGAGCAATGGTTGCTTGTGCGTTTACAGAACCCTGAAAACTCTTCCAACTAGTCGCAATGAATTCCCAAAATCATCGGAACTGCAATACAATCGTTACAACAAGAAAACGAACGATGATAAAACACCTCTCCATGCTCTCGGGCCTTGCGCTAAGCTTAGCGTTCGCTGCGGAATTAGCGACGGCTCAAACGACGGATTTGGCTGGGGCTGCCGCATCCAAACACCGGTCGAATCTTCCGCTTCCGAACGCGGTTCGTCCGGACCTGATCACGTATGACGCGAAAGACCCGGACAGCAAGTTTCCACCGATCGAGCAGCTCCGTCCACCGAAGGGTGCACCCAATGTGTTAATTGTCTTAATTGATGATGCCGGTTTCGGCGCGTCCGCGACCTTCGGCGGTCCCTGCCAAACCCCAACGTTAGATAAACTGGCTGCGGGTGGACTGCGATACAACCGGTTTCACACCACCGCGCTCTGTTCTCCGACGCGTCAGGCGCTGCTTACAGGACGCCATCGAGGGCACGAGCATGCGGTACTCGTTCGACGATGCCAAAGCGGCGGAGGAGCATCAAACACAATACTTCGAAATCTTCTGCAATCGCGGTATCTACCACGACGGCTGGACCGCAGTGACCAAGCATAGGACTCCCTGGGGGCCCACGTCCGCGAAGCTGCCTGCGTTCGACGATGATGTTTGGGAACTGTACTCAGATCAGGACTGGAGCCAGGTGCGAATATTGGCGGTTGGAGTCTGTATGCCAACAAGGGCAAGCTCAAGTACTGTTACAACTGGGGCGGCTTCAAACACTTTTTCGTTGAGTCCGCCGACGTGTTCTCTGCCGACGATGGTTGCGATGTTGGAGAGGATTCAGGTGCCCCGGTCTCACCGGACTACGGTCCGATCGGCAACGGCTTCACCGGCGAGGTCAAAGGAGTGCAACTCTCGATCGCGGACGACTCGAACGACACGGATCGTTTGGTTAAACCCGAAGATGCAATCCGGGCCGCGTTGGGACGGCAGTAAGCCAAACCGCGTGCCGGGGTGCAAGTACCACGCCGCACCTGTGAGGCAAAAAACTGCCCCCCGAAATTGGCTTTGAATCCCGGATAGCAACCTGCCATGGTTCAACGAACAATCGAATTGTTTGTTGAATTAAAGGTTGTAGAACTAGTGACCCAACAAAATGAGAAGATTGCGATCTGCACATCCCCATCGATACGTCACGGGAGAAAGTTGAAAAGGCGCTGGTCGCGATTCGCGGTGTGCTTGCGAAACAGGAAGACATGGATCCGAAATTTCCCTCGAAGGCTTTCTTCAATGATTTTAATTCTGATTCGTTCAATCTACGCATCATCTACTGGCATATCCCACCCGACCGTTTAGCTGGACGCATAAAAAGTCCTGGAGGGGGAATGAAGATTCGTCACATTCGATAAGAATGGTTTGGAATGCTTCTATGTCACTCGAGGATACGACGGGAGATCCATTTGACAACATGGTCCTCCATAAGGTGGTAAAAAGGATTGTTCCGACAGCGATAGAACAGCGAATTCGAGATCAATAGCGAAGTAGGCTCCGCCCTCATACTGAGAGTGCCCAGTGGCAGACCGCTTGAGGCAGTTGCTTCCTTCGTACCATAGATCAGATCCTCCGGCTGGATGGGCACTGCCAGATGAGATAGCGATGCAACTCCAGCCGGCCAGGAATAATCCGTCATCGTTTCTGTCCACGATTCACCATTGCGAGTTTGCAATAGCATCTGCCGTGTATCGGGATTGGCATTCTTCAAAACGCTCAACGTGAAGGGCATATCCGTTCGCGTTAGTTTCGGAAAGATCGCTTGTTCGAATGATCGATTAAATAGATTCATAAACTTGTCCATGCGGTTGATGTCGAATAAAAACAATTCGCTTGATGCGATTGTTAAGCGGTCGAACAAAGCTGTAATCAGCTTGGGAACGATGATCGTTGAATCGACCACGGATTGCATCGCCAGGACGGGTGGCATTTCTTTCATTCGGCCAGATTTTTGCAGTTTGGAAAGCTGCCTCTCTACCGATTGCGTCACTAACCAGGCCTGGACACTGGCATTCATCGGCCAGGAACTGTAACGAAAAGGATCAATTTCGGCATCGATGCCCGACCACTGAGCTTTTTGATTGCGCGAAACAAGAGCAACCATGTGGTATAACCAAGTGATTCTGGCCATGGGGTTGATCCCAATCATGGGCGCGAACAAGAGGATCGCTTTGGGTATTGGCAGTGTTGCATCGTCGATTGCAGAGAGAGTGTAGAGAACGCTAAGTGCGCCTCCGTTCGAGTAGCCTCCCAGAACCAATGGCACACCCTCAGGTAATTGCTCGCGCAAGCCTCGCATGGCAATTTTGACGGCTGCGAACCAATCTTCCGAAGACACGTTTGCTAGTGCGCCCGGGCAAGTGCCGTGGCCAGGTATTCGCAACCAGATCACGGTATAGCCTTCGGCATGTAGTCTCTGCCCCATGGCCCGCACCGAGTACGGCGAATCGCTCAGACCATGCAAAAGCAAGACGCCTCCGATAGGCTTTTCTGCCTTCAGGATGTACGTCCGGTTCCAATTGCGATCAACTATCGTCTCTGGATTCGAAACTGAGACGGAGCCAAAGCGAGAATATGCCCCAACTATCTGTTTTGCCCAAGGGCCCGCGATCAGTGCGTCTAGCTCCCCGAATACTCGCTGTTCTTGTTCCAAATAGTTGTTCAGAGTGTAATGGGCGTCGGCGTCCGCTGCGCAAAATTCTGATGCTGGAAACTGCAAATGCCAGCCTTGAAGATCTGGGAGTGCCCCTGTCATCCGCACCCATAAAACTAAAACCACGATGATGGCCAACAAAGCTGTGAAAACAAGGTTCAAAAAGACCAGTCCCACAAGCCTCGCAACCTGAAGATTCCAGCCCTGATCCGGCATCGATTGTGTGAAACGATAAAATTCAGCCACCAGGCCAATCGCTGCCCAAGCGGCACAGGCGACGAGTAAGCATAAACCCCAGCGGATCAGTTTTGAGCCTCGAGCTACGGAAGTCGTCATCTTAAACGTGGTCCTTTTGGAAATGTTGGCGGCGATTGGTTGGGAATGGTAAGCGATTGATCTGACTTCGCCAGATGCACTTGACTAGAATCCTGTACTACAACAGCTTGATTCAATAGACGAACTCCATAAGGCTCAATCATGGTAACGGACGACAAATTTCTTTTGCTTAAGCTCCATCCTTGTTCAGAAGGATTAAGCGACGAAGTCGTACGCGACATAAGCAATCAATGCGATTTACTGCGATGTGAATCAGGTGAGATTCTACACAAAGCCAATGATCAGATCGCATTTGTATATTTAGTGGTCCACGGCCGTATCAAGCTGTCACTCATCGACATTCAAGGGAATGTGTTGTTGGAGCGATATCAAATCGCTGGGACGCAAATCGGAGCGTTAGCGGCCGCGTCGGGCGAGCCGTCGCCCATGCAGGTCGAAGTAGTCGAGCCCTCGATGCTGCTTCGTCTCAACTATCAAACAGTATTCGAATTGACCAAACAACATGACATATTCCGTCAGAATATGTCTCGCATCATTGCGGAAGCGGTGAATAGCACGTTGCTGGGAGAGCGCCGCAAGAAATTGCCGCGGCTGATTTCTATTTTTCATCAATCGCCGGCAACACGACAACTCTCGCGACGATTGGTGTGTCGTCTACACGAGTTGGGTCAGAAGCCGTACATCGTACACGACCAGACGGATTGGACTCCAATGGATGGTATTCCTGATTATTGCATTCTACAAAATGGTCATCAAGCTTCCGATTTGGAAGTCCGCCATCAGATCGACAAGATGCCTGATCGAAAACCGATTGTCCTCGATCTGGATGCGGCAACGGAAATCAAGCGGGCTTCTGATATCGTCGAGATAAGCGAGAAAGTTTTCTGGTGCATCACTCCTGACAACTGGCCAAAGGCCGCTGCTCAACTTGCCGAAATCGAACGCTTGACTCCCACTTGGCGTGACAAAATCAATATTGTGTGGTTGCTACCCGGCAGCATGCCCTGGGCGCCACTGGCACCTGAGCTGAAGTCGCTAGCAATTCGAGCTTTCAAGGTATCTTTAGATGAGCCACCGGAACATCGAAGCCGAGTCATGATGAATGGTTTCGAACGCATAGTTCATGAAATGCGCGGAGTCCGAATCGGCTTAGCATTGGGCGGTGGTGCCGCGCGCGGGATGGCGCATTTAGGGGTCCTGAGAACATTGGAAGAGAACGGGATCTGCGTCGATATGATTGCTGGTACCAGCGCGGGTGCGATGACGGGTATCTTGTACGCATCGGGAATGCATCCCAATTACAGTGTCGAATGCTTTGTGAAGGATCTCACACCATCCTGGTTTTTTCGGAAGATGCCCAACGGTGGGTATTGGCATCTCTTGTACAAGTATCGACGAGGCCAATTTGATCCGATGCTAAGAAAGTACTTGAAAGATAGTCGGCTCGAACAGCTACCAATTCCTGTTCACTCCATCACGGTGGACTTGATTAGTGGGCAGGCGATCACCCGCGGCGAGGGAGACTCAGTGCATTCAATCCTTGAGAGTATCAATTTGCCCGTTCTGTCGAACCCAATCAATCGCGACGGTCGAGCTTTAGTTGATGGTGGCATCATCAATAATGTGCCAGCCAACGTACTGGTTTCGAAAGGATGCAATTTTGTCATTGCGGTGAGTGTTACCGCTAAAATAAAACAAGAATTTGCTTCGAATGGACCGGATACCGAGACGTCAAAAATGAAGCCCGCCTCGATCCTTGAAACGATCATGCGGACGTATGTCGTACAAAACGTCAACATGAATTCGGTGGGTGTCCAACCCGCCGATGTTGTGATTCAACCAGACGTACGCAATTTTGAGATTACAGAGTTTTCACGGGCCGATGAGATGTCCGCCATCGGTGCTGAAACTACGTTGGACATGCTACCGCAACTGTTTCAGCTGTTGTCGCGGGTCGACAGTCAACTATTTTGCGGCGAGTAGTCCTGCGCCCTCGCCCAAGCCAAAAAGATGGGATGGAGGCACTCGTCGTGAAGACGCTCATGGAATTTCTTCATCCAAAGGACTTTGATCGTAGGTCCGCTCGTCGTTTTTCCGATCGGATTGGCGACAGCGATCGTCGTAGAGATCCTCGATATGATCAAGCATGGATTGGCGCCGCTTGTGGATCTACTGCCGGATCAGATGCGATTTCCAAGCGTGATTCCAGCGTTGGCCAGATGCTCAAGGAACATGCATCCAGGGTATGAAATTCCTGCCTTTGCATTTCGCGACACTCCATCTTCGTCGCCGACAGCCGGCCTTAATGAGACGGATCAACGAGTCTTCCGTTCGAGTACAAACACGCCCGTATTCGCGGCGCTACGCCACCCTCCGCGCATCAAGCCAAACTCGGTATCGGCAGAATTTTTCGAATGGATGATTTGGAAGTGGCATAGCTCGATCAATGGTCTGGCAAAATCAATTCAGATAAAGCTAGCAATGTGGCAATGGCTTGTGCTCTGCGGATTCAATTGTTTATGCAGGGTTACCGGATGCAACGGGGCCGCCCCTAAGTACTGCCCTTGGTCGTTGAGCTTGTGGCACAACTGCACCGACTCATCGCGAGCAAGTTCCAGTTCATCTGGCGGCCAGACTCCCTCTTCGGAATAGATCAACAAAATGTACCTCATCGTGCTCTCGTTCCCGTTGTTATTGCATTGAATGCAGGCCAATCATGTTGCCTTCGGTATCGTTCACCAAAGCGATAAATCCGTACTGACCGATCGACATTTTTGGCTTAAAGATTTTGCCCCCAGCTGCTTCGACACGCGACGCCTCGTTCGCGCAGTCTTCGCACGAGAAATAAACGAGCGTGCCCATGCCTCCGGACGGGCAGCCTTCCATTTTGGCCAGCGCGCCGGACGCTCCACCGGCTTCCATATTCATCGGAAACGCCTGCATCTCGATTTCGGGATCAGGCGATTCGAGTCTCATCAACTCGACTTGAAGGATAGCTTCGTAGAACTTCTTGGCACGGTCCATGTCTTGGACGTAGATTTCAAACCAGCCAACAGGGTTGCGATTCATGGCAATTCTCCTTGATCTCGTTGTGGGAGTACGGGTAAATCGAAAAGCGGTCGAATTTCGACAGTCCCTTTCTTGGCTGGCGGCAAGCGTG
>JBGSJT010000375.1:0-12780 GCA_041741715.1 Pirellulaceae bacterium | reverse complement strand
CTGAACTCCAGCCTACGAACAATTGCCCCACCAGCGCCAACAGCGGTGGTAACATGATGAGCCAAGTCAATGAGCTCAAATTGAGCTGATACCATTCTTTGAGAATACTCGGCATAAAAAATTCGATGCCATAGGTACTGGAGGTGGCTGCCATAGATTACTTTGACAAGATACGGAAAATGCTCCACAACGCAGTTGCCGTCACCGTGATCCAGACTGTCAACATAAATACGAGAGTGCCGATCGTCATCAGACGTCTCCTCGTGCTTCTTCATTCTCGACCGAATGATTGCTCGACCAAAGAAACACCAGCACGCCCAACAAGGCGACAACCCCCGCGATCGTTCCGCGACTGAGCCACAGGTAGGGGTGATCCACTACAGGAGCCCCTTCGAGCAAAATCTCTTTACTTACTGACTCCCAAGTCCAGCCTACCAGCAAAACCAACAAGTACGCAGGGGCGATATAGCGAATGATGTGATAGAAAACGCGAGGAATCTTCAGTTCCGCGCCGCGCTGTAGCTCCGTCCACATTTGTTGCCGACCAAAGATCCAGCCGAAGCAAATCAGTTCTAGAAGTGCGAACAAAGCCAAGCCGAACGTACCAACCCAGAAATCGTACTGATCCAAGTAGCCATGTCCCAGAAACAGGACCAAGGGTAATCCCAGGGCCAACATGATCGCACCGCAAATGGCCGCAGAACCCTTCTGGCCAATGCCATAGGCTTCGTGAAGGAATGCTGCCAGCGGCATACATAAACCTACCGAAGAGGTGATTCCGGCGAAAAACAAAAGGCTGAACCAGAGTGTCGCGAACAACCAACCCAATGGCATACCTTCAAAGGCTAGCGGCATGGCGACGAAACCCAAGTCAAACGAACCTTGACTGGCAATGATTTGTGTCGCCGCCAACCCAAAACTTGACACGGCCAATGGAATGGCGATAGTTCCACCCAAAACAACCTCGGCAAATTCGTTGGTAGCAGCGGTCGCGAAGCCGGTCATCGCGCAGTCGTCGTCCCTTTTCAGATAACTGGCGTAGCACTGAATACTGCCGGTTCCGATCGAGAGCGTGAAGAAAATCTGACCGGCTGCGGCCAACCAAACATCAAAGTGCGCCAGCGCCCTAAAATTTGGTTCCCAAACAAAGTTCAAACCGGCCCAAGCCGACCGATCTGGGAAACGGGGATCGGGCGTTCCCGTACATAAGACTCGAATGGCAAGCACGATAGCAAACAGAAACAGTAGCGGCATCGCGATCTTAGCCAGTTTCTCAATTCCTGCTGACACGCCTCGTGAAATGATCCAGCAGTTCAGTCCGACGGCGATCAGCCAAAACGTGATCGCAGGCCTGAGCGATTGAAAGTAAACTCGCTCACCCTCGGGTGTTACGCCTTGATAATCATGCAGGAACTGACGCGTGTGCATCATCGTCCACTCGACCCACATCAGTGGAATGCCCAGTAACAACAGGGCCACAAAATACGGGATTAGAAACGCGCCTCCACCATGCTCGGCGGCCAGGCGCGGAAATCGCAGAAAGTTCCCCAAGCCGATGGCGTTGCCCGCCATAGCCATGACCAGTCCGAACCGCGAGCCCCATTGTTGGGTAGGCTGCGGCCGAGTCCCATTGGTCTTAGAGAGAGAAAGTTGAATTCTTGGGTCAGTTGACAAAATGCGACTTACTGGATTTCGCTGAGGGCCGAAAGACGTTGCGATTTAACCGGATGCACTCCTCGTACCATATCGAGAGGGAGGGACAAAACTCGGACTTTTAGCGAGAAATCGGAACAATAGTCAGAATTAAGCGGAGCATTACTCCGACTGCAGAGGCGCGGCCGCTGCGATGGTTTCTTGCCTAGCAAGAGATTCATGTACCGCCCCGACGCCAAAACAATAGCTGCTGGAAATTTTCATACGCCGCGCGGGCAACACATGACGATATACAACTAGTTTAGGGTATGTCACTGACGAACCGGAACATTGCTCTGATATTAGCGGAGCAACAGTCGTAAAGCAAAATTGTATTCCGTGGGGAATTTGCCAGGGCGGAGCTTTTGGGCTTGAGTAACCCACCCTAACTGAGTGGCAATAGCCACCAGTCACCCGCTCACCGAACTCGGCGAGTGACGCAGTGGTTGGGACTCGCAATGGCATAGGATGTGCTTCCACGCCTTTGCTTATGAATATACATCATTCTTCAATCGAACCGCCGCCTGTCGACTCAGAGGTCGTGGAAAAGCCTTGCGGAATACTGCGTCGCCTGTATGCATGGGTACTAAGATGGGCCGACACGTCTTACGGTACACCCGCCTCGTTTGCGATCTCGTTTGCGGAGAGTTCGTTTTTCCCAATACCGCCTGATGTGCTGCAAATTGAGTTGTCGGTCTCCAAGCCAAGGCGTTCGTTTTACTACGCGGGTATTAGTGCGATAGCCTCCGTGTTAGGCGGAATCGTTGGCTGGTGGATCGGTTATGTTCTGTGGTCGGCGGTTGGCGGATTTTTCTACGACGTTAATCAAACTAATTGCGTTTAAGGACGACGAAGGTAATTCAATGAGCGAAACTGTATGGGCGTGGATATCGATCGCTGGCGGACTTGCCGTTCTCGTTGGCGGTGGCGAGCTGCTGGTGCGTGGCGCGTCAAAACTGGCTGCTGCGGTCCGCATCTCACCCTTAGTGATCGGGCTAACGGTCGTGGCATTTGGTACCAGTGCGCCGGAACTGGCTGTTTCAGTCCAGGCATCCTTGGCGGGAAGCGCCGATTTAGCAATTGGCAACGTGGTCGGGAGCAATATCTTCAATGTGCTGTTTATCCTTGGACTCTCCGCTCTGATTATCCCTTTGGTTGTCTCGAGTGAGTTTATTCGCCGCGACGTACCAGTCATGATCGGAGTTTCGGTGCTGTTGATGATCCTCAGTCTCGATGGCAGCCTTGGACGGCTGGACGGCGCGTTGTTGTTTGCGGGGATCGTGGCCTACACGACGTGGTGCATTCGAGCGAGCCGAAGTGAGAGTCAAGCCGTACAAGCAGAGTTTGCCAAGGAATGGCCGCAGGAGCTACCTCAGCTGGCTCCTCAGCGGTGGTCGATGGCGAGCAATATTGCTTTGATAATTGGTGGCCTAGTTCTACTGGTGGTTGGTTCGAGTTGGTTGCTTGACGGGGCGGTCACGATCGCTCACAGCTTTGGTGTAAGCGAACTGGTGATCGGATTGACTATCGTGGCCGCCGGTACTTCATTGCCCGAAGTTGCGACTTCGATCGTCGCGGCCTTAAAAGGCGAGCGAGACATCGCAGTGGGAAACGTGGTGGGCAGCAACATATTCAACATTTTGACGGTCCTCGGACTTTCGGCTCTCATCGCTCCCGCTGGTGTGGAGGTTAGCAAGGCAGCCATGAGTTTCGATATCCCGGTGATGATCGCAGTAGCCGTCGCCTGCTGGCCTATCTTCATTTCGGGAAACCTGATCGCGCGCTGGGAAGGTGCCGTCTTCTTTTTCTATTACGTGGCCTACACGGGGCATCTGGTTCTTGAAGCGACGGGCAACGAATTGCGACATACGTTGAGTGGCGTCATGCTGCTGTTCGTGGTTCCATTGACAGTCATTACGTTGGCGATCTCTGTCTGGAGAAGCCGAACACCGGCATCTTAAAGCGATCGTTCGCGCGGCCGCTCTACTTGGTAAGTTGTTTGGTTGCGGATTCGCAGCGCATGTTGGCCAGATGAGCTGGCCCAAGAGTGGCAACCTTGTTTTGGTTCACCGGTAAATGGAAACTCTGTTGGCCTGAGTTAGCGACTGTTGAAGGGTTCGGAGGGCAAACTTCTGTCGTCCTCAGTTTAGGTTTTTCGCATTGGGGCAAAGTTGGAAGAGAAGGGAGTGACGCAAGCGGTTATGCGAGCAGCACTCCACTTCCAACTTCGCGATCGCCCGGCGCTCAGGTTGCACCACTGCAGGGCCCTGTCCTCTGCGCGACAATGTTCAGTTTTAGCTTGGCCTGTCAAACTATGCAACTTGCCGCTGGGTCTTACGAGCTAGTTCGCGTCGACATCGAGCTTCTTCGAGTTTGCGATCACGCTCAGCGCAGATTTGTTTATCCAGTCCGGCAAGCTTGTCCGCAGGCGTGATATGGCTAATGGCACTGTACGCGGAATCAATGGACTACGCGAAAGCCATGTAGACGAACCGCAGCTCCAATCACGACCATTGCCGGGCCTACGGAGAGAATGTATGTCGAGGATGGCACGAATATCTTTATCACCAAAACACCGGTCGTGACCGCGCTTCCTGCGGTGAAAAGCAGCGTGCCAGCTTTTCCCAGCCAGCGAGAGTCCCGCTTCCCTTCCGATTCCTTCGCTAAGAAAATGGCCAAGATACCGAAAACAATGCAGTAGCTATGGGCTAACCACGAAAGCCGTCGTGGGGTCTCGTTGTATTGGCCTAAGATCTCGGGCGTCTCGAGCGGCCCGTTGAACGCTTAACCGGTTGTACTTCGAAATGTCCAATAATTCGAAAGCAGGCATCGGAGCATCGCGCATTTCCAATTCCAGGCTATCGAATGAGCTATTGCGGCGCTTGAGTTTGCCTGCCGCGGCGTCTCGCAGTTGCGACAATGCTCAAACCGCTAGGCGCTTTATGCAGCGCGACCAACGATAAAGTTCTTATTTGGGTACGGCCCATTTCCGAAGTGTACCGTCAACTCCAACGGATAGAAAGGATTTACCGTCCGGCGCCATGCTTATTCCACGTATTGCTCGTCCTCCCGGAGTAGTACCCCTGGCCAGTTCCTTTCCCGAGTTGACGTCCCAGAGTCGCACTGTTCCATCGTCACCGCAAGAAACAAATTGCGTTTCATTTGACAATACTTGGACTTCCTGCACTTTGTTGGAATGGCCGCGAAAGATCTTTTCAACTTCACGAGTCCCTACATCCCACGACTGCAAGGTCCCGTCAACACTGGCGGACAGCAGACGTCGCCCGTCGTCGAATACTGCAACACTTCGCACTGGCTGACTATGACCATCGAAGCTTTTCAAAATGTACCCTGACATCGTATCACATATCAGGATTCTGCCGGAATCCGTGCCGATCGCAATAGACTGTTCATCCGGCAGCAAAATGCATCCGAAACATGCGGTATGGTATTCGAATTCTCGCTCAGGCGTTTCGCTTGAGACTTGCCACACACGTACCGTACCATCCCAATTAGCAGCGTAAAGTAGCCGATCGTCACTAGAGAAGCACATGGAAGTAAACACTCCCCTGGTGGGAAATTGCCAAAGCTGTTTTCCCGAAGTAACGTCCCAGACGATAAGCTTCCGATCTTCTCCGGCCGTGACCGCTGTTCGTCCGTTATGTGACAGAGCGCCGTTATAGATGACATCATTATGCCCTTCAAAGAGCTGCACTTCAGTCGCCGTATGCAAATCCCACAAGTGAGCCCTCTGATCATAGCCAGCGGTAAAGGCTTGTTCACCGCTGACGGAGTGCATAACAGTCGCGATCGGCTTATCAACTTGGGCAACGAGAACAGACTCAAGCTGCATCAATTCGATCGGAGGAGCGGTAGGTTCAACAACCTCGATAGAATCAAGCTTAGGCGTAGTCTGTCCGACTAAATTTTCGGATAAGTTAATAGCGCTTGACATATCCGCTTTCGCAGGGGAATCTGCCGGTTTTGAGAAATCTGATATATCCCAAACTCGCAACGAACCATCGCTCCCCGCAGTGACCAAAGAGCGGCCATCAGGTGAGACACTAAGTCCTCGCACCTCACCAGGATTGAACCCGACCGCTAGCTGTTGCTCTGACTCTGTATCCCAAACTCGAATAGTATGGTCACTACTGGCAGAAGCAAATCGCAAGCCGTCGGGGAAAAACTGTGCCTCGTTGACAATATCGGAATGCCCACGATAGAGATGTTTTACCTGTCCAGTATCCAATTCCCAAATTCGGAGCATGTGGTCCGCACTTGCTGACAACAGTTCACGGCGCGTCGCGGAAAGATCCAAACTGCAAATTCTGTGGCAGTGTCCATCAAAAGTAGTTAGGCGTCTTCCATCTTCCGTGTCAGAATGGAGGATCTCCCCGAGCCATCCCCCTATGATATACGACAGATTGTCGGGCAGAATAGCCAGCCCTGCCGGTATCATCGGGGTGCTTCGCCTGCTACCATCGCGCATGTCTATCAGTTCAGTCGTATTCTGGAATTCTCTGGCCGTTTTTGATTCAGGCAAGTACTCGTTCGTCAACTGCCATATGCGAACTTTCCCATCCATACTGCAAGCGAATAACAGTCTCCCATCAACGGAATAGTAAATGTCGGAGTAAGATCTGACAGCTGGTAAACGCACAAGCTCCACTCCCGATTCCGTATTCCAAAAGCGAAGTGTCTTATCTTCACTGGCGGTTACCGCAACTTTCCCATCGGGCGAAATGTCAGCGCACGAAATCGTACGCTCGTGGCCAATTAAACTTTGCACCTCGCGTTGTTCAGCCATGTCCCAAATATGGGCAACACGATCTTGTCCAGCCGCAACGAGTTTTTGGCCATCTAGAGAGTGAACGACACATTCAATCCCTACCGTCGATTTAAATAAGAGCTGATTTGTGAGAACCATCGGCGTCGGAACTTCAACGGCTACCGAATGTAGCTCCATCCCATCCCAAATGGATAGCGTGTCATCGATAGACGGTGATATCAATTGGCTTCCGCTAGGTGAGAACTGCAAATCATAAATGCCCCTGGATTCGCGCGCGAGAGTCAACACTTCCTCACCAGTGTCAACATCCCACAATCTCACTTTGCCATCATGGCTTGCCGTAGCGATGCGTGACACATTTGGGCTCCAAGCTACAGCGTAAACGCCACTTGAGTGTACGTCCCACGACAATAACTCTTGACCGCTTTTTAGATTCCAGATCTTTACAGTCCCATCTAAACTTGCAGAAGCCAGGCGACTGTCGGTGGTGCAAAATGATAGGCTCGCCACCTCGCCCTGATGACCTTGCAACGTCAAGGCTTCCTCCTTGCCGACGTCCCAGACTCTGATGGTAGAATCGCCGCAACCACAGGCAATCAACGAACCATCTGGGCTAAATGCTGCGTCGAGTACAGTTGTATGTTGCTCAGGCAGGGACGTTACCGCAGTTCGAGTTGTTGTGTCCCACAGCGTTACAATTCCATTTCGACCTGCACTAACGAGCAGGCTTCCATCCGCGTTGAATCCCACAGTTTCGAGAGGGCCCGAATCTGCGACAATAGTAGCTCTGCGCTTTCTCGTCTGAGAATCAACAAAACAAATAGTTCCGTCGAGACTAGCTGTCGCAATTAGACTTCCGTCTGGACTATAGGTAACGCCTTGCACGCCATTCGAATGCAGGTTGGCAACTCTAACGTATGTGCCGCGTTCGATATTCCATAGCTTTATCGAACCGTCCATCGAGCTAGTTACCGCCGACTCTCCATTTTTGTTTATGGCAATGCTTTTGATTGAGCTTACGATGCCCATCGCTCTTGGTACTTGCTCCGACGTGTTCCAGACCTTTACCGTTCTGTCTTTTGAGGCGGTGGCGATTCGACTGCCATCGGGACTAAATGCAACATCATTGATCGCATCCAGATGGCCTCTTAGCTTCATAATCTCAACGGAGCCAGACGGACTCCAGATCCGCGCAGTTTGATCAAGACTCGACGTTGCCAATCTAGAGCCGTTGGGATTGAACGCCAAACTGGTAATTGTATCACTATGACCTTTAAGAGTATGCTTGCGAACTCCGACGTTTGGATCCCATATTATTACTTGTTGATCGCGACCGCCAGAAGCAACAAAAGTCCCATGGGGGCTAAATGCAACGTCCAAAATGCTGCCGGAATGGCTCTGCAGCCGAAGCGGCTGGCGATTGCCTTGAAGATCTTGAACAGTTATCGATGCTCCATCTGCGGCCACAATTCTTTGGCCATGTGGGTCGAACTCGACACTACGACAGTCAAGTAGGCTCCAGAATTTCCCTGCGGACTTGCCGGAAATAGCGTTCCATAGAATCACTTGATCATCGAGGCCAGAAGAGGCAATGAGGGATCCATCGGGACTAAATGCTACGTGTTCCACCGACTGAGAGTGCCCATTCAAAATATGTACGATGCGCCCCGTAGCTGCCTCCCAGAGAATAATCCTATTGTCTGCGCTGGAGCTAGCAATTAGGTTACCGTCCGGGCTGAACGAGACGCATCGCACTGAATCGGAATGACCTGTCAGATCACGTACCAGTTGACCGGAAAAGGCGTCCCAAAGCTTTACCAAACCATCATCACTGCCCGAGATCAACCATGCGCCGTTTCGGCTATACGCGACAGTGTTAACGGACTTTGCATGGCCCGTCAGTGTGAAGATATCTTCATGGCATTTTCTTTGCCAGTAATACCATTCAAACCGACGAAGATCTGGCTCTCCGGCCCTAGGAAGATGAGCATTTAGAAGGTCTACGACAGAACTTACGCGTCCTTCTGCCCAGGCATTTGCGGCCATATTCATATGAGCGAGGTACAAATTGCGATCAGCATTCTGCAAGTTCTTGACGGCCTCGTCTTTATGGGAGTCCGCAATGTTTCGAGCGCCGCGTTCTTGTTCGGCCAAAAGCAAATTTTTTCTTGCGTTCGCCTGCGACTGACGGGCAAAATGTGCAGACAAAATCATTCCACTCATCAGGCTAACAGCTATGGCGACAAGCATTGAGGCTACCACAGGATTTCGCCTGCACCAGCGCCAGACGCGTTCGCTGGAGGTTATCGGGCGCGCAACGACAGGTATACCCCGACCAAAGCGATCCAGTTCGTCTGCCAGAAGCTGGGCCGTTCCGAATCGTTTGTGTGGCTCCTTCTCCAAGCATTTCAAACAAACAGTTTCCAAGTCCCGCGGAACACTTGGATTCAAGACTCGAGGTGAAACGGGATCATTGTGAATGACCTGCAACAGCGTGTGAGCCACGGATTCACCAACGAACGGCGCGCGACCAGTAATCAAGGCGTAGAGAACAGCGCCGATAGCATAAATATCCGCTGACGTTCCTACCAATTTCGTTCTGCCAGCGGCCTGCTCAGGTGCCATGTATCCCGCAGTCCCCAAAATCTGTCCGGTCTCGGTCAACGTTTCGCGCTGCGTGTCAACGTCGCCTGAAAGTTGTTTGGCCAATCCGAAATCGGTTATCCGCGGCTTGCCGTCGAGTGTAAGCAGAACATTAGTGGGCTTCAAATCCCGATGAATAATGCCTTGCTGATGGGCGTAATGTATTGCCTCTGCCAGCTGTCGCACCAGCGCCGCCGCGTGTTTCGACGCAACTGGCTCGTCGCGATGGAGTGTCGAGAGACTACCGCCTTCAACGTAGTCCATTGTGTAGAAGTGCTGTCCATTATGAATACCGACTTCGTGAACCGGCACAATTCCAGGATGGGTCAGCTTGGCCGCAGCCCGCGCCTCAGTTCGGAACCGTTGGATGTCCGTGCTACTGGCAAGCTCTCCAGACCGAATCATTTTGAGAGCGACGAGCCTACCAAGTTTTTTCTGTCGCGCCTTGAAGACGATACCCATGCCACCGGCGCCGAGCTCCTCCAAAAGCTCGTACTCGCCAAAATAACGAAAAACGCTCCCTCGGGCCGGTTTGGTTACACGTGAAGCTCCGGTTCGTGAATACCCATCGCCTGAATGAATTTCCTTTGGTTCTGGCACGGGAGCTTCGACCAAATTTAGATTCTCGAAAAACTCTCGCAATTCAATTTCAAAATCGGGGTACTCGGAAACAAATCCATCGCAGCTGATCGACCTCCCTTGCTCAGTCGCTAAATAGTATCGATGGATGATGGCGTTCAATTGCTGCTCCCGATCGCCGTAGCTAGAATCGGTACGTGACAACTTATTCTTCCTTACGCAGATGTTTGCGGAGCTTAACAAGTCCTCGTCGCGGTAGTCCGGAGACTGCCTCACCAGAGTGTTATTAATCAGGTGCGAAAGCGGATACAATCGAGCGCCAGATTTATTCGTTTTGCTATGATTTTCTAGAATATCTACAATAACTGATGAGCGAACGGCGGCGGGTGCGGAACAGGGCTGGTGTGTTGCTATACCAACGCGAATTGTACGCTGTATCGGCGACGAAAGTTTGTAATAGTTTTCAAAAACTCAAGAAGCTGCGGTCGATTGCGTTCTGAACCGCACCTAGCAAAGAGTGGATATCTGTTTGTACATGGTTTAAAGCACGAGCTATCGCGAGAAATCGGAATCATACCGAAAAGCAAACTTTGATTCGTCGCAGTACAAGTAACTTGGCAAATCCAAGCCAGGGCCAATGCATTGCAACAGCAAATGTTCGACGCGCACGCCGAAAATTGCACAGAGGAAAGAATCTTTGTCGGGATCCCGAATTTACCGCTAAATTTAATCAGAGACGCCGTTTGGGCTACGGTATTCAACTATTAAACACTGTTTTTTACTAATTCAGCAAGGGAAACATCTATGAGCGCTATTTTGCGGATTTGTGGGGTTGGTATTCTTTTACTCGTCTCAAATTCATCGCACGGAGAGATCATTCTCGTACCAGGCACGTCAAACATTTTCGCAGCCGGCCGATCGACGATACCATCTGGTTCCGGCGACGGTACGATACCGCCCTTCTTTTCTTTCGCACCTGAGTCAAATCTTGCGGTACGATTTTCGAGCGTTACTGGTACTGTGTCTGCGGATCCCAATGCATCTAACCTAAACGGCCCCGACGGCGGTGTCTACCTAGGTTATGTTGGAACGAATATCAACTCGGCTGCGGGTATTTCGGGGCTTACACACGCAAATGTTAATATGTTTTTGGCAGGTGTCTTTCTCGACAACGCAACACCAGTAACAGCACCGGCGCGTCTGAGCTTCTCGCAGCCGGAAAACTTTACGTCAATCTCTCCATTGCTAGGACAAACATTCTTTATTGGCGACGGCTTCACGGATACTGGAAGCGTTCAACAGCAATTTAATGTGCCAGACGGTGCTAATCGACTGTTTCTTGGTTTTGTTGACGCCGCAGATCCAATCCCATTCCAGGGTAACCCGGGATTCTATTTCGACAATATCGGAACGCTGACTGCCAACCTGTCTGTTACCGCTATCCCGGAACCAAGTTCGATCGCTTTAGTACTCGTTGCGTCGTTCGTATTGCTTAAACGATGCAGAAACTC
This sequence comes from Pirellulaceae bacterium, assembly GCA_041741715.1. GTDB lineage: Bacteria > Planctomycetota > Planctomycetia > Pirellulales > Pirellulaceae > Aureliella. The sequence continues at coordinate 1,566 of JBGSJT010000375.1, read as the reverse complement.
ACGGTACTCAGACTAGGCAACGAACAAAGCGGTTCGCCTACGCAAGGATGTAAAACATACCGCAGCTAATATGACTGGCATGCCGATCGCGCCACAGGCCAAAGCGAAACCGCCCCAACCATCGGTATTGCGAGCTGTTGTCCTACGGCGAGGTGCTTTGTAATAGAGCCGTTCCACCAGCGAGTGAAAGCCTTGGTCCAGTTCGCTGGCATTCATGTTTGTCGGCTGGAAATTCACATCAAATAGCGTGCACCTCTCCCATGCGTTCGGAAACAACAGGCAATGCTCATTTTTGATCCTTCCATACTCAATCGAGCGCGGAGTTGGCAGGCCGCAGTAGTCATGTGATGCGAATTGTAATCATCTCTTAAAAGGGGAAACAGCCAGTACCGATTTCCTCCTCGGCAATTGGCGTACCACGGATTCGAGAAGCGACCTAAGGCGTTCACTGATTAGACTTTGAGTTCGATTGCGCGGCGCTACCGCATATTTGGACGCAAAGCGATGGTACAATGCGCGTATCCCCGAGCGACAATTTCTGCACCACCAGGATCCGCTAATGTCTCTTTTGTCTGCAAACGAATGGCGGGTCGCTGAAGCGATCGCGGGCATTGGTTATGTCAATCCCTTTTTGCCCGAGCGTATCGAGTTGGAGAAGCAAGCGTTAGGCAAGGACTTCGTGCGCTTCGAACCCTTCCTGCAGTATCGCTCCGATTGCTCAATGAGCGATATGTTCCCCAATGTGTCGGCGCTACGCGAGCGGTCAGGGCAACTGTTGGTCAAGATGCTTGAGAAGCTGCGCGCCCAAGAGCCCGCTGCAGAGCGCGAGTTGGAGGTTTACGAGAACCTTGTGCTCTACCAACTCTACGAGCGATATGTGAGCATGACCCTAGATCTGCCGGTGGTCAGTTTCTGCCCCAGGACCGATCGTGATATTCTCGATTGCTATGATTCTTTCGTGAAAGACTTCCAACAGTTCCTTGACCTACCAGAGAGAAAACTACCGTCAAATCTAGATCAAGATATTCTTTGCAGGACTGTTTCAGTTAGAACGCGCCTTCTTCCACATCTTTAGGCACATCGTAGGGCCTTCCATGGCTACAGCCCGGTTGCGGGCTGCAATCTGGCAGTCAGTTTTTACGCACGATATGCGTTGTTACATGCGCTCGCTGTATCGTTACATGAGCGACGTTACGACGCTGATTACGGGGCCATCAGGCACCGGCAAGGAATTGGTTGCCCAGTCGATCGCCTATTCTCGTTTTGTCGAATTTGATTCGAGGAAACGAAAGTTTGTTGCGGACTATGCAGACAGTTTTGTAGGTCTCAATTTATCGGCGATCGCACCTACGCTGATCGAATCAGAGTTGTTCGGGCATGCCAAAGGAGCATTCACGGACGCCAATGTAGATCGGCAAGGCTATCTGCCAAGTCTCAAGTTATTTGGCCGTGTTAGCCTCATTTTGAGTGGCCGTTTGTGGCTGTGAAAATGGGGATGATGGTCAATCATCCCCGGAAGTTGTTGTTAGGGATTGGGTAGGAGTTCTTCGAGTTGTGCGACAGCTT